>NZ_DASTEP010000179.1:0-18949 GCF_035709525.1 Hymenobacter sp. | reverse complement strand
GTAGAGATGCTTCGACTCCGCTGCGCTGCGCTCAGCATGACGGACGCAAACAGAACCCACTTCGTCAGCTAATCTTCACCCGCGGGTCAAGCAATGCATACAACATATCCACGGCGATGTTGATGAGCACGAAGATGGCGGCCACGAACAGCGTCGCGCCCATCACGACCGGAAAATCGAGGTTTTCGACCGCCCGCAATGTCACGGTACCCAGGCCTTTCCAGTTGAAAATGTACTCGATGAAAAACGCGCCTGCCATGAGCGAGGCCAGCCAGCCCGACACGGCCGTCACGACGGGGTTCAAGGCGTTGCGCAGGGCATGGCGCCGCACGGTAGCGCTGGCGCTCAGGCCCTTGGCGCGGGCGGTGCGGATGTAGTCCTGGCTCAGCACGTCGAGCATGGAGGAGCGCGTGAGCTGCATGATGATGGCCAGCGGCCGCACGCCCAGCGCCACCGCCGGCAGCAGCAAATTGCGCAGCACCAGGTGGCGCTCGCCCGTGAAAGGGTCGGTTTCGTAGAGCTGCCCCGTGAGGCTGAGGCCCGTCCAATGGCTCCAATAGAAGCCGAACGTGACCGCGATGAGAATGGCCGCCACAAACGACGGCACCGAAATACCGAGCACCGACGTAGTGACGAGCACTCTATCGAGCCACGACTGCGGGCGCAGGGCCGCCGCCACGCCCAGCGCCACGCCGCCCACCGCCGCCAGCAGCATGGCCGCCAGCGCCAGCCACAGCGTGCCAGGAAAGTAGTTGAGCAGCAGCTTCAGCACGTCCTCATTGCTCTGAAACGAGCGCCGCAAATACGGCCACTTCAGCACTACCGCCTGCTCGTGGCCCAGCGGCAGCACGGCCACGCCGCCGTAGCGGGCCACGCCCGCCGAGTCGCGCCGGTGCACGCCCAGCGGCGAGGCATCGTTGAGGTAGCCGAGCAGGCGGGCGGGCAGCGGCTCATCCAGCCCGAGGTCGGCCCGGATGGCGGCCTGCGTACCCACGTCGGAGCGCTGCCCGGCCAGCAGGGCGGCCGGGTCGCCGGGCAGCACGTTGAAGAGGCAGAACACTACCACCGCCACGCCCACCAGCACGAGCAGGCCCTGGCCCAGGCGGCGTAAGAGGAAGGAAAGCATGAGTTTATGGTTTTTGGTTGCACCCGCCCGCCCGTCATGCTGAGCGGAGCGCAGCGCAGTCGAAGCATCTCTACCGCTTCGTTGCTGGCGTCAGAGATTAGTTATCCAGCAGAGATGCTTCGACTGCGCTACGCTCCGCTCAGCATGACAGCCGACTTTATCCTGAACTACAGCACTTTTTCAATCTGGAACAGCGCCGGAATATCGTGGTAGTGGTATTTGGCCCGCACGATGCCGTTGTGCAGCACCAGCAGGCCGGGGTTCGAGCGAATCATGGTTTTGAGCACCGTGGCGTCGGTGAAGTAGTAGGGCGTGGCCAGGTTTACCTCGTGGCGGAAGGCGTCGAACTTGCCCGCGCTGGTGCTCGTGATGGTCATTATGCCGATGTTCTTGCGCGACTTGGCGGCGGCGGCAAACAGGGCGTTGAGCTGCTCGAAGCGCTCGCGGTCGGCCTTGTTGGAGTTTTGCACCACCAGCACCAGCTTGTTGCCGGTGAGTAGCTGCTGGGTGGCGTCGTTGCCCTCGGTATCGGTCACCGTGAGGTCGGTGATGACGGGGCGCGACTCCTCGGGGTTGAGCAGGGTCATGGCCTTGTATTTCCAGGTCGAGTCGCTCGGGAAGTCGTCAAACTCTTTGGTTTCGCCGTTGCGCTCGAAGGTGTAGCGGTACTTGGCCGGCTTGGCGGGCTTCATCAGCTGGCCGATGTTGTTGCCCACTTTATAGGGTAGAAAATCGAAGTACGGCAGGTGCCCCAGCGCCCGCACCCCAATGCCGATGGCCAACGCGCTGACGAAGGTCATGGCCATGAGCCCAGCCGTACCCGTGATGAAGCGGTGCCGCAGGTAGCGCTGCCCCGTAAACACGCGCACCCACAACGCCAACAGCACCAGGTCTTTGGTAAACGAAGTCCAGGGCGTGAGCTTGAGGAAATCGCCGAAGCAGCCGCAGTCCGTGACCTTATTAAACGCGGCCGAGTAGAACGTGAGGAAGCCGAAAAACACCAGCAGCGCCAGTAGCGCCAGCAGCGTTTGGCGCATGTACCAGCGCAGCAGCAGCGCCGCGCCTAGTATCACTTCCAGCGAGCTGAAACCGATGCTTAGGAAGCGGCTCTGGCCTTTGAAAAACTCGAAGAAGCCGGTGAGGCTGGGCACGTCCACGGCAAACACCTCGAAGTATTCTTCCAGCTTGATGGCCGTGCCCACCGGGTCGTTGAGCTTGATGAGGCCAGAGAAGATAAAGACGATGCCAAGCAGCGCCCAGCAAATGCGGGTGAAGAGGCGCATATAGGTGAGTGGGTGAGGTAGTGAATTGATGAGTTTAATGAGTGCGTGGGTGGCGTTCGTCATGCTGAGCGCAGCGCAGCGGAGCCGAAGCATCTCTATCGGTGAACTAACTCCTGACGCTTAACAACGAAGCGGTAGAGATGCTTCGACTCCGCTGCGCTGCGCTCAGCATGACGGACGCCCTGCATCGGCTCACTCATTTACCGCTGAGAATGAGCGCGAACACTGCATAGTTCAGCATATCGCGGTAGCTGCCCTCTACGCTTTCGCTGACCAGGGCCGCGCCGCCGATATTTTCGAGCTGCTTTACGCGGTGCAGTTTCATCAGTATCAGGTCGGTGATGCTGGATACGCGCATTTGCCGCCAGGCTTCGCCGTAGTCGTGGTTTTTGGCCAGCAGCAGGTCGCGGTTTTGAGCGTTTTCGTGGTCGTAGGCGGCGGCTACCTCGGCGGTGGGCAGGTCGAGGGGCGCGGTGGCGGGCAGGCGCAGCTGCATCAGGGCAATGAGGCAGTAGTTGATGATGGCCACGAATTCGCCCTCCACGTCGTCGGCAATCATCTGCGTGCCAGCTTCCTGGATGGTGCGGATGCGATTAGCCTTGATAAAAATCTGGTCTGTGACGGACGGCAGGCGCAGAATGCGCCATGCCGTGCCATAGTCGTGGGTTTTGGCCAGAAACAGCGCCCGGCAGCGGGCCAGAATCAGGTCGTAGTGGTCGGCGGTAGTCAAGGAATGAAGGAGCGACTAGGTGAATGAGTGAAGGGCCGCGCTGGCCGGGCTTCCGCGGCCTGCTGCGAAATCTTCTGCGCCTTCTGCGGTGAAAACCCGCCCGGCGAGTGGGTTGTCTTTAACAGAAAGCCCCCGCAAGTTCGCTTGCAACGCCGGATATTTAGCCCGCCGCACCCCGTCGCCCATGCCCACCCATCCACTCATCCACTCATCCACTCATTCGCTGAAGAGCCCCCACGGCCGCCTGCTCGACCTGCGCCACCCGCAGCTAATGGGCATTCTCAACCTCACGCCCGACTCGTTTTACCCCGGCTCGCGCCTGCGCCCGGCCGACGAAACCGCCCTGCTGCACCGCGCCGAAGCCATGCTGGCGGCCGGCGCCGCTGCCCTCGACATCGGCGGCTACAGCTCGCGCCCCGGCGCCGACGACATCGCCCCCGCCGAGGAGCTACGCCGCGTGCTACCCGCCATCGCGGCCCTGCGGCGCGAGTTTCCGCAAGCGTTTCTCTCCATTGACACTTTTCGGGCCGGCGTAGCCGCCGAGGCCGTGGCCGCCGGGGCCGACCTCGTCAACGACATCGGCGGCGGCACGCTCGATACCGACATGCTGCCTACCGTGGCCCGCCTGCGCGTGCCCTACTGCCTCATGCACCTCAAAGGCACGCCCCAAACCATGCGCGAGCTCACCGACTATCCAGACGACTTGGTGCTGACCATTCTCCGCTTTTTCCGCGACCAACTCGAAAAGCTGCGCCAGGCCAACGGCGGCCATCCGCCCGCCGACGTGCTGCTCGACCCTGGCTTCGGCTTCGCCAAAAACGCTCCGCAAAACTTTGAGCTGCTGCGCCGCCTGCCCGAGCTGGCCCCGCTGGGCCACGCCCTGCTGGTGGGCCTCTCGCGCAAGGCGATGGTGCATAAGTTTTTAGGGCTCAGCTCTGATGCGGCGCTCAATGGCACTACCGCCTTGCACGCCTGGGCGCTGCGCGGCGGGGCGCGGTTATTGCGCGTGCACGACGTGGCCGAGGCGCGGCAGGTAGTGCGGCTGTTTGAGATGAGTGGATGGGAGGATGGGAGGATGGGAGGATGAGTGGATGAACGCGGCTTTCATGCTCATCTGGTGTCCACGCAGCGAAGCATCTCTATCGCCTCGTCCAGACCCTTCAACGAAGCGGTAGAGATGCTTCGACTCCGCTGCGCTCCGCTCAGCATGACGGACGCCCTCACTCCACTCATACACTCATCCACTCATCCACTCATCCAAAAAACCCCACTCATCCCTAAAAGATGACCCTTCCCTACCCCTTTTATTTCCTCCGCCTGGGCCTGGTCGACGTGGCCGACATCCTGCTCGTCACGGTGCTGCTCTACCAGCTCTACAAGCTGCTGCGCGGCTCGGTGGCGCTGAACGTGGCGCTGGGCGGCCTCAGCCTCTACCTGGTGTACCTGGTAGTGAATGCGCTGGGCCTGGGGCTGTTGTCCGATATTCTGGGGCAGTTTATGAGCGTGGGCGTGCTGGCCAGCATCATTTTGTTTCAGCAGGAAATCCGGCGCTTTCTGGTGAACGTGGGCAAGGTGGCGCTGGAGGGCGGCGGCCCGCTGGGCTGGTGGCGGCGCGAAAGCAAGTCGAACACCGAGCTGCCGCTAACCCCCTTCGTGGACGCCGCCAAAACCCTGGCCACCCAGGAAACCGGCGCGCTCATCTGCTTTTCGCGCGCCTCCGACCTCAGCGCCTACGCCGAATCGGGCGACTTGCTCGACGCCGAAATCAGCAAGCGCCTGCTCCTGGCTATTTTTCAGAAAACCAGCCCCTTGCACGATGGCGCGGTCATCATCAGCCAGGGGCGGCTGCAAGCGGCGCGCTGCATCCTGCCCGTGAGCCAGAACCCCGAGGTACCCGCCGCGCTGGGTTTGCGCCACCGCGCCGCCCTGGGCCTCACCGAAGCCACCGATGCCATCGTACTGGTAGTGAGCGAAGAAACCGGACAGGTAAGCCTGGTGCGCCAGGGCGAAATCTACCGCAACCTAACGCCCGCCGAAGTAAAGAACCGCCTCGGCGAGTGGCTGCACCCCGGCGGCCTGGCCGCCACGGCTACCTGAGCCTAGCTGCGAGGTAGCCGCGAAGCGGCGGCATGTTGGTAGCGTGACCTGTTTCGTAAAAATGAGCTGCAAAGCGGCGGCACCCTGTCATTTGGTACCGCCGCTTTGCGGCTCAAGGCCCTCTCTACCCATTCCAACTACCAACATACCGCCGCTTCGCGGCTACTCCGCAATTCAGGCCAACTATCCTAAATTATACCCTTGCTTCGCTACGCTCGCAAAAACAGAAACCCGCACCAAACTACTCGGCACGCCTACTACTTCGCCAAACGCGCCGTACCTTTTGGGCTCTTTAAAAAGCCCGAATTATGTTCACGCTTACGCCCGCGCGCCGGGCGGTGCTCTGCGCCGTGGCCGACACCTTTGTGCCGGCCCTCAACGACTTGCCGGCCGGTTCGGCGGTGCTCGATTTTGAGTTGGTCACGCAAGCCATTTGGGCGCAGCCGCTGGGCGCGCAGGTCGAGTTTGAGCACCTGCTAGACCTGCTTGATAAACCCGTGCTGGGCTTGTCGTGGCTGGGGCCGCTGCGGCCGTTTGCCCAGCTTGCGCCCGCGCAGCGCGAGGCGCTACTGCTGAGTTGGGCCGGCTCGCGGCTGCCGCCGCTGCGCAAGGCTTTCCAGACGCTGCGCAAGCTGTGCATGTTTTTTTACTACGGCGGCAGCCCGGCCGATGGCCGCCCCAACCCAGCGTGGGCGGCGCTGGGCTACCCCGGCCCCGCGCTGCCGCCCGATAGTGGGCCGCTGGTGGCCGCGGTGCGGCCCATCCGGCCGCTGGCCCCGGTGGCCGATACTACCTACGACTGTGAGGTGCTGGTAATCGGCTCGGGGGCGGGCGGCGGGGTGGTGGCCGGCGAGCTGGCGCAGGCTGGGCACGATGTGCTGGTGCTCGAAAAAGGCCCCTACTTCCACGGGCGCGACTTTACGCAGCGCGAGGCCGACATGCTGGGGCAGCTCTACGACGCGCGCGGCACCCTCAGCACGCAGGATGGCGGCATTGGGCTGCTGGCGGGTGCGTGCCTGGGCGGCGGCACTACCGTGAACTGGGCGGGGGCCTTCCGCACGCCCGACTACATTTTGGAGGAGTGGGCCCGCGAGCACGATGCGCCGCAGTTTGTGTCGGCCGCTTTTCAGGCCAGCCTCGATGCAGTGTCAAAGGCGCTAAGCGTGAATACCGACTATGCCCAACACAACGGCCAAAACCAAGCCCTGCGCGACGGCTCGGCCCGCCTGGGGCAGACTACCCGCCTCATTGCGCGCAACGAGAAAAGCCTCACCGACTCGGCCACGCACTTTGCGGGGCTGGGCTACTCCTCGCTGGGCGACGTGCACGGCATCAAGCAGGGCACGCTGAATACGTATTTATTAACAGCCTCTGAGCACGGCGCGCGCATTTTGCCCAACACCCACGCCGCGCGCGTGACCACCGCTGCCGGCCGCGCCACCGGGGCCGAGGCTACGCACACCACGCCCGAGGGCCAGCGGCTGCGCATCACGGTGCGGGCGCGGTGCGTGGTGGTGGCCGGCGGGGCCGTGCAAACGCCCGCGCTACTCTTGCGTAGCGGCCTGCGCCACCCGCACCTGGGGCAACATTTGCACCTGCACCCCACCGTGATAGTAGCGGCCCGCTACCCACAGGCCATGCGCTCGTGGCACGGCCCGAGCATGAGCATTGTGAACGACACCTACACGCGGCTGCACGGCACCAACTACGGCGTGAAGCTCGAAACGCCGCCCACCCACCCCGGCCTGCTGGCTATGGTGCTGCCCTGGGTGGGCGGCCACCAGCACCGCGACATCATGCGCGCGGCCGAGCACCTGGGCTCCTTCATCGTGCTCACCCGCGACCGCGAGGGCGGGCGCGTGCGCCTCGACCCGCACGGTATGCCGCTGCTAGACTACACCTTATCGGCCTTCGACCGGGCCAACATGCTGGCGGGCGTGCGCGCCGCCGCCGACATCCACGTGGCGGCCGGGGCCGAGCGCGTGTACCTGCCCCACGGCTCGCTGCCCACGCTGCGCGCCAGCGGCGGCACGCTTCACAACCCCGAAGTGCTGGCCCAACTGCCGCACCTGGGCTGGCGCGCCAACCAGTTTGGCCTCTACAGCGCCCACCAGATGAGCACCTGCCGCCTCGGCGGCCAGGCCGCCACTCACCCGCTGCGCCCGAGCGGCGAAACGGTGGAAGTGCGCGGCCTGTACGTAGCCGACGGGTCGGCGTTTCCGGCGTGCAGTGGGGCCAACCCCATGCTCACCATCATGGCGCTGGCGCACTACACCAGCCAAGGGCTGAAGGCGACGCTGGGGCCCTGAGGCGGGCAAAAACGGCCTGGCAGGGCACACAGGGCAGTTTTTTAGCGAGCAGCTGGCTTTTTTAAAAGCCCGGCCACAGCACGGGCGTGCGCGGCGTTGCTTGCTCACCATCAGGCAGTAAGCTTGTTGGCGGGGCGGGGCCAAGTGGGGCAGGCGGTTCTTTTATGAAACATTTTTATAGAATAGTGCAAATTTATGAAAACATAAAATAAAGTTTATTAGCCTCTTAACTCATTCCGTGTACTTATATTTGCTATTATTAGCTATGCTCGTCCTTTTATATGACCCTGACTTCTAACTTATCTACTCTTCCTGCTACCTCTACTCCCACGCCCGACGCCGAATGCTCGTGGCGCGGGCGGGCCGAGCGCCAGATTACCGAGTTGCAACGGGCTTTGTCCGTGGCGCAGGCCCAGGCCGCTTTGCAGCACCAGCGCTACCTGGCCTTGCTAGGCACCCTACCCGGCACCGTGGGCCTACCGGCGGCCGGCGGCCAGGTGCTGCACTACGACCTGTTTGGGGCCGAAGCCGAAACCTGCGAGCCCGCCGCCGCCAGCTGCCCCAGCGCGGCCCCGCCCCGCGAGCCCCTGCTGGCTCGCCTGGTCGAGCAAAACCCCAACCCCGTGCTGCTGCTCACGGCCACGGGCAGCATCCGCTACGCCAATGCTGCCGCCCAGGCCCTGGGCGACGCCCTCACGCACGAAACCCAGCCCCACGGCTACCTGCTGCCGCTGGTGCGCAAGGCCCTGCGCACTGGCCAGGCGCAGCAGCAGGAAATAGCCCTGGCCGACCGCTGGTATTTGCTGCAAAGCGTACCCGGCCCCGGCGAAACCTGCGCCACGCTTTACCTCACCGACTGCACCTCGGTGCACAGCGCCGAGCAGCGCCTGGCCGAGCAGCGCGAGTTCTACGAAACCATTCTGGATGAGCTGCCGCTCGACGTGGCGGCCTTCGACGGCGAGCACCGCTACCGCTTCGCCAATGCCCACGCCGTGCAAGACCCGGTGATGCGCGAGTGGCTGGTAGGCAAAAACGACGCGGAATACTGCGCCCACCGCCAGCTGCCGGCCGAGCTGGCCGCCGAGCGCACCCGGCGCTTCGAGCTGGCTTTGCGCCAGCGCACCGAGGCGCAGTGGGACGAGACCCTGCTGACCCCCGCCGGCCCGCAGCGCGTGCAGCGCACCCTGCGGCCGGTGTACGGCCCCGATGGCGCGCTGCGCCTGCTGGTGGGCCTGGGTCTCAACGTGACCGAGCGCCACCACGCCGAGCAGAAGCTGGTGGAGCAGCGCGCCTTCTACGAGTTCGTGTTCAATCAATTGGCCTGCGACATCGGCATTTTCGACGCGCAGTTCCGCTATATCTTTGTCAATGAGCGCGGTATCAGCGACCCAGCCGTGCGCGAATGGGTAATCGGGCGCGACAACTTCGAATATTTCGAGCGCACGGGCCGGCCGCGCAGCATGGCCGACACCCGCCACGCCCGCTTCGAGCAGGCCGTGCGCGAGCGCAAGCTCGTGACCTACGAGGAGCAGTTTGCGCGGCCCGAGGGCACGCGCCATTTGCTGCGGTTTTTGCAGCCCGTGTTTCACCCCGATGGCTCGCTCTACCTCATCGTGGCCTATGGGCACGACATTACGGAGCAGGTGCGGGCCCAGCAGGCGCTACAAGCGGCTACCCTGGCGGCCGAAGAATCGAGCCGCGTAAAGGAAACGTTCCTGGCCAACATGAGCCACGAAATCCGCACGCCCATGAACGCCATTCTGGGCATGAGCCAGCTGCTGGCCAAAACCGCGCTCAGCCCCGACCAGCTCAACTACCAGCAGGCCATCGCTACCTCGGCCGATAACTTGCTGGTGATTATCAACGATGTGCTCGACCTCTCGAAGCTCGAAATGGGCAAGCTCGCGCTCGAAACCATTGGCTTTGCGCCCACCGAGCTGCTGGCCCAGATAGAGCAGACGCTGCACTTCAAGGCCGCCGAAAAGGGCCTGAGCCTGGTGATGGAGCTGGGCAAGCAGGTGCCGCAGGTGCTGCTCGGCGACCCCTACCGCATTCGGCAGGTACTGCTCAACCTGGCCGGCAATGCGTTGAAATTCACGGATAAGGGCCACGTCACCATCGCGTGCTCGCTGCTGGGGGCCGACTTTAGTGGGCCGGGCGGGGCGGTAGCGGTCGAGTTTCGGGTCACGGACACGGGCATCGGCATCGAGCCGGAATACCTGGAAACGATTTTTCAGGAGTTCAGCCAGGCCGACTCGTCGGTGTCGCGCAAATTTGGCGGCACGGGCCTGGGCCTCAGCATCTGCCGCAACCTGGTGCAGCTCATGGGCGGCGAGGTGAAGCTGGCCAGCCAGAAAAACAAGGGTACTACCACCAGCTTTACGCTGCGCCTGCCCATCGGCACCGCCCACGACCTGCCCCAGCCCGAGCACCCCACTGCCGAGGCCGAGGAGCTGCGCCAGCACTTGCGCGACAAGCAAGTGCTGTTAGTCGAAGACAATCTCTTTAACCGCCAGATTGCCAAATCCTTCCTCTCGCAGGCGGGCGTGCACGTGACTGAGGCCGAGCACGGCGGCCGCGCCGTGGAGCTGCTGCGCCACCAGAACTTCGACCTCATTCTGATGGATGTGCAGATGCCCGTGATGAACGGCTACGCCGCTACCTCGGTGCTGCGCCAGCAGCTGGGCATCACCACGCCCATCATCGCCCTCACGGCCAACGCGATAAACGGCGAGCGCGAGAAGTGCCTGGCCGCTGGCATGAACGGCTACCTCGCCAAGCCCTTCCAGGAAAACCAGCTGCTGCAAGTGCTCAGCGACTGGCTGCTGCCCGCCGGGGCGGCGGGCCTGCCCAAGCTGGCGCTGGCCGCGCCCACCGCCCCAGCGGCCAATGCGTCGGGCCTCTACAGCATCGACGACCTGCTGAAGGCCGGGCAGGGCGACCCCGAGTTTGTGGTGTTTATGCTGCGCACCTTCATCGAGAGCTGCCAGGAAGCCTTGCAGGAGCTGCACCAAGGCTTGCGCGAGGCCAACCTGAGCTTGCTCAAAGGCACGGCCCACACGCTCAAGCCCAGCCTCCAGCACCTCAATGCCTGGCAGGCGCTGCCAGCCATCGACAAGCTGAACAAGTGGGACGGCGACTTTCAGCCCGAGCCTTTGCAAAGCCTGGTGCATTCGGCCGAAGGCCTGCTGGGCGAGATGCTGACGCAGATTGAAACCGACCTGAAAGAGCAGCGCGTGCTTACGCGCACGCTGGCGGCGTAGGCTTTAGTGCGTGGTGCATAGTGCTTTGCGCATAGTGCGTGGTGCATGGTGCTTCGGCTGGAAGTAGTTCGATTTTTAGCCGAAGCATCATGCACCAAGCTCCACGCACCATGCACCACGCGCTATGCACAAAGCACTATTATGCACCACGCGCTACCAAACTGCGTAGGAAGGCTTTTTACTTGCTCTTCCTCATGCCCGCACCTTCTTCTTTCCGCCTGCTGGCCGGCGCTTTGCTGCTGCTGGCCACGAGCAGCTGCTCCATTTTCCGCCGCCACCGCGACGCCGCGCCCGCCCCGCCGCCCGTAGTAGTCGAAACCGTGCGCACGCCCGACTCGCCCACGCCGCCCAAAGCCGCCCGCGACCTCGCCGACGCCATGACCACCGTGCTGCGCCTGCCGCCCGACCAAACCGGCAAAATCCGCCAGGTGCTGAACAACACCGTGACGCAGGTAAACGCCGCCCGCCAGCAGTATCCCGCGCAGTCGCCGCAGCTCAATGCGGCTTTGCAGCGCATTAATAAGCAGTCGGAAGGCGAGCTGCGCACGCTGCTCGGCCCGGTGAAATACAAAGAGCTGCAAACCAAGCGCCCCCAGATTCAGGCCGAAATGCAGCAGCGGCAGTAGCGGCCTTGGCTTACTCTGTGGCTACCGCAGGGCCAGCGGTGGGTAAATCCAGCCACAGGCCGGCGTAGTCGCTCACCTGCCCGATGGCGCGGCGCGACTGCGGCGCGAGGGTAATTACCAACTGCCCGCTGCTACGCTTTCGCTGCACAATGGTGGGGTCAAGCGCTCGCACGCGCAGGCTGTCAGGGTTGAATAGCTGCTGCGTGAGGTGCCCGTCTGCTACTGCCAACCTGCGCACCGTCCACTTGGTCGAGTCTTGGCGCGAGGGTGAGCTGGTGTAGTAATACCCTTTGTAGTAGCGCAGCCGGGGGGCTTGCGGGCGGGTGAAGTCCAGCAGCGTATCCCGCATTTCTATCCGCAGCCGAAACGAATCGGCAGCCAGCGGCAGCACCTGGTAGCGGGTTCCCTTGGGGCTCAGGCCACTACCAGCCTGGCGTGGAATGTGCAGAATATCCAACTGCTGGCCATCTACATCCGTCGCACCAAAATATTTTTTCACCAGCGTTTTCTCTCCTACCATAAACACCTTGCCGGTATTACGGAGTGAAGTGTATTGCCCACGGTCGCGGGGTAAAAATCCGGGCAGGTCGGGCACGGTTGCCGGAAATGGCTGGGTGAAGTTGACCACCACAGGGCCAGCCGTTTCTATTTCAGTGGCAGCATCGCAGGCGGCCAGGGCCAGGCAGCCGAGCAAGTAATATCGGGCTTTCATGCGGCTTGATACCCGCCTCCGCCCAACGTAACCCGCTGTTGGCCGGCGCTTGGTTAGAAGCGCCCCAGCTCACTTTCTCCGGCACCAGGCATTACCAGCAGCGGGGCCACGTCGGTGTCTTCGTACAGCTCGCGCAGCGGCAACACGAGGCCCATATCCGGAATTTCCAGCGTAGCAGCGGGGCCAGTGAGCAGGGTATAAATCCACTGCCCGGCCTCGTCGCGCCGAAACCACTCGACCGTCCAGGCGACTTGGGAGATGAGTAGGTAATGCCGCAGGCTAGCTATCCGCTGATAACGGATGCCTTTTTCCGTGCGGTCGTACTCTGCCGTAGTAGGCGATGAAATTTCTGAAACGAATACCGGATACCGTACTACAGCCGGGTCAAGGCGGTCGGCCGGGTCGCTGGTTACTATTATGTCGGGATACAGGTAGCAGCGATTAGCCTGCGCTTCGAGTTGTATGCTGGTCGAAAATACCTGGCCGCCCCACGGGCGCACTACCCGCCGTAGCGCATCTACCAAGTTGCCTTTTAGCAGGTTGTGGCTTAGCGCATCAGGCTCCGTTACCACCACACTTCCATCCAGGTACTCGTGGCGTCGCTCGCTGGCTGCTTCCAGCGCCCAAAACGCTGACAGCGTATAGAAATGAGGTAGCCGACAAAGAAAATCCATAGTAAACGTCTTTATACAATCTCCCTACAAAAACCGCAGCAGCCAGCCCACCAGCTGCTTTACCCGCGCGGTGTAGGGCGGGTACATGACCTTGATACCGGTGCGGCCGATGCGCTGCCGCAGCACGGCTTTTTCGTTGCTGAACGCCAGAAAGCCCGCGTGGCCGTGGGCCTTGCCCAGGCCCGAGTTGCCGACGCCGCCGAAGGGCAGTTCGGGGTGCGCCAGCTGGATGATGGTTTCATTGACGGCCGCGCCGCCGGCCGCGATGCTGTCGAGCAGATACGCCTGATTTTGGCGGCTGGTCGTGAATACGTACTGCGCCAGCGGCGGCAGGCGAGCATTGACGTAGGCCGCCGCCTCGGGCAGCGTCTCGAAGGGCAGAATGGGCAGCAGCGGGCCAAAAATCTCCTCGCGCAGCACGGCCGCCTCGGGCGGCACGTTGGTGAGGATGGTGGGGCCGAGGTAATTCTGGTGCTCGTCGATTTCGCCGCCGAGCACGGTCGCGCCGCGCTGCTGCGCGTCTTCGAGCAGCGTGGCGAGGCGGGCGAAGTGGTGGCCGTTTACAATGCGGGCGAAGGACTCGGACTCACTAATACCCTTGCCTTCTGCATTGTAGTAGCGCTGAATGGCGGCTTGCAGCTCGGCCACCAGCCCGGCCTGGGCGCTGGCCTGCACCAGCACGTAGTCGGGGGCCACGCAGGTTTGGCCGGCGTTGAGGAGCTTACCCCAGGCTATTTTTTCGGCCGCGTCGCGCAGGTTGGCGGTGGCATCCACGATGGCGGGGCTTTTGCCGCCCAGCTCCAGCGTCACGCTGGTGAGGTGCTCGGCGGCGGCGCGCATCACGATTTTGCCAATCTGCGGCGAGCCGGTGAAGAAAATGTGGTTCCAGGGCAGGCGCAGCAGCTCGGTGGCCACGTCCTGGCCGCCTTCCAGCACCAGCACTTCATCGGGCCGGAACAGCTCTTCGCACAGCCGGCGCAGCAGCGCCGACGTAGCCGGCGTTTGCTCAGCGGGCTTGATAACCACCGCATTGCCAGCGGCAATGGCCGACACCAGTGGGTCGAGGGCCAGGTAGAAGGGGTAGTTCCAGGGCGCGATTATCAGCACCACGCCCTTGGGCTCGGCCTGCACCCAGCCGCGCGCGCCGGCCAAAGCCAGCGGCGTGGGCACGCGCTGCGGGGTTAGCCACTTGGCCAGGTGGCGGCTGGTATGCTTGATTTCGGTGAGTAGCGGCCAGATTTCGGTGAGGTCGGTTTCGGCCGCAGGCTTGCGGAAGTCCTGGTGCAGGGTTTGCTGCACCTCGGCGCGGTGCGCCGTGAGCCAGTCGGCCAGCCGGCGCAGGCGCTGGCGGCGGGCGGCGGCGTCTTGGCGGCGCAGGGCGGGGGCCTGCGCCCGCAGGGCATCAAACTGGGGTTGGAAAAGATTGGACAAGGGCTGACACGGGGGAAAAGCAAGCTGGCACGCAACACCGCGCCACTCGCACAAACGGCGAACGCCGCGCTACAGTTATTTGATTTTCTGCGCGCTACAGCCGGGCTTCATCTTGCTGGCGTTATCCGACCATTACGGCTAAGTTATCTTTGTCAAAAATATAGGAGCGCCGCCTGCGTCTGCGCGGCGGCGGCGGATGGCGCGAGGGGTACTTAGTTAGCTTAAGAATTTTGGTACAGTTTGTTTTCTCCCGCCACGCGGCCCGGTGGCTGCTGGGAGCGTTTTGGGCGTTGGCTTTTTCGGCCAGCGCGGCCGTTGCGAATCCGCTTGCGGAGTCCGCCTACCCCGTCGATTCGGGCCGGGTAGCACGCGCCGATACTACGGCGGCGCAGCTGGCTGCCCCGGCAGCGGCCGTGGCCGATTCGGGCAAGGTAAAAATCAAAACCAAGCCCGGCCACCGGCCCTGGCGCACCGACTACACGGTGGCGCCCGGCGTGACGTGGCGCTACGAGCGGCCGGGGCAACTGCGGTGGCTGCTGCACATTCCGCGCGACCTAGTGCAGTTTCCGGGCACGTATTTCAAGCGCGACAACCTACCCGCGTTCGCGGGTATCGCCCTGGGCTCGGCCTTTCTGTACGCGGCCGATGAGGGCATTCTGCACGGTGCGCAGAGCCTGGGCCGCACGATGCACCTCGACCCTGCCGACGTGCAGAACAACTTGTTTTACATACCCTTGCGCCTGGGCAGCACCAAGGTACCGATAGAAATGAAGGTGCCCGGCAACCTCAACACGGCCTTTTACTACCTCGGCGACGGCTGGACGCACCTCACCATCGCCACATCGTTTATGGCCTACGGCATCATCAAGAAAGACAACCGCGCCGCCCAAACCGCGACCCAGCTCGGCGAGGCCATCCTGACTACGGGCGTGGTGGTGCAGGCTCTCAAGCGCACCACCGGCCGCCAAAGCCCGTTTCGCTCGACGCAGGAGCGGGGCCGCTGGTTTTGGCTGCCGACTTACAAGACGTACCAAAACAACGTGTCGAACTTCGACGCCTTCCCCACCGGCCACCTGGCCACGGCGATGGCCACGGTCACGGTTATCGCCGAAAACTACCCCGAGTACCATTTCGTCCGGCCCGTGGGCTACGGCCTGATGGGCCTGCTCGGCTACGCCATGCTCAACAATGGCGTGCACTGGGCCAGCGACTACCCGCTGGGCATCGCGCTGGGCTACGGCTTTGCCAAAATAGCCGTGCGCAACGGCCGCACCCGCGTGGCTGAGCCCGCTGCCCCGGCCGGCACCGGCTGGCAGGCCCCCGCCCACCCCAAGCCCTGGTACCGCGCGCCCCAGCTTAGCCCGTACAGCTACGGCCCGTTTCAGGGGTTGAGCTTGAGCTGGCGACCGAAGTAAGCTTCGGCGTGGTGTAGAGACGCATCTTTGCGTCTCGTCGTTGTTCGGCTCGCCTCGCGTGAGACGCAAGGATGCCTCTCTACACCAGTTTGCAAATTGCTAGCTTAAAAGACATGAGGCCCCGGCTCGTTCAGAGCCGGGGCCTCATGTCTTTTTTGTAAGTACTCTATAGGAATGACTTAAAACAAGCCCTTCTTCACGGTGCGGTTGCCGTGCTCGTCGATTTTAATCTTGGTGCCGTCGGCG
The DNA here is from genome assembly GCF_035709525.1 of Hymenobacter sp. Taxonomy (GTDB): domain Bacteria; phylum Bacteroidota; class Bacteroidia; order Cytophagales; family Hymenobacteraceae; genus Hymenobacter. The sequence continues at coordinate 3,037 of NZ_DASTEP010000179.1, read as the reverse complement.
CGCTTGATTTTCACCGAGCCATCGTCGCTACGCTTGATTTTCGCGCCGTTGTTGTATTTCACTTTGCTGTCGTCGTCGTCGTTTTCGAGCTTCTTGATGCCCGAGCCCTGGCCCACGCGGGCCCCGAGGCTACGTTTGGCGGGCGCGGCGGCAGCCGTAGCGGCCACGGCCGTGTAGGGGCCGTTGTAGTAGGCACCCTGGCCAGTGGTGTAGGTGCCGTACTGGGCCGGCGTCACGATGGTTTTCACCTCGCTGGTCGTCTGGTCGTTCACGGCTCGCAGGGCGGCATAGCGGCCGGTGGTGTCGGTAGCGTAGCGCGTGTCGAGGTCGCGCAGGGCACGGCCGCGGGTGTAATATACGTTTTCGAGGCGCGTTTTCACGGCCGCATCGGTGGCGGCGAGGTCATTGGCTACCTGGTCGGCCAGGGTTTTGGCCGAAGTACGGTAGGCCGTGGTGTCGATGGTGGTCGTGGTCGTAGTAGTCACCTGCTCACCGGTGGGCGCGGTGGTCGTTTCGGTGGTTTCGGTTTTCTTTTCCGAGCAGGAAGCCGTAGCTAATGTAGCGGCGGCGGCCAACAGAAGGAGCTTGGTATTCATGGGCGAAAGCGTAGTATGGTCGAGTAAAAGCGCGGCGCTGGGCCACGGTAGCGCTTAGTACGCAAGGCCCAAAAGCGAAGTTGCCAAACCGTTATTAATGACATGAGACGTCAGACACGAGACATGAGGAAGCCTAACAGGGCAGTTCTCATGTCTCGTGTCTGACGTTTCATGTCTGACGTCTATTACCTAACGTCTTGCGTCTTAAACCATCCTAGGCATTTACTACCGAGCCGCCGTTGGGGTGCAGCGTCTGACCCGAGAAGTACGAGGCGTCTTCTGAGGCCAGGAACACGTAGGCCGGGGCTACTTCGGAGGGCTGGCCGGCGCGGCCCATCGGCACGTCGTGACCGAAGAGCGGCAGCTTGAGCAAGCCCACGCCTGTGATGAACGGCGTCCAGATGGGGCCCGGCGCTACCGAATTTACCCGGATGCCCTTCTTCACGAGCTGGAGCGACAAGGCCCGCGTGAAGGCTTCGATGGCCCCTTTGGTGGAGGTATAGTCGAGCAGCGCCTCGTTGCCTTTGTAGGCGTTTACCGAGGTAGTGTTGATGATGGCCGCGCCTTCCTTCAAGTGCTTCAAGGCCGTGCGCGTGATGCGAAACATGGCGATGATGTTGAGGTTGAAGATGCTATCGAGCTCCTCGTTGGTGATGTCTTCGAGCGAGTCGTGCCAGTTTTGCTCGGCGGCATTGTTTACCAGCACGTCGAGCTGGCCAAACTCGGCCACGGTGCGCTCCACGATTTGCTCGCAGAAGGCGGGGATTTTGAGGTCGCCGGGCAGCAGCAGGCAGCGGCGGCCTTCGGCCTGCACCAACTGCTGCACTTTCTCGGCGTCTTCCTGCTCGGTGGGGAAGTAGCAGATGGCCACGTCGGCCCCCTCGCGGGCGAAGTGCACGGCCACGGCGCGGCCGATGCCCGAGTCACCGCCCGTGATGAGGGCGATTTTATCCTTCAGCTTATTAGCGCCCTGGTAACCCTTGCGGATGTACTCGGGCTCGGGGGTCATTTTGTGTTCGAGGCCGGGCTTGCCGGCGCCCGCGTCCTGGTGCTGGGGCGGGAAAATGGTGGGTTTGTCAGACATGAAAAGGGAAAACAAAGAATCGTTTGTGCGCCTGCTACAACGGCCGATAAGCTCAAGGGTTGGCTTTTTCAAGGAAATAACCCGCTGACTACCGCCCGCTTCGCCCGACCTTTGCGCGATTTTTCAACCGGCGCGTCGCCCCTGGCGGCCCGGTTTCAGCGGTTTTATGAGCGATAGTGCGCCCGCGACTACCCCCGGCCAGGCGCGGCGGGCGGTGGCGCTGTTTTTTCTGGTTTCGGGCTTTGGGTTTGCCACCTGGGCGTCGCGCATTCCTACCATTCAGCACCAGCTGGGGCTGAACGAAGCCGAGCTGGGCGGCGTGCTACTGGCCATGCCCACCGGCCTGATGCTGACACTGCCCGTCACGGGCGTGCTGCTGCGGCGCTACAGCAGCCGGCAGGTGATGCTGGTGGGCGCGATTTTGTACAACCTCGTGCTGGCGCTGCTGGGGCAGGTGGCCCACACCTGGCAGTTGGTGGCGCTGCTGTTCGGCTTCGGCGTGTCGCGCAACTTGCTCAACATCTCGGTCAATGCGCAGTCGGTGGGCGTGCAGGCGCGCTACGGGCGCTCCATCATCGCCTCGTTTCACGGGGTTTGGAGCGTGGCGGGCTTTGGGGCGGCGGCGCTGGGCACGCTGCTGGTGCGGCAGGTGGTGGGCACGGGGCCGCACTTCGCGGCCGTGGCGGCGGTACTCACGCTGGTGGCGCTGGCCAGCTACCGGCACACACTACCCATCCCGCCCGCCCCCGCCGGCCCGGCCCGCAAGCCCGGCTTCGCCTGGCCCGATAAAGCGCTACTGGGTTTCGGGGCCATCACCTTCGCCGCGATGGCCTGCGAAGGCACCATGTACGACTGGAGCGCCATCTACTTCGAGAAAGCCGTGCAGGTACCCAAGGCCACGGCCACGCTGGGCTTCGCTATCTATATGGTAGCCATGACGGTAGGCCGCTTCAGCGGCGACTACCTGGCCAACCGCCTGGGCGTGCCGCGGGTGCTGCGCGGCAGCGGAGTGCTCATCGGGGCGGGCTTGGGGCTGGCGGCGCTGGTGCCGCAGCCACTGGTGGCGGGCCTGGGCTTCGTGCTGGTGGGGCTGGGCATTTCGTGCGTGGTGCCGATGGTGTTCGGGCTGGCCGGGCGGGCGGCGGCCAACTCGGGCACGGCCATCGCGGGCGTGTCCACGGTGGGGTATTTTGGGTTTCTGCTGGTGCCGCCGCTGGTTGGCTTTATCGCTGAGTCCGCTAGTTTGCGCTGGTCGTTTGGGCTGATGGCCTTGTTTGGCGGGCTGGTGGTGTGGCTGGTGCGGCGGGTGGTAGCGCAACCCTAACGCGTGAACCTCACCCCCTGGCCCCCTCTCCAA
>NZ_DASTEP010000178.1:0-6301 GCF_035709525.1 Hymenobacter sp. | reverse complement strand
TTACTTAGCTAGCCGCAGGCCCGTGAACTGCCAGCGCTTGTCGGCGTGGAAAAAATTGCGGTAGGTGAGGCGGATGTGGCTTTCGGGTGTAGCGCACGAGCCGCCGCGCAGCACCAACTGGTTGAGCATAAATTTGCCGTTGTACTCGCCGAGCGCGCCAGCGGCGCGCTGGTAGCCGGGGTAGGGGTGGTAGGCCGAGTAGGTCCACTCCCAGCAGTCGCCGAGCAGCTGGTGGCACTGCGTGGGGTCGGCATCGGCAGGTAGCGGTTGCGGGTCGAAGTGCCCGGTTTCAAGCCAGTTGCCGCCCTGCGGCCGGGCGTCGAAGTGGCGGGCGGCTGCTTCCCACTCGGCCTCGGTGGGTAGGCGGGCACCGGCCCACTGCGCGTAGGCATCGGCCTCGTAGAAGCTGATGTGCGACACTGGCGCGGTCAGGTTCAGCGGTTCCAGGCCGGTCGGGCCGTAGCGCAGCCACTGGCCCTCGGCGGTTTTCGACCAGTAGAGCGGGGCCGCCCAGCCCTCCCGATTCACCAAGTCCCAGCCCTCGCCCAGCCAGAACTGGAATTGCCGGTAGCCTCCAGCCTCGATGAACTCCAGAAACTCGCCATTCGTCACCAGCCGGTTTTGCAGCACAAATGGCGCGACCAGTACCTCGTGCACCGGCAGCTCATTATCAAACGAAAAACCCGCCGCCTGGTGCCCCACGGCGTAGATGCCGCCCGGCACCGGCAGCCAGGTAGCCGGCGGCAGTTTTGAGTTTTGGGTTTTGAGTTTTGAGTTGGTAGTGTCCATCGCAGCAGCTGACTCAAAACTCAAAACTCCTGACTCAGAACTCTCCAGGTAGCCCGGCGCTAAGGGATTGGTGCTGAGGATATACTTGATGTCCGTAGCCAATAGCTCCTGGTGCTGCTGCTCGTGGTGCAAGCCCAGCTCCAGCAGCTCGGTGGCGGCGGGGGGCAGGTCGGCCAGGTTGGCGAGCAGGGCGGCCATGTGCTCATCTACGTAAGTGCGGTAGCGGTACACGTCGGCCAGGGGCGGGCGCGAGAGCGTGCCCCGGTCGGCCCGATTGACTCTGGAACCTAAAGAGTTGTAATAGGAGTTAAACAGAAACGCATACTCGGGGTGAAAGACCTCGTAGCCCGGCAGGTAGCTTTTCAGCAGGAAGGTTTCCCAAAACCAGGTGGTGTGCGCCAGGTGCCACTTGGGCGGGCTCACGTCGAGGGCGGGCTGCACCACGGTGTCTTCGGGCAGCAGGGGCTGCACCAGCGCCACCGACTGCGCACGCACAACCTGGTAGCGTGCCTGCGGCGTAGACGTTGCAGGAAAAATAGCCGGCGCGCTAGTGGCGGGTAAAGAGGTAGGCATCATGTGCTAAAAAAAATAAATTAATATTAAAGGCCTGGTAATGCTGCGACTATTTTAGGACAGTAGCAGGAGGCGCGACAAAACTAAAATCACAAAACGTAGCAGTTAGAAATAAGCTGGCTAGTAAGATACTAAGAACGCCTTTGGTGACCCATTCGGGCCACCTCGGAATCAGGCAAAACTCTACGGTTAGTACGTAGATATTCCTAAGTAATATGTGGTATTTCTAAAAGTATAAGTAGTATTTATTTGTTACTTTGCTGCGCGGTTGTTTAGCTTCATTTATTCTTTCGGCAAAACAAGCTTTTCCTCTTATTTTCCTACCTCCCTATGGCAACCACTCCTACCTCGGCTTCATCGGCCGATTCTAAACGCCCCCTACGCCCCGCCAACCGCATTGGCGAGAAAAGCCGCCGCGGCTTCGCCGCCATGTCGCCCGAGCAGCAAAAGCGCATCGCCAGCGAAGGCGGCCGCGCCTCGCACCAGAGCGGCCGCGGCCACCGCTTCTCGCCCGAAGAGGCCCGCGAAGCCGGCCGCAAAGGTGGCCAGATTAGCCGCCGGGGCAAAAAGAAAACCGACCCCAGCGCGTAAGCGCAGCATTGCGTAATTATTTTACCGAATAGAATAGGGCGACCGGGCGGCATAGCTGTCCGGTCGCTTTTTGCTGCCGCCAAACGCCGGTTTGGCTGGCATCTTTGCGGCATGTTGACGTTATCTTACCAGCGGCGGGCGCTGCAATTCAATTTTCCGGCCCGCACCTCGCGCGGCGCGCTTACCGAGCACGTGGCCTACTACCTGGCGCTGCGCGACCTGCGTAGCTCGGGCCGGGTAGGGTGGGGCGAGGCCGCCCCGCTGGCCGGCCTCAGCCCCGACTACGGCCCCGATTTTGAGGCGCGGGTGCAGCAGCTGTGCGCCCGCGTAAACCAGCAGCGCTACACTTTCCTGGAAGACCTGGACCCACTGGCGCTAACCGGGGCCGACGAGCCGGCCCTGCGCTTTGCCCTCGAAACGGCGGCGCTCGACCTGGCGCGCGGTGGCCGGCACCAGCTGTACGCCAATGCGTTCAGCGAAGGCCGGGCCGGCATTCCCATCAATGGCCTGGTGTGGATGGGCGACGCTGCTTTTATGCGCGCGCAAATCAGGCAGAAGCTGGCGGCGGGCTACTCGTGTTTGAAAGTGAAAATCGGCAGCCTCGACTTCGCCACCGAGCTGGCCTTGCTAGCCGAAATCAGGGCCGAGGCCAGCGCCGCCGAGCTGACGTTGCGCGTCGATGCCAACGGCGCGTTCAGCCCCGCCGAGGTGCTGGGCAAGCTAGAGCAGCTGGCGCGCTTCGACGTGCATTCCATCGAGCAGCCCATCGCGGCCGGGCAGTGGGCGGCGCTGGCCGAGGTGTGCCGGCAGTCGCCTATCGCGGTGGCACTTGATGAGGAGCTCATCGGCCTCACCGACCCCGCCCGGCAGGCGGCGCTGCTGGCCGAGGTGCAGCCGCCCTATATTGTGCTGAAGCCCACGCTGCTGGGCGGCCACGCCGCCACCCGCCACTGGATAAGCCTGGCCGAAACGCACAACCTGGGCTGGTGGATAACCTCGGCCCTGGAGTCGAACGTGGGCCTCAACGCCGTGGCCCAGCTCACGGGCGAGTACGAGGTGGCGGGCTTTGCCCAGGGCCTGGGCACGGGCCAGCTCTACCACAACAACGTGGCTGCCCCGCTGCGCATCGCGCACGGCGCGCTGCACTACGACCCGGCCGGGCCGTGGGAGCAGTTGTAGGCAATCGCTTTATGGGTAAGTGGTTAGCATAATAAAATGCTTGAAATGAAGCCCGGGTGAGCCACTAATTCGCCGGGCTTTGTAGCTTTAAGCGGCGCTGTTGCAACCGCCGCCCGCGATGAGATTTCTGGCACTTCTGGTAGTAAGACTGGCGGCCCTGCGCGGGGTAGCGCTGGCCCTGGCCCTGGCGCTGCTGGGGCCGGGCCTGGAGGCCCACGCGCAGCCCGGCCCGGTTTTTCAGCTGGCGCGGCCCAGGGCGCGGCAGGCCGCGCTGAAATTTGACATGCAGCGCAACCTGATAATCGTGGCGGCGCAGCTGAATGGCTTGGGTTCCTACCATTTTCTGCTCGATACGGGCGTAGCCAATAGCCTCATTACCAATCCAAATCTGGCCGACTCGCTGCACCTGACGCTGGGCGAGGAGCTGCGTGTGGTGGGCGCGGGCGGCGAAGACACGCCCCTGCGCGCCTACCGCACCAACGCCCTGCGCGTGGAGCTGCCGGGCGTGGTGGCCCCGAGCATGAGCTGGCTGATACTGTCGGAAGACGCCCTGAACCTCTCGGGCTACGCGGGCACCCGCATCGATGGCATTCTGGGCAGCGAGTTTTTCAAGTCGTTTGCCGTGGCCATCTGGCCGCTGCGGGGGCAGCTGGTGTGCCACGCGCCCGCCCGCTACCAGCCCCCGCGCCGCTGGGAAAGCCTGCCGCTGACGCTGGCGCAGGGCAAAGCCTACGTAGAAGCTGGCGTGGCGCAGCTGCCGGCCACGGCCCCCACGGCCCCCGCCGAGCTTTCGCTGCCGCTGCAACTGCTGCTCGACACCGGCGCTGGCCACGCCCTCAGCCTCGAAACCACCGCCGACCGCCGCATGCACCTGCCCGCCGCCCACCTGCGCGCCGACCTGGGCCGGGGCCTCAGTGGCGTCATTACGGGCTATCTGGGGCGGGTAGGGGCGGTGCAGCTCGGGCGCTACCAACTGCCGCAGGTGCTCACGTCGTTTCCCGACTCGGGGCAGGTGCACCTGCGCCTGCGCCGGCAGGAGGCCCAGCGCCAGGGCAACCTAGGCTACGAGGCGCTCAAGCGCTTCAACCTTGTTATCGATTACCCGCACCAGCGCTTGCTGCTGCGCCCCAATGCCCACTACCAGCGGCCCTTCGAGCACGACATGAGCGGGCTCGACCTGCTGGCCGCCGGCCCCGGCCTGCGCCGCTGCCTGATAGTGGGCGTGGTGCCGGGCTCGCCGGCGGCGGCGGCGGGTATCGAGCCCGACGAAGAATTGCTGGCTATCAATGCCTTGCCGGCGGCTTTGCTCTCGCTGTCCGAGATAGCGCGGCTGCTGCGGGCGCAGGACGGCCAGCGCCTGCACCTGGTGCTGCGCCGCCCCGATGGCGAGCTGCGCACCGCCACGCTGGTGCTACGCCGCCAGATTTAGCCCTGCCCGCCGCGCCGCAATGGGTAGGCTAGCCGTAGCTTTGGGTTGCGAATCGTCGCCTGGACGGGTCGCTTCGTACTAGCTTATTGCTCAGCTTTATTACTTGGAAACGCTCCCGCCCGCGCTGCGCCCTTACCAGCACATCTACCGCGATTACTTCGACGAGGAGTTTACCAGGTCTATCGACGAGAACATTTTGCAATTGCTTGACCGAGTGTGGTTTCGGTCGCGGCTGGTGGGCTTTGCACCCTTCCCCCAGCGCAACAACCCGGAGCGGCCGCTGATTTTCGCCTCCAACCACTCGGGCATGGCTTTCCCGTGGGATGCCATCGTGGTGCTGGCGCACTTGTTCCGGGCGCTGCCCGAGCACTACCACACTATGCCGCGGCCCATGTCGGCGCCCATGCTCTCCAAAACGGCTCTTATGAACCCGTACTTGGTGCAGCATTTCTGGAAAAAATGCGGCTGCGTGGAGGCTACCACGCCCAATTTTGAGACCATGATGCACAACCCCACGCACAACCTCATGGTGTATCCCGAGGGCGTGCCGGGCATCGGCAAGGGCTTCAACCGCAAGTACCAGCTCCAGCGCCTGGCTACCAGTATGCTGCGCATGAGCTTGCAGCACGATACCGACATTATGCCGTTCTATACCGTTAATGCCGAGTATCTTAACCCATATGCCTACAGCTTCGAGCCGATAAACCGGCTGACCAAGAAAATCGGGATTCCCTTCCTGCCGCTCACCGTGCTGCTGCTGCTGGTGCTGGTGCAGCCCTGGGCGTTTTACCTGGCGCTGCCCGGCCAGCTCACCTACGTGATGGGCACCCGCATTCGCCCCAGCGAGCTCACCAGCAAAAAGCACGACGAGCTAACCCGCGACGAGTACCTGGCTTTGAGCGAGCAGGTGCGCCAGCTGATGCAAACCGAGCTCGATGCTGCCGTGCAGGCCCATGGCCAGCGGCCCTACCGCTGGCGCGAGCTGTGGCAGCGCATCAAGGAAAACCGGCGCTTTTTTCCATTTTTTCTGCCCTTTGCCTGGCCGGCCGCCTTCACCGAGTTTGAGCGGCGCTACGTGAAGAATGGCGAGCGCGGCTTTTCATTAAATCTGGACAAGCCGGGCGCGTTTTGGAAGCTGCTGTGGCGCAACCCGCTGGTGCTGGCGTACTTTGTGCCGTTGCTGGGCTGGATACCGCTGGCCATCAAGGGTTACCGGGGCCACCGCTTGGGCAAGCGCGGGCAGCAGCCGGCATACTCGCCGCCGGCTTAGTAGCTTAGCCGCCAGTAGCTTTTCACGTTTCTTTCAACCTCAACAGACGCTCTCATGGACGATATGCTCAAAAAAGTCATCAACACCGGCGTGGGCCTGCTGGCCCTGGGCAACAAGCGTGTGCAAACTGCCCTAGACAAGCTGGTGCAGGAAAGCAAGCTCTCGGAGCAGGAAGGCCAGAAAATAATGGACGACCTGCGCCAAACCGGCGAAGCCAAGCGCAAGCAATTCGAAAAGCAGGTGCAAGACCTGGCCGGCAACCTCCGCAGCCGCGTAACCAAGCGCGGCGAAGCCGCCGCCACCGAGCCTGAGGCCGAAGCGCCCAAGACTAAAGCCAAAGCAGCGCCCAAAAAGCCCGCCGCCACTAAAGCCGCTGGCACTGCAAAAAAAGCGGCTCCTAAAGCAGCCGTTGCCAAGAAAGCCGCTGATGAAACTACGGAACAGTAAGCAATTAGCGATGTGTAGAGACG
>NZ_DASTEP010000177.1:0-6905 GCF_035709525.1 Hymenobacter sp. | reverse complement strand
CTGTACTCGACCACGCTGGGCGCGCGGCCGGGCACCTACGCCAACCCCGTGGCATACACCAATTTTATGCGGCTGGTGGCGCACGAGTACTTCCACCTCTGGAACGTGAAGCGCATCCGGCCGGTGGCGCTGGGGCCGTTTGACTACGACCGCGAAAACTACACCCACATGCTGTGGGTGAGCGAGGGCCAGACTGAGTACATGGCCAACCAGCTGGTGCAGCGCGCCGGCCTTGTGTCGCCGCAGGAGTACTACGACCAGCTGGCGGGCGTGATTGGCGGCGTCGAAAACCAGCCCGGCAACAAGCAGCAGCCGGTAGCAATGGCCAGCTTCGACGCCTGGATTCGGGCCTACCGGCCCGACGAAAACTCGCGCAACTCGGAAATCAGCTACTACGACAAGGGCGAGGTAGTGGGCCTGGTGCTCGACCTGATGCTGGTGCAAGCCACCAACGGCCAGAAGCACCTCGACGACGTATTCCGCCTGCTCTACGACAAATACTACAAGGGCCTGAAGCGCGGCTTTACCGACCAGGAATACGAAGACGCGGTAGCCGAAGTGGCCGGCCGCCGCTTCGATGACTTCTTCCGCAACTGCGTGTATGGCACCCGCACGCTCGACTACGCCACCGCCCTGGGCTACGTGGGGCTGAGCTTCACGAGTGCCCCGGCCAGCGCCAACGGCGCGCTCGGGGCCACGGTGGTAAACCGCGCCGGCCACTACCTCGTGACTTACGTGAAGCGCGACGGCACCGCCTGGAACGGCGGCCTCAACGCCAACGACGAAATCCTCCAACTCAACGGGGCCGCGCCCACCGACGAGGCCGTGAAGCAGGCCGTGAACGGCAGCGCCCCCGGCACGGTGCTGAAAATGCAGGTGAAGCACGGTGCCCAAACCCACGACCTCAGCCTCACCTTGCAGCCCGACCCCGACCGCAAGTACCAGATTCAGCCGGCCGCCGCGGCCACGCCCGAGCAGCAGCGCCTGCTGGCCAAGTGGCTGGGCAAGTAGGAGCGAGGCAGCGCCAAAAAGCAGCCCCGGCCGACTGGCCGGGGCTGCTTTGCTTTTGGGGGTATTCTGAGGAAAAACTGACTCTGATAACCCAACCCCGCGCCGGCCGTTGAAGGGAATTACGCCCGCTTGGGCATCCTTCTATTTCTTTCACTTATGCGCTTAAATTTTCGCTTCATTATCGCCCTCGTCATGGCGGCCATTGCCCTGATAGGGTACTTTTTTAACACCTCGACCAACCCCGTGACGGGCGAGAAACAGCACGTCAACATGTCGGCCAGTCAGGAAATTGCCCTTGGCCTGCAAGCTGCCCCCCAAATGGCGGCCGAGTACGGCGGCGAAAGCCGCGACGCCCGCGCCGTGGCTGCCGTGCAGCAGGTGGGCCAGCGCATTGTGCAAGCTAATCAGCTCGACCAAAAAACCGAGTACCGCTACCAGTTTCACTTGCTGGCTGATGACCAGACTATCAATGCCTTCGCCCTGCCCGGCGGGCAGGTGTTCATCACGATGGGCATTCTGAAGAACCTGAAAACCGAAGCCGAGCTGGCTGGCGTGCTGGCCCACGAGGTCGGCCACGTAGTGGGCCGCCACTCGGCCGAGCAGGTGTCGAAAAGCCAGCTCACGCAAACCCTGAGCGGGGCCGCCGCCGTGGCCGCCTACGACCCCCAAAACCCCGGCAGCAGCGTAGCCAAGGCCGCCGCCGCCGCCATGATTGCCAAACTTATTACCCTGCGCTTCAGCCGTAATGATGAACTGGGAGCCGACGACTTTGCCGTCAAATTTCTGCCCCCGGCCGGCTACGACCCCCGCGCCATGATAGGCGTGATGCGGATGCTCGAAAGCAAAAGCGGTGGCGGCGGTGGCCCGGCCGAGTTTATGAGCACCCACCCAAACCCCGGCAACCGCATCGCGGAACTGGAAAAAGACATTCAGCAGGCCTACCCGCAGGGCGTACCGGCTGGGCTGAAACCGTAGAGAACATAGTCGGACAGGAAACGTCTGACGAGTCATGCTGAACGCAGTGAAGCATCTCTACCGCATCGTTTGGATACGTATCTCAACTGTGCGGTAGAGATGCTTCACTGCGTTCAGCATGACTCGTTTCTGCTTTTCTAATCTCAGAAGCAAGTAACCAACCTTAAAAATTCGGTGGCTGCAAGTGCTTGAAGTGACCATTCTGCTTTACGCGTTCCTTGAGGCGCTCGGCCTCTAGCACGGCGGGTAGCAGGCGCTCGAGGTGCTCGCGCACCATTTCCTGGCGCTCTTGCTCGGCGGTGGTGCCCAGCAGCTGGTACTCCTGCTCGGTGCTGAGGCCGATGTGGTGGGCCACGTCGAAAATCTTGAAATCGGGAGCCAGCTGCAAAAGCAGCTTGCGCAAGCCCAGCGCCTCGTAGAGCTGCCGCACCTGCCTGGCAATAACTTCGCGCAGCGCGGGGTCGGCCTCTTCGTCTTGCACTATTTCTTCGATTTGGCCGGCGGCGTAGAGCTTGCCGGGGGCCTGGCGCATAAACTTGCGCACCCGAAACACGCCGACGGCCTCGGTTTTGATATCCATTTCGCCGCCGGCGTGGGTTTTTTCCACGCTCAGCAGGCGCATTTCGGTGCCCAGCTCCTGCACCGAATTGTCGAGGTAGGGCGGAATGCCGAACGTGATGCCTTCGGTGAAGCAGTCGCGCACGAGCTCGCGGTAGCGCGGCTCGAAGATGTGCAGGTTAAGCTTTTCGCCAGGAAAGGCGACCAGATTGAGCGGAAAGAGCGGGAGAAGGCGCATAGATGAGCCAAGAATACGACGGGCCGCCGAATGTTTGGCCGCAGCCGCTCGTCGGCGTGTATTTAGAATTGCTCTTAATTTTGCGGGCCGCTGGCATTTCGCAAACTTTTGGTCGGGGCCGGCGTTGTGAGGCTGCTATGAAATCAGTGGTTGCGTCTTTTCTGGCTTGCCTGATGCTGCTTGGCAGCTTCATCCCGCAGAATGACCTGGCGGAGCTGAGCAAGCTGCCCACGCTGCTCGAGCACTACCGCTTTCACCACTCGGCCGAGGGCGGCGGGCTATCGCTGAGCGCCTTCTTAATCGAGCACTACGGCGCGGGCACCCGGCACCTGCACGGCTGCACCCTCAGCCAAGCGCACCACCAAGACCACCACAACCTGCCCCTGCACAATTGCCACGGCAACTGCGCGGCGGGGGTATTCGTGCTGGCCGCCGGGCGGCCGCTGCTGCCCCAGGCCCAGCCTGCGCCGCGCGCAGGGTTGGTGTACCGCCCGGTAGCGCCGCTGCCGTGCCCCGCGGGCCTCGCCGGGGCCTTGTTAGAGCCCCCCAGAGCGTAGCCGGGTTTCCGTTAGGTTTTAGCGAGAGGTGTAGAGACGCGATATTTTGCGTCTTGCACCTGAAAAGCATGTGGGCGTGCTACCTAACGCGAGACGCAAAACATTGTGTCTCTACGCAGGTCAAATGCCTTATTTGACAGCGGATTGAAGATTCGGTGCGGAGACGCAGCCTTGCGTCTCGCCGTTGCGGGACTCGCCAGGCGTGAGACGCAAGGATGCGTCTCTACACTCGTTCGGCGCGCATTATGCAAGCTTGGCAATGCCGGGCGACTATACTACTACGAGCTTTTGCGGGATAGGCACGAAGTGGCTTTTTAGCCCCGTGCGATGGGCGTGGCCCCGGCGCAAAAGCTCTTTGCTTCAAATTAAGATGCTTCATAAAATCATTGCGGCCAGTGTCCGCAACAAGCTGCTGGTGGCGCTTATGCTGCTGGGGCTGCTGGGCTGGGGTGGGTTTTCGGCGGCCAATCTGCCGCTCGATGCCATTCCCGACGTGACGAATAACCAGGTACAGGTCATCACCCAAAGCCCGGCCCTGGCCGCGCAGGAGGTCGAGCAACTGCTCACGGTGCCGCTGGAATTGCAGCTGCGCACGGTGCCGGGCGTCACGGAAATCCGGTCGATTTCGCGCTTCGGGCTGTCGGTGATTACGGTCGTTTTCCCCGACGATATGAGCACCTACCAGACCCGGCAGCTGGTGGCCGAAAAGCTCAAAAGCGCCGAGGCCGACCTCTCGGCCGGCGACGGCGTGCCCACGATGGCCCCCATCACAACGGGCCTGGGCGAGATTTACCAGTACAGTATCCGCGTCTTGCCGGGCTACGAAAAGCAGTTTTCCTTGGCCAAGCTGCGCGACGTGCAGGACTGGATAGTGCGCCGCCGCCTGGCCGGCGTGCCCGGCGTGGTAGACGTGAGCAGCCTCGGCGGCTACCTGCGCCAGTACGAGATAGCCGTAGACCCCAACCGCCTGGCCGCCAACAACGTGACGATGGCCGAGCTCTACGCCGCCTTGCAAGACAACAACGGCAACACCGGCGGCGCTTACCTCGAGCGCGGCCCCAACGCCTACTTTATCCGGGGCGAGGGGCGGGCCAATTCGCTGGCCGACCTGGGCGCGACCGTAATCAAGCAGGCCGCGCAGGGCGCGCCGCTGCTGGTGCGCGACGTGGCCACCGTGCGCATGGGCCACGCCGTGCGCTACGGCGCCATGACCCGCAACGGCCAGGGCGAAACCGTGGGCGGCGTGGTGCTGATGCTGAAAGGCGCGAGCTCCGAAAGCACCATCAAAAACGTGAAAACGCAGGTGGCCGAAATTCAGAAAACGCTGCCCAAGGGCCTCGTCATTACCCCCTTTCTCGACCGCACCAAGCTCATCGACAAGGCCATTGCCACCGTGCAGCACAACCTGGTGGAGGGCGGCGTCATCGTGCTGCTGGTGCTGCTGCTGCTGCTCGGCAACTGGCGGGCCGGCGTGGTGGTAGCCACCATGATACCGCTGTGCATGCTCTTCGCGCTGGGCATGATGAGCCTCTTCGGCGTGTCGGCTAACCTCATGAGCCTGGGGGCGTTGGACTTTGGGCTGATAGTGGACGGGGCCGTGATTATCGTGGAGGCCGTCATTTTTCATCTCGTGCATCAGCGCACGCAGGCCGCCCACGAAACCATGGACGACGTGACCGAAACGGCCGCCACGCGCCTCATGTCGTCGGCCTTGTTTGGGCAGCTCATCATCCTCATCGTGTACTTCCCCATCTTGTCGCTCACGGGCATCGAGGGCAAGATGTTCCGGCCGATGGCGCTCACCGTGAGCTTTGCCATCGTTGGGGCTATGCTGCTGTGTGTCACGTATGTGCCGGCCGCCACGGCCTGGGTTTTGAAGAAAGACATCAAGGAAGAAGATACACTGGCTGACCGCATCATGAAGTTTTTGCACCGCGGCTACGACCCCATCATCCGGGCGGCGCTGGGGGCGCGGGCGCTGGTAGTAAGCGCGGCGCTGGCGCTGCTGGTGCTGGCGGGCTTCCTTTTTTCGCGCATGGGCGGCGAGTTTATTCCGCAGCTCGACGAGGGCGATTTTGCCGTGAACGTGACGCTCGCGCCCGGCTCGTCGCTGAGCCAAGCCGTGGCCACGACCACCAAGGTGCAGCAGATTTTGCTGAAGCAATTCCCCGAAATCGAGCAGATAGTGGGTAAAAACGGCACTTCCGAAATCCCGACCGACCCGATGGCGATGGAAGATTCCGACCAGATGGTAATTCTCAAAGACCGCAGCCAATGGACCTCGGCCGGCAGCCGCGAGGAGCTGGCCGGCAAGATGCAGGCCGCGCTGGCCGGCGTGCCCGGCGTGAGCATGGAGTTTCAGCAGCCCATTCAGATGCGGTTTAACGAGCTGATTTCGGGTGTGAAATCCGACGTGAGCATCAAAATATACGGCGATGACCTGGGCATTTTGTATGAGAAAGCCAACGAGGCGGCCGCCCTCATTCGCCCATTGGCCGGCGTAGGCGACCTCAAGGTGGAGCAAATCGCGGCTTTGCCGCAGCTGCGCGTGCGCTACGACCGCCAGAAGCTGGCCCAGTACGGCCTCAAGGTGAGCGACTTGAATACGCTGCTGCGCTCGTCGTTCGCGGGCGACGTGGCGGGGCAAGTGTACGAGGGCGAGCGCCGCTACGACCTGGTGGTGCGCCTCGACAGCACCCACCGCGCGGGCCTCACCAACCTGCAAAACCTGTACGTGGATGCGCCCAGCGGCCAGAAAATCCCGCTCGACGAGGTCGCCACCGTGGCGTATCACAACGCGCCCATCCAGGTCTCGCGCGACGATGCCCGCCGCCGCATCAACATCGGCATCAACGTGCGCGGGCGCGACGTGCAGAGTTTGGTGCAGGAAATTCAGCCCCTACTGGCGGCCCGCCTCAAGCTGCCCGAGGGCTACACGCTCAGCTACGGCGGGCAGTTTGAGAACCTGGTGCAAGCCAAAAAGCGGCTGGCAGTGGCCGTGCCGGTGTCGCTGGTGCTCATTTTTATGCTGCTCTACCTCTCGTTTCGGTCGGTGAAGCAGGCGCTGCTCATTTTTACGGGCGTGCCGCTGGCCACCATCGGCGGCATCGTGGCGCTGTGGCTGCGCGGGATGCCGTTCAGCATCTCGGCGGGCGTGGGCTTCATTGCCCTCTTCGGGGTGGCCGTGCTCAATGGTATTGTGCTGCTGGCCAGTCTCAACGAGCTGGCGCTCGAAGGCGTGCGCAGCGTGCGTGAGCGCGTGCTGCGCGCCACCGAGGAGCGGTTCCGGCCGGTTATTCTCACGGCCAGCGTGGCCTCGCTGGGCTTTCTGCCGATGGCCTTATCGACCTCGGCGGGCGCGGAGGTGCAAAAGCCACTGGCCACGGTAGTGATTGGTGGGCTGATTTCGGCCACGCTGCTCACGCTGGTGGTGCTGCCGGTGCTGTACTCGTTCTTTACGAAGGACGGCGAACCTAACCCCAAGGAGGCCGCGCGGGTGGAGGACGAGGCGAAGCACGCGGCTGAAACCAGCGAAGCCAGCGCGGAGAACCTCACCCCCCCGCCCC
>NZ_DASTEP010000176.1:0-22660 GCF_035709525.1 Hymenobacter sp. | reverse complement strand
TCACCCCACCCCCGGCCCCTCCCCTCCGGGAGAGGGGAGCCAGATGAGTTTTGAGTTTTAAGTTTTGAGTTAAGAGTGTAGCAACTCAAAACTCAGCACTCAAAACTCTCAACTTCACGATAGGCTCCCCTCTCCCGGAGGGGAGGGGCTGGGGGTGGGGTCTCCCACGCTAGGGCACTACTGCGCCGCCAGCTCGGTAGTCTGCGGCGCGGCGGGCAACTGGTCGCAGCTAGTTACTACCAGGATGCGCTCGCCGGCGGCGGCGCGGGCGGCCAGCGGGGCGTACACATACTGCTGGCGGTACTCGTTGATGGCGTCGTTGAGGGTGCGGCTAAACGAGCCCACGGGGTAGAGGCCGGCGGCCTGGGGGCAGAAGTAGGTAGCGGGCGCATCCCACCACTGGCCCGCGCCGGGGCAGTGCTTCTGGAAGGCGGCGGCCAGCTCGTCTACCGTTTGGATGGTGTTTTCGAGGCCGGGCAGGAAGCTGGCGCTCTGAGCGAGGAGCTGCTTCATGGCCTTCTTGGTCAGCGCCTTGTCGCCTCCCGTGCGGAGGTGGAAGCGCCGGGCCTCGCGCAGCAGGTAGTAGAGCTTGAGCTGCTCGGCATCGACTTTGGTGCGCAGGTAGGCGTACTCGGCCTCGGGGTTGTCGAGGCGCTGGGTGGGCACGTTGTAGCGCTGGGCCAGCAGGCGGGTGTAGCCGGGCACGCCCTTGGTGGCAATGGTGGTGGCCTCGGTACTGGCCACGCCGAGGTCAGGTTTTTCGACCACTACCAGCGTGGGCTGGAAGGTCTCAAAAGCTTGGCGCAGCTGGCCAAACTGCTCGTGCTTGGCATCTTGCGAAGTGACTACCCCGAAGTAGCGCACGCTGCCAGCGCTGGCGGGCCGGGCGGCGGCCTGGGCCGCCGAGTAGCTGCCCACGAGCTCTTGGGCGTCGGGCACGGCTACGAAGTTTTGGGCCGAGGCACCGAAAGCGGGGAAAAACAGGGCAGCAGCGAGGAAAAAGGACGAAGCGTTCATGACTCAGAAAGAAAAAATGGTAAGGAGAAAGGGGGAGTAGGGTTGCGGCTAACTCGGTGCAAAGCACGGCGTTGAAAATCAGGAATCGATTACCGTAGTATGTTGGTTGTGAAAAGTTTGCGCGTCGCAAATCTTCCGGCTGAGCCGGTTCAACTAGGTCATACCGAGCCGGCCCGGCAGCTCGCTCGCGCCATGAACCCGAACCAGATTCACGCGAGCCACGTCCGCCAACTCAGTATGCCCTACTTGATTGGGAGGAGTTAGCCGCCGAAGCCGCCGCCGCCGCTCGGGCCGCTTTCGATGCGGCCGGCCTTGGCCTTGGTAGCGCCGATGTACCAGGTGAAGCCGAGCCAGCCCACGCGGGTTTCGCGCTTGTTGTAGAGGGAGGTTTGCAGCTCGGGCGTAGCTAGCTCGGAGCGGCGCACCTGGGTGTTGAGGATGTCCGACACGCGGAGCGTGAGGGCGGCGCGGTCGCTGAAGAGGCGCTGGCGCACCGCAATGTCGATGCCGCCGGTGGGCAGCTGCCGGCCCTGAGCCGTGAGCACCGTCGAGCGCACATTGCCGGTGAGCTGCACGTCGAGGCCCTTGCGGGGCGTGAAGTTGTTGGAGAGGCGCACGTTGCCAGCCAAGGCCGAGCGATTGGCCTGGTCGGCCGCGTTGGTGGCGATTTGCGAGCGGTAGAGCGAGCCGCTGGCTTGCACGCGCCACCACTTGGCCAGGGGCTGGGCCCAGGTCATTTCGAGGCCCAGATTGGTGGTGCTGCCGTAGTTGCGGTAGGTTTCGGCGGTTACGAGGCCCACGCCGTTGTCGCGGGTAGCGTCGTTGTCGATAAAGCGCAGGCGCTGAATAGCTTGCTCGGTAAAGCGGGCAAACACCGTGGTCGTGACGCTGGCCCCATTGGCCAGGTTGAGCTGGTGGCCCAGCTCCAGGTTGTGGCTGAATTCGGGCAGCAGGCCGGGGTTGCCGGTGCGGTAGTTGCGCGGGTCCTGGTAGAGCTGCAAGGGCAGCTGCTGCATGAAATCGGGGCGCTCGAGGCGGCGGGCGTAGCTCAATTGCAGGCGGCTCTGGCCAGCCTCCTTGCCCAGCTCGCGGGCCACCGTGGCGCTCGGAAACAGGTTGATATAGTCTTTGTCAACCCGGGCGCGGCCATCGGCCACGCTGCCGTGCAGCAGGGTAGCCTCGGTGCGCAGGCCGCCCTGGGCGCTCCAGCCGTGAGCCAGGGTGCGCTGGTAGGTGGCGTAGGCGGCGGGCATCACCTGCGAGAAATCGTAGGCAAACGAGTTGGCGGCATCGAGCTGAAACTCGGCTTGCGGGTCGGTTGGCGAGGGCTTGCGCATGTCGGCGCGGCCGGTGGTGCGCTGGCCTTCCAGCTTCACGCCGGTTTCAAATTTGCCTTTGCCATCGGCCGAGGGCAGCACATAGTCGACCTGCCCGAAGAAGATGTTGGCATCCACGGCCTGGTCTTGCCGGAAGCCGCCCCGCGTGCCCCCACCCGTGATAACCTGGCTGACCGGAATCGTGGCCCAGATGCCCACGAAGCCGGCGTTGGCCGTCAGCTCGCGGCCTTTGTGCGCCTCCCAGGTGTGGCGGTAGTCAGCCGACGAGCTCAGTACTTTCACGTTCACGTCGGTTTGCAAGTCACCATTTTGGCTGGTTACGGTGGGGTCGCCTGCCGTTTGCTGGGTTAGGTTCTGGTATTCGCTTTCGAGGTGGCGCTCCCAGTGCGGCTGCACGTTCACGCTCAGGGTCTGCTCTTTGGTCAGCTCGTAGTTGAGGCCCACGCCCACGCTGTGGTTTTGGCTGTGGTTGCGGCCGGTGCCGTCCTGGGTGGTCAGCAGTTGCTTGCCGTTGGTAAGTGCCGTTTGGCTGTTGCGCGAGTTGCTACGGTACACTTGGTCTTGGCCGTAGTAGCTGAGGTTCCAGGTGGCTTTGCCGTGGTGGCGGCTCAGGCTGAGGTTGGGCGAGTACTTGTCCTGCGTGCCCACGGTGAGGGCGGCCTGGCCGTTCCAGCCTTCGGGCTTGTTCTTTTTGGTGATGATATTGATGACCCCCGATCCGCTGGCGTCGTACTTGGCCGAGGGGTTGGTCATGACCTCCACCTGGCTAATCTGCGAGGCCGGAATCTGGTCGAGGCGCGGGCCGGGGCCGCCGTTGCTGGTGCCGGCGGGTTTGCCATCAATAAGAATGGTGAGGTTGGAAGAACCCCGTAAACTAACGGTGCCGCTGGCATCTACCGCTACCGAGGGCACGTTTTCGAGCACGTTTACGGCGGTGCCGCCCACGCTGCTCAGGTCTTTCTCGACGTTGATGACCGTCTTGCCCAGCTCCTGCTGCACCACGGCTTTTTCGGCGGTCACTTGCACCTCGGCCAAGCGCTGGGTGGCGGCGCTCAGCTTCAGAGTGCCCAGGGCCACCGCCGTTTGGCCGGGGGCTACCCGCACGGCCTGCACCGCGCCCTGGTAGCCCATGGCCAGGATGCGCAGCCGGTAGGTGCCGGCCGGCACTTTGGTCAGCTCGAAGCGGCCTTCGAGGCTAGTTTGGCCGCTGGCTACCAGGCTGGTATCGGCAGCTTCGGCGCGGCGCAGCAGCACCGTGGCAAAGGGCAGGGCCTCGGCCTTGGCACCGCCATCCACGGCGGTGCCGCTGAGGGTGGCCTGGGTGGCAGCGGGGGCCGACTGGGCCAGCGCGCCCTGGGGCAGCGTGGCGGCCAGGGCGAGGCCGGTGAAAGCAAATAAGGCGTTGGGGTTCAGGAGGAAGCTCATGGCGAGAAGCTGTAAAAAGGCGTTCGGAAAAGGCATGGCGATTCCGTTCCCAGCCGGCCGCGGTTCCGGGGGTGAAGCGAATCGGTGCCTCAAAAAGCACGAGAGAGGGGAGGGGAGCCGGCCGACAGGGGCGGGTGGGCTAGCGAGGGGCCAGGGTCAGGGTAGGACTTTGGCGGGGGCCGCCGCCCGGTTGGCAGCTGGCAGTGGGGGCTGGGGTGGCAACCGGGCGGCGCCAGGTTGTAGGCTTTGTGCTGGTACTAGGCTTTTGATAGAACAAACTTACAACAGGTACTTTGTTTAGCATAGTACTGTTTCAAACTATTTAGTAAAACCTGCATTTGTGGGCTGGAAACACAGTTTATGACCTGAAAATATTTTTAGGGGAGGCTCTCTCGGCGGGAACTTTTAGCCTTTTTCTACTGCGAGTACCGGGCGGGTAGGCAAACGTTACGCGATGGCAAGGAAATATTTTGCGGGGGGCGAGGTGCTGTGGGCTGGTGTTGTCTCAGATGTTAGCGAGGGAAGGAAGGTTGCCTGGGAGCATTGATTTCTTTTGATTGGCTCGTCAACTGCGGTTTTCCCAGCCCTAAAGACTATGTCGACCGGCTGGACGAACTGGACTAGCGGCAGCAGGCAGTCAGCTTGCTTGGCAATCCATTAAAAAAAGCGTTCTGCTACCAAGAAAGGAGCAGAACGCTTTTGAAATAGAGAGAAAGTGAAACGCCGCCTACGGCTTCACCCAGCGGCCGCGCCAGGCGGTTCCATCCACGGTGGCTTCGACCAGGTAGATGCCGGCCGCCAGCCCAGGCACAGCGAGCGGCACGGCGGTAGCGCCCGCCGCGAGCGGCACCTCAGCCTGCCACACCAAGCGGCCGGTGAGGTCGCGGGCCACCACGGGCACAGTTTGGGCGCGGGCAGCAGTGAGGTGCAGGCTGGGCACCAAGCCGGGGTTGGGGATGAGGGCTAGCAACTCGGCGCTTTGGCCGGCGCGGGTGCCGAGCAATGTGCCCAGCTGCCCGCTATCGTTAATGGTTTGGGCATAAATGCCGTCGCCCTGGCGCTCATCCTGCCACACATTCACGAGCTGGCCGCTGGCGAAGGGCAGCGTGCTGTAGCCGAGCTTCGGGCTGACTACGCTACTGAGTTGCACTGGCCCGGCCGCCCAGGCGGGCTGCGCCTGGTAGTTGAGCTTGGTGGCCCACAGGCCCCGGTTGACCGCGCTGGTGTTGGTAGTATAGGTGAGGATGAGGCCGGTGCCGGTGTCGCGCAGGGTTTGGGTGGCGTAGTACGTGGCGCTGGGCGCTTGCACCACTACGCCGCTGGTGCCCAGCTGCACGGCCCCGGTAGTGGGGTTCAGGCGCTGCACCGTGAGGCCCGAGGTATTTTGCTGCAAGTCCAGCTCGTTCACCGCCGACCACACTTCGCCCCGCGCCGCCACGTATTGGAGCGAGCCACCAATGCGCAGCGAGGCCGTGCCCGCCAGCACTTCGGTGCCGGTGGTGCCCCAGGGCAGGGTGCCATCGGCGGCCACGCGCTGCACATACACGTCGTTGAGGTTGGCATTGGCGGGGTTGCCGGTGTTCACTTGCACCAAGTAGCCGCCCGTGCCATCGGGTATGGGCTCGGGGAAGAAAGAGAAGGGTATCGTCTTGGTGCTCACTTGGGTGGGGGCCGCCCACACGGCTGCGCCGCTGGCGTTGTAGCGCTGGGCGTACATAGTCGAAACGCCCAGGCCCGAGCCGGTTTCCTCTACGTAGCCCACCACCACGTCGTCGGAGTTGGGTACGGCCGTGAAAATGGGCCGGCTAAAGCGACGGCTTGGGGCCTGAATGCGCACCGGGCTGCTCCACAGCGCCGTGCCAGCCGGCGAAAACTTCAGCATGGGAATCAGCTTGGTGCCGTGGTTGGCGTCGGCGGTGGCCCCGGCGTTCCAGCCCACTACCACGTTGTTGGTCGAGGTGATGCCGATGGTGGGCGAGAGGCCCGAATTGGCCGTAGCGTCGAGCAGCTGGATGCCGTTGGCACCCCACAACTGCTGCCCGGTGGGCGAAACCTTGTAGATAACGCACTGCGTGCTGCCGTTGGTGGCGCGCGTATCTTGAAAAGCTACGATGGCATTGCCGTCGTTGTCCGTTTTGAGGTCGTAGCGGTACAGGGCGGTGCCCTGTGGCTGGTTGCTCACCAGTAGCCCGGCTGAGCCTAGTTTGGGCAGGCCATTCACATCGAGCAGTTGCAGGCGCAGCTGGTAGTTGGTGTTGGCCACCGTCTCAAACCACGTCACGTAAGTGCCGCCATTGGGGGCCGGGCTGGTGCGGGGCGTTTCTTCGCTGACGCCGGCTACGTCGCGCACCACGGTGTTTTGGGCGGGGTTCGTTACCCATTGGGCATGGGCGGGGCGGCCAGCCAGCAGGCAAACTGTCCCTAGCAGCAGTAGAGACGTCGAGGTAAAAATTAGCTTCATAAGAGTTGCAAAAAAGGGGATAAGACCAAATATAGTAATAGGTCTACTATGCACCGGAGCAATACTGCGCCCAGTAGCCTTTGTCTCAGCCAATAAATATTGAAAAAGGCGCTGGGCTACGCAGCCCAGCGCCTTTTTTAGCGAATGATACGGCACCTATGCAACTGGCTTATCGCCAGCCGCGCCGCCCAGCAGCGGCGCAATAGTTTTGGCCGCGTGCGCAAACTCGGAGGGGATGAGCACGACGGTGGTCGTGTTGTTGTCGATGCCGATTTCGGACAGCATCTGCATCCGGCGCAACTCCAGGGACATGGGGCTTTTTTCCATTTCCTGCGCGCCCAGCGTCAGCTTGCGGCTGGCCTCCAGCTCGGCCTCAGCCTTGATGAGGCGGGCGCGCTTCTCGCGGATGGCCTCGGCCTCGCGGGCCATCGCCCGCTGCATGGATTCGGGTATTTCCACGTCCTTAATTTCGACCAACTCAATCTTCACGCCCCAGGTTTCGGTGGCCGCGTCTACTAGTTGCAGCAGCGAGCTGTTGATGTGGGCGCGCTCTTTCAGCACCTCGTCGAGCTGATTCTGGCCAATGATGTTGCGCAGCGCCGTCACGGCCAGCTGGTACACGGCGCGGTTGTAGTCGGCCACCTTTATCACGGCGTCAGCGGGACTCACTACCTTAAACCACAGCACCGCGTTGACCTTAATAGTTACGCTGTCCTTGGTGATGGTTTCCTGCTGCTCCAACTCCACCGTTTTGGTGCGCATGTCGATGGTTTGCTGGCGCTCGATAAACGGGATGAGCCAGTAGAGCCCCGGCCCGCGCGTGCCCACGTAGCGCCCCAGCCTGAACACGATGGCGCGCTGATATTCCTGCGCAATGCGCAGGCTGGCAAGTAGTAAAATGAACGCAACGGCAAAAACCGGCAGTAGCATGGCGCGAAAAAAGTAGAGAGTACTTCTACCTATATCGCTGCCCGCGCCCGCGCATTACAGCGGCGGCCCAGGCTACGCGGCCAAGGCTCGGGCGAAGCCGTTGGGGTCGTTGGGCGTCAGGATATACTTCTTGTCGTCCATTGTTTCCAGCAGCACGGGCGTGTCGCGACGGGTAGCGTACCAGGTGGTGCGGCCCAGCACGTGGTTGGCATATTTGCCGTAGTAGCCAAACAGCCCGCCTACCCCAAACAGCCGCACCGAGGCATTGAGGTTTTGCGCCGGCAAAGCCACCACGCGCCGCAGGTCAGCCCGTTTGAGATGCACGTTCCACAGCGGGCGGCTGATAATCACCTCGTCAGCCGTTACCACGTAGCCCGCCGGCCGAAAGGCAAACGCCAGCCCGTATATCGCCAGGCAGCCCACGGTAGTGTAGATGGGGTCCGCCCGGCCCTCGTCGGAGATAAAGGCATACTGCCCACCGATGATGAAAGCGAAAAGCACGGAAACCAACAGCGTGAGTACGATAGCAGTTTTGTCGAGCGAGGCGGCGAATTTCATAAGTACAGAGCGATAATGGGCTGATTTGAAGCATATACGGCAGCAGCCACTATATCGCCGGAGGCCGCCGTGCATTACCAGCACCCGCTAGCGCCCCAGCAGCTGCAAGGTTTTGGTATCGGGCGCGCCGCCAAAAAACTTATCCAATACCGCCTGAAACACTCCATCCGCGCCCGGCACCTGCGCAAACAGCGTCATCGAAGAGCGCAGCTTCAGGTCGTCGGGGCTGCCCATGATGGCGGTGGCATTGCTGCCCGGCAGCGCCAGCAGCGCCCGCGCTATCTCCCGCAGCCGCTGGCCCAGCACCGGGTGCGCCAGGTAGGCCGCCGCCTCAGCCGCGCCCGTGATGCCGTAGCGGTGCGCCATCTCGCTGTAGCCCAAGCCCTGGGCCTGTGGGAAGATGTACCACATCCAATGGCTGCGCTTGCGGCCGGCCGTTATTTCGGCCAGTGCGGTGGGGTAGTCGGCGCGCTGCGCGTCGAGAAAGCGTTGGAGGTTGGGGGTTTCTTGTGGCATGATTTGCTGCGTGCGGCGAAACTGCCGAATTGTTAACGAGCGCTGCTAACGAGTTTGCTTTGTATCCAAGTCACGATTTCTGGAAAAGCAATTTGACCCGACGCGATGCTGATTACGAAATCGTACTTCTCATCCTGCGTTGCCTGCAAATCCTGGCCAGCCTGTAGTAGAAGCAACCGCATCAGGACGTAGCCAGTACGCTTGTTACCGTCCACGAAAGGATGGTTTTTAACGATACTTTCTACGATTGCCGCAGCCTTTTCGGCCGGGGTCTGGTAAAACTCCGTTTCACCAAACCCTGCAAAAGGCCGCTCGATAGCCGCTCGTAGCAAGCCCTCCTCGCGCACGCCCACCACGCCGCCAAAAGATTCTACCAGCACCTGGTGAATCTCCAATACCTCCTGATAGGTTATCATTTGGCCAGCCGCTCAAGCACTTCCTTGTCTTCCAGTAGGATGGTTTTCAGGTGCGAAGACAAGCGCGCCTTTTCCTGCGCGGCTTTCTCTACTTGCCGCAAGTGCTGCAATAGCTCGCCAAGCGCGTCGGCCGGCAGTGTAGCAATTATCTGAGCTATTTCTTGTTTGATTTCCATGAAGATAAGGGAAAATTAAGGCTCGTTGCGCTCTTTTATACGAAAAATAGCCAGCGCGGTACCCTTGCTATCAAGCGCTACCAGCCGGGCTGTCGGTTTCAATTGTTGAAACGACGAGTAGGGCCGGATGGCAATGCTGGCTATTCCTGGCATCGAGGCATTGGCGTTGGGTTGCATAAGCAGCAGGCTGTCGCGGCGCACGTAGTGCCCCCGCACAATGGCCGAGCGCCCCAGCGGGCCATGCCGCCAGTATTGGTATTCGCCGTTCTGCTTGAACAGCATATTATCGGAGCCGGCAAAATCGTAGCGCTCGGCAAGCAGCCAATCGGGTGAGCTGAATAAACGATTGGCGTAGCCATAGCTGGTTGCTATAGCGAAGGGGGCAAGCAAGAGCCCAAAAGGAGCCAGGCGCTTTTGCCAAGGTAAATAAGCGCGCTTGATAATCCGGCCTACCGCCAGCACAAACAAGCCAAGCCAGGTAGCAATGCTTCCTACTCCGACCAGCATAGCCAACAGAGAATTCTCATGGTCGGCGTCATAAGCCGTGTACACCCAGGCCAAGCCTACAAAGCAGCAGGCAACGAAAAAGCCTTTGTTTTCTCGCATGTCACATACAAATTACCGCCCCACCACCGGCAGCACCGGCGGGCTTTCGTGCCCCTGGGCATCCACGCTCACCACGCCGAAAATGTAGTTATCCTTGCTAATGGGTAGGTCAGCGGTGAGGCCGGTAGACGGGTAGCGCTGCTGCCACTGTGGGGCACTGGTTTCGCGCACCAGCACCACGTAGCCGGCGGGCGCGGGGCCGCCTTTGGGGGCCTGCCAGCGCAGCTCGGTGCGGTTGGCGAGCTTGGCGGTGAGGACTTCCACCTTTTGGGGGGCGGCGGGGGCCAGGGCCAGGCTGGCCAGCGTAGCCAGGTTTACCTGGGCGGTGCGGCGCAGGTAGCGGTAGTCCACAAACTCGGGCTTGTCGCCGTACTCGATGCCGTTTTCGGTGCGCAAATCCTGGTGCTGGTGGTTGAAATTCTCGTTGGTTTCGGTGAAGCGCACGGCCGGAAACCCCTGCTGGTTGAAGGGCGTGTGGTCGCCGCCGCGCAAAAAGCGGTCGGGGCGGTATTCGAGCAGCACGGCGTAGCCGTTAGCGTTCACGTAGCGCTGGGCGGTGGCTTGGGCGTAGCGGGCGAGCTGGCGGCTGGGCGCGTCGTTTTCGGAGCTGAGCTGGCGGCGCTGGCGCGCCTGTTCGGGCGTTTCGGTGGCCGGCACGCCCTCGCTGAACACGCGCAGATGCAGCGAATCGGTGATTTCGGGGTCGTAGCCCCGCGAGTTGCCCACGATGTCGTTGTTGAGCATCGCCACTACGTTCCAGTTCTCGCGCTTGGCGCGGCGGGCCAGGTGGTCGGCCCCGAGCAGGCCCTGCTCTTCGCCCTGCACGGCCACCAGCTTGATGGTGCAGGGAAACCGCTGGCCGGCCAGCACGCGGGCTACTTCCAGCACGGCGGCCACACCGCTGGCGTCGTCGTTGGCGCCGGGCGCGTCGGCGGTGCGGTTCATCACGTCGGTCACGCGCGAGTCGAGGTGGCCGCTCATCAGCAGCACCCGCGTATCGGTGGGGTCGGTGCCGGGGATGGTGGCCAGCACGTTGGCCATCGGCGTGAGCTTATCCACGCGCTTGCCGTCGGGCCGTACCAGGAAGGTATCCATCTCCACCGTCATGCGCCCGCCGCCGGCCTTGCTGTATTTCTTAAACTCATCGAACACCCACTGCCGGGCCGCGCCGATGCCGCGCTTTTTGCTCTGGGTGTCGCTGAGCGTGTGGCGGGTGCCGAAGCTCACCATTTTGCGCACGTCGGCTTCGAGGTTTTTGCTGGAAATTTCATTTACCCAGCGCTGAATGGCGGGGTCGGGCGCGGGCGGCGGGGCCGGGGTTTGGGCCAGGGCGGCGAGGGGCAGCAGGCAGGGCAGGAGCGGGTAGCTTTTCATAAGTACCGCAATAAACGACAAACGCCACCCGTCGGCTAAGACGGGCGGCGTTTGTCGTAGCAGGCCGGCGTTAAACCCCGAACTGCCGCAGGTGATGGTCGAGGTGCTTCCAGGTAATCTCGCCAAACTCCTGCGCCGAAAGGTGCCCAAACAGGGGGTGGTCGACGCCGCTGGGGCGGTAGCTAGCCGGCGCGAGCAAGCCGATGAGCGTGGCGTGGTCGGTGGCAAAGCTGATGGGCGGCGTCATGCCGCCTTTGGCATCCAGCTCGTGCATGGTCTTCCTATTGGGCTTAAATTCTCGGAGCCGCGTGATGAAAAACCACTTCAGCAGTGGCCGAAGCAGCCTCGGCACGCGCACGGAGGTCACGGGCTTTTCGCCCCGGCTCACGCGCAGCTGGTCGGCGCAATGCACCAGCATCTGGCCGGCCGTCATGGTGCCCCAGCGGGGCCGGGCGTCGGGCATCAGTTGAAACAGCCGGCTAATAAGTGCCTTGTTATCACTAGGATTTAGAAAACTGGCCGCCATAAGCGAGAGCGTATTTTGACGAAAGCAAGCCCGCGAAAGTAGCGCGAAAACGGGCTAGTAACGGCTAAAAAATACCGCCGCCCATCTGGTTCGACGGGCGGCGGCTGAAGGAGCGCGGACTTCAGTCCACAAGTTATCTGGCAGGGCACTCGTGGACTAAAAGTCCAAATTACGCTACCCCATCGTGTGGTACACGGCCTGCACGTCCTCGTCCTCCTCAAGCTTGTCGATGAGCTTTTCGACCTCCTCGGCCTGCTCGTCGTTCAGCGACACCGTGGTATTGGGCACGCGCTGCAAGGTAGCGCTCACCACGTTCACACCCTTGGCATCCAGAGCTTTCTGCATCTGGCCAAAGTCGGTGAAGGCGGTTTCAATCACCATGTACTTGTGCTCGGCGCCGTGCTCGTCTTCCTCAGTGGTTTCGTACACGTCCTCCGCGCCCGCGTCGATGAGCTCCAGCTCCAGTTCGTCGCGGTCCAGCCCTTCAGCGGCCAGCTTGAAGACACCCTTGCGGGTGAACGTGTAGTCCGACGAGCCGGCCGTGCCAAGCGCGCCGCTATTGCGGTTGAAATACAGGCGCACGTTGCTCACGGTGCGGGTGGGGTTGTCGGTGGCCGTTTCGACCACGATGGCCACGCCGTGGGGGCCATAGCCTTCGTACACAACTTCCTGATAGTCTTTCTCATCCTTGCCGGTGGCGCGCTTGATGGCGGCTTCCACGCGGTCTTTGGGCATGTTCACGCCCTTGGCGTTTTGCATGGCCGTGCGCAGGCGGGCGTTCGATTCGGGGCTGGCACCGCCCTCTTTCACGGCCATCACGATTTCCTTGCCGATGCGGGTAAAGTCTTTCGACATCCGGTCCCAGCGCTTCATTTTGCGGCCTTTGCGGAATTCAAATGCGCGTCCCATTTTTTCTAAGTATCAATTAACAATGAGCAATTAACAGCTCGCCTGGCGGGGTGGGGTAGGGCGGGCTGAATTTGGGCGCAAGTTAGTAAAGGCGGGCGCAGGGCGGGCAAGGCACACAGCCCAGCAGGCAGTAGCGCCAACTGCGTAGCGCGCGTTTGGCGGGTTCGTTATAATCGATTGCCTGAAAACGCGAGCTACAAAGCTCGCGCTGCTAGTTGCCAGCCGGTGCCGTGGCCGCCAGCTCATACACGCCCTTGTTGCCCGTGGGGTAGCCCGCAATGGTGATGCTGAGCTGCCGGGTAGCCGGCGCGTAGCGGAAGGTACCGCGCTGCACATCGTGCCCTTTGAGGTCGGTAAAATCGAAGAAAATGCTGTCGCCCTTGGTCGTAAAGCGCCCGTGCTGCGTGAAGTAGCGCGGCCCGTTGGCCCCCAGCAAAATGCTGAGGCGCTTGTCGTAAGTGCCATCGGCGCGCAAAGCCAGCGTGCCGCCCACACCCTCTACCTGGGTGGGCATCTCGCTGGTCGTGAAGTCGTACACGGTGTAGGCCGTGTAGGTGTAGGTGGTGTAAAAGGCCGCGGGCGGGTCGGCGGCCGGTGGTGCCAGCAAGGCTATTGCCAGAAAGCAGCTACGCATCATAAAAGCAAAACTAAAGCGGCCACTGCCTGGTAAAAAGTCGGCCGGACTAGCCGTAAAACGGAGTGGCACTCCGTTTCCACGTTTGGGCGTGCCCTGGCGCAGAAACGGAGTGCTACTCCGTTTTACATGGCCCGGCGCTTGCGGCGGCCGCCTACCAGCAGCCACGCGCCGCCGGCCAGCAGCAGCCCCAGCCCAATGGCCGCCGCCTGCCGGGGCAGCTTGTCGGCGGGGGCGGGCGGCAGGTGCTCGACGCCGCTGGCATCCACGCGGGCGGGCTCGCGGAGGTAGCGGCCCTGGGCGGGCAGCGGGTAGTCGTTGGCCAGGTGCTGGAGGTCTACCATCGCTTGCAGGCCGGTCAGCACCGGGCCGTGGCCGCAGCCGATGTGGCGCGGCTCCAGCGCGGCCAGCTTCTGCACCGACTCGCGGCACTGCGCCCAGTCGTAGTTGAAGGGCGCGCCCGCCACGCTGATTTTGGGCACGCCGAGCAGCACTTTGGGCACCGACTCGTGGTCGGTAGTAGCGAAAGCGTCGGCCCCGAGCAGCGTGTGGTCGGCCTCCCGAAAGAGGGCAATCTGGCCCGGCGCGTGGCCCGGCACATGCACCCAGCGCCAATTGGCGAGGTAGGGCACGGCTTCATCATCTGGGTTCAGCGGCTGCACTACCTCGCTGATGTTGGGCAGGTCGGTGGGGAAAAACCGGCTCATAAACGCCAGCGTGCCGCCCACGGTGGGGTCGCGGGGCGGGTATTTGGCCTGGCCCGTCACGTAGGGCAGCTCCAGCGGGTGAACCAGCACGGGCACGCCCCAGGCGGCGGCCAGCTCCTTGGCCGAGCCCAGGTGGTCGAGGTGCCCGTGGGTCAGGATGATGGCCTGCGGCTTGGCCCCGGGGCCAAACTGCTTGTCGGCGGCAGCCCGGATTTCCTTGTCCGAGCCCGGCAGGCCGGTGTCAACCAGCACCCATTCCTTGTCGTTGCCGGCCTCGACAAAATATACGTTTACAAAGCGCTTGATGCGCAGCTGGTGGACGCCAGCGGCTACCTGGTCCATGAGGTGAGAGGGTGAAATGGTGAGTAGGGAGGTGGCTGGCATACGGCCCAACGGCCTGCCGGGGTGCGAACTCGCTACTCACCACTCACCAGCTCACTAGTTGCCGGCCTCGCCGGTTGGTCCGTGCACGTCGCCGTGGCGCGAGAAATTGCTACCGGTTTCGGGAGGCGGCAGGTGGGTGGCTACTACGTCGCGCACGTGGCCGTTTTCGGGAGTGGGCGTGCGGCCTTCCGAGCGGCTGGGGGCGGGCGTGGGGGCGGCCTCGGGGGCGGCGGACGCGCCGCTCAGCAGCGCTTTTACGCTGGCTTTGCCCTTTTTGAAAAGCCGGCCCTTGTTAGTAGCCAGAAAGAAGATGCCGGTGCCAATGGCGACGGCAGCGACGCCGTACCAGGCGGGTTTGGGTTGGTTGGCCATGAGGTAGGAATAAGAAAAGAGGAATGCCCTAGTACGCCGTTTGGCCAGCGGCCGACTGTGCGGCGGCAAAAAATAAAATTGGCTGGACGGTGGAAATAAGTGCCCCCGCAACAACCCCGGAGCCGCTACCCGCGCCTTTGCCAAAACTAACCAGCTCCTTATGCTCCTACGCACTACGCTCATGGGTTTGCTAGTAACTGTAAGCACGGTGGCCCCGGCTTTCGGCCAATCTGCGCCGCGCGGGGCCGCCCAGCTCACGGGCACCGTCGTGGATGGTAGCACCGGCGCGGCCCTCGGCTACGCCTCGGTGGCGGCGCTGTCGGCAGCGGGCACGGTGGTGAGTGGCAGCGTGTGCGGAGCCGATGGCCGGTTTGTGCTGCCCGGCCTGGCGGCGGGCGCTTACACGCTGCGCATCAGCCTGGTAGGCTACCAGGAGCTACTGCGGCCGGGCGTGGCGGTGCCCGAAGGCGGCACCCTGAACCTGGGCTCGCTGGCGCTGCGGCCCGCTGCGCGGCAGCTGGGCGAGGTAGAAGTAACCGCCAAAAAGCCGCTGATTGAGGAAAAGATAGACCGCACCGTCTACAACGCTGAGCTCGACGAAACCACCCGCGGCGGCGACGCCACCGACGTGCTGCGGCGCGTGCCGCTGCTGAGCGTGGACCTCGACGGCAACCTGAGCTTGCGCGGCAGCCAGAACATCCGGGTGCTGCTCAACGGCAAGCCCTCGACCATCGTGGCCAACAGCATCGCCGACGGCCTGCGCCAGCTGCCCGCCGACCAGATTAAGGCCGTGGAAGTTATCACCGCCCCCTCGGCCAGGTACGATGCCGAAGGCTCGGCCGGCATCATCAATATCATCACCAAAACCAACACCCTGCGCGGCGGCCAGCTGAGTGTCGATGGCAGCGCGGGCACCCGCTCGGCCACGCTGAACCTGAACGGCGGCTACCGCACCGGCAAAATGGGCTTCGCGCTGGGCGGCTTTGGGCGGGCGGGCTACAACACGCCGGGCAGCTTTGCCAGCGGCCAGCTCACGACCAGCCCCGCCACCGGCCAGCAAACCCGCACCACCCAGGCGGCCGACACGCGCCAAAACCAGCTGTTTGGCCGCTACACCCTGGGCTGGGACTACGACCTGAATGCGCGCAACTCGCTGGCCGCCTCGCTCACCTACGGCACCCGCAACGCCACGTTTTACCAGGATGCGCTGGCTACCAGCACTACCGCGCTGGCTACGGGCAACACCGCTACCTCGGTGCGCAACGTGCAAACCACCGACGACTCGGGCACCCTCGATGCCAGCCTGAGCTACCTGCGCACCTACGCGCGGCCCCAGCGCGAGCTGAGCGTGCTAACCCTCTACAGCCGCAACGACCGCACCTACCGCTTCGCCAACGACACCTACGCCGCCAGCGACGCCAACGCCCTCGGGTCAGCCGGCAACGATAACCCCAGCCTGAACGAGGAGCTGACCGCCCAGCTCGATTACCAGACGCCCACCGGCCAGAATCAGCTGCTGGAAGTAGGCCTGAAAAACATCCGGCGGGTTGTGCGTAGCGATTACCGCTACGCTGGCCAGCTGGCCATTACGCAGGCCGATAATACCTTTCGCTACTACCAAAACGTGGCGGCGGGCTACCTGGCCTACACCGTGGCGCTGCCCCACAATTTCACGTTCAAGCCCGGCCTGCGCTACGAGTACACCGCCCTCGCGGCCGAGTACGACCGGGGCGCGGTAGGCGAGCTGCCCGATTACGGCCTGCTGGCACCCAGCGCGAGCCTCCTCTATAAGCTGCCTAACGGCAACGCGCTGCGCCTGGCCTACAACCGGCGCATTCAGCGCCCGTCGCTGCAATTTCTCAACCCCAACCGCCAGGCCGCCAACCCCCTGCTGCAAACCGAGGGCAACCCCGCGCTACGCCCCGAATACACCAGCAACTACGAGCTGGGCTACAGCACCTTGCTTGGGCAGGCCAATCTCAGTTTTAGCGCGTTTGCGCGCACCACCAGCGGCTCCATTCAGTCGGTGCGCGGGCCGCTCGGCGCGGCGGCCTACCCCGGCGCGGTGCTTGTTGCCTACGAGAATATCGGGCAGGAAAGCGCCTACGGCGGCAGCGCCTTCGGCAGCCTCGACGTGGGCACCAAGTTCAGCATGAGCGCGGGCCTCGATGCCTACTACCTGGCGCTGCGCAACAACGTGGCCGACCCGCTGTACGCGGCCCGCAACGCGGGCCTGGTGCTGAGCGGCCGGCTCTACGCCAGCTACGCCCTGCCCAAAAACTGGAACCTCCAGGTGTTCGGCTTCTACCGGGGGCAGCAGGTGCAGCTGCAAGGCGCGCAAAGCAATTTCGCGGTCTACAGCTTCAGCCTCAAGCACGATTTTGCCCAGAAAAAGGGCAGCCTGGGTTTGGGGGCCGAAAACTTTTTTTCGCCCAGCAACGCCGTGCGCAGCGAGGCCACGGGGCCGCTGCTGGCGCAGCGCACAACCACTGTGCAGCGCATCACGAGCTTCAAGGTATACTTCAGCTACCGCGTGGGCAAGCTCACGGCCGAGCCCCGCCGCCGCAAGGGCGTGCAAAACAACGACCTGAAGCTAGACGAAAACGGCGGCGGCAGCCAGGGCACCGGCAGCGTCCCCGACGCGGCCCGGCCGGCTCCGCCCGCCCCGGCTCCCAAAAAGTAGCCGCCCTACTTCACCGGCGCGCTGCGGACCTCGCCGGTTTGCTTATCGACCTCGAAGCGGGCGCGGTTGGGCATGCGCTGGGCCCAGTCGGTGCGGGGCACCAGCACCTGCCAGGTGGCGTCGTTGTCATTCACGCGGGCCGAGTCGGGCACGAACAGCGCGGCGTTGGGCAGCGCCTGAATGTGGCGCGCCACGGCGGCGCGGGCGGCGGCTTCGGTGGGTGCGCCGGGCGCAGGGGCGGCGGCGGGCGGCGGCATACCGGGCGCATCATCCAGCGGGGGCGCGGCGGAAGTGGCGGGGGAGGAGGTGTGGCAGCCAGCCAGCAAACCCAGCGCCAGGGCGGCGGCGGGAACGAGAAGTTTCAGCATCCGGCAAAGCTACTTGGGGCGGGCCCGCTGCCCAGCCGTATCCAAAATGCGGCATTTGCGGTTATAGGCTCAACGTTACTTTACTTTACCTGCATGGCTGCTTCGCCCAAACTCCCCGTGCTGCCCGCCGAGTCGCTGGCCGGCGCTTATACCTACCAGGCCTACCGCCAGCTTATTGATGAGCTATTGGCCGAGGGCAAAACCACCGGCCCCGAGCAGTCGGAAGAGCTGACCGCCTACACCGACCTGAACGTGAAGCGTATGGAGCGCCTCGACAAAACGGTGCAGGTGCAGCCCGCCCTGGCCGCTGCCGCCGCTGGCCTGCAAGGCCACTACCTCTGGCTCATCATCACCGAAGGCTGGTGCGGCGACGCGGCCCAGCTCGTGCCCATCATGGAGGCCGTGGCGCAGGCCAGCGCGGGCCACCTCACCACCCGCTACGTGCTGCGCGACGAGCACCCCGAGCTCATGCAGAGCTACCTCACCGGCGGCGGCAAGGCCATCCCCAAGCTGCTGGTAGTGAACCCCGATACGCTACTCGAAATCACGCACTGGGGCCCGCGCCCCGCCCCCGCCCAAACGCTACTGCACAAGCTCAAAGCCGAAGGCGCGACCCACGAAGAGTACGCCCGCGAAATCCACACCTGGTACGCCCACGACCGCACCCAAACCACCCAAACCGAACTGCTGGCGCTGGTGCAAGGGCTGGAGTAGTAGGATTAAGAGTTAAGAGTTGCGCAAAAGGGTTGCCGGATTAGCCGCGAAGCGGCGATATGTTGGTAGCCATAAAGTGTTTACACTATTCAGAGCCGCAAAGCGGCGGCACCTGGCGCTAACAAGGCAGGTGCCGCCGCTTTGCGGCTATACTCCTGCTTATCAGGTATTTACTACCAACATGCCGCCGCTTCGCGGCTAGTTGGGTAGCCCGTTTTCGTTTAGCTCTTAACTCTTAGCTCCAACCCCAGCAACACCAGCGGCTGGCGGGGCCGGCCAAACTCAGTAGTGTCCGGGAAATCCTCGCTCGCGCCAGTGCGCTGGTAGCCATGGCGCTCGTACCAGGCCACTAGCTCGGGCCGGGCCGACAGTACCGAGATGAGCACGCGCGTGCAGCCGTGCTGGCGGGCGTAGGCCTCGGCCGCAGCCAGCAGCTGCCGGCCCACGCCGTGGCCCTGCGCCGCCGGGGCCACGGCCAGCGTGCTGAGGTAGAGGGCGTCGTTCTTCGCTTCTAGATAAACGCAGCCTAGAACAACGTTGTCGGCCACGTATTTGAGCAGCGCTGTTCGCTGGCCGCCCGCCGGCAACAACATCTCTTGCAAATGATTTTCGCCGATGCGCGGCGCGGCCCGTCGAGCAGGTGCGCTTCGGTAGTCCAGCCCTGGGCCGAGGGCACGCCCCGGTAAGCCTGGTTGATGAGCGCGGCCAGGGCCGGAACATCGGCCAGCGCGGCGGGGAGAATGGTAAAAGCAGGTTGCACAAAGTAAAAATAGCGGCCGGCCCGGCCGAGGGCTCAACAAAGGCCAGCGGCACTGGTTGTCAGCACTACTTGTCCGCTCCTTTTTCTTTTTCTCTCATGAACCTCAGCCACAACACTATCCTGCTCACGGGCGGAGCCTCCGGCATCGGCCTGGCGCTGGCCCGGCGCCTGCGGGCGGCGGGCAGCGAAGTCATCATCTGCGGCCGCCGCCTCGACAAGCTGCGCGAAGCGCAGCAGCAGGTGCCCGGCCTGCACATCTACGAAACCGACCTGGCTCAGCCCATCGAGCGGGCCGCGCTGGTGCGCCGCGTGCTAGCCGATTTCCCGGCCCTCAACGTGCTGATTAACAACGCCGGCATTCAAAACCGCTTTCAGCTGGCCGACCTGCCGCCCGACCTCGCCGCCTGGGAGCAGCAGCGCGAGGAAATCGCCATCAATTTTGAAGCGCCCATCCATCTCGCGGCGCTGCTGGTGCCGCACCTGCGCCAGCAAGTTAGTCCGGTCATTATCAATGTGTCATCCGGCCTGGCCTTTGCCCCGATGGCCGCCGCCCCCATCTACAGCGCCACTAAGGCGGCGGTGCATTCCTTCACCATGTCCTTGCGGCAGCAGCTGGTCCCGCTGGGCATTGGGGTGCTCGAAATAGTGCCGCCCGGCGTCAATACCGACCTCGGCGGGCCGGGGCTGCACACCTGGGCCGTGGCCGTCGATGCCTTTGCCGACAGCATCGTGGCCCGCCTCGCGGCCGGCGAAGAAGAGGTAGGCTACGGCACGTCGGAGGCCATTCGGCAAGCTTCGCGGGCCGAGATTGACGCGCGGTTTCGGCAGATGAACGGGGTAGGGTAGGAGCTTGTTGGGCGACACACCTGAACGACAAAAGGCCAGCCGCAAGCGCGACTGGCCTTTTCTATTAAAAAGATAAGCCTACTCGTTGTTGAGCTTGAGCACCTGGGCCGAGTGCGCCCGGATGGACGCGCACAAGCTCGGGCTCTGGGCCAGCGGCTGCCCAAACGAGGGCACCAGCCGGTGAAACACCGCCTGCCACGCCTCCGAAGCGGCCTGCTCGGGAAAGCAGCGCTGCACCAAATCGAGCATGATGCTCACGGCCGTGCTCGCGCCCGGCGACGCGCCCAGCAGCGCCGCGATGGAGCCATCGGCCGCCGTCACTACTTCGGTACCAAACTCCAGCACGCCGCCTTTTTTCTTGTCTTTCTTGATAACCTGCACCCGCTGGCCGGCCGTTTCGAGCTGCCAGTCTTGCGGCTGCGCGCCGGGGTAGTACTCGCGCAGCGCCGCGATGCGCTGCTCGGGCGACTGCAACACCTGCCCGATGAGGTACTTAGTGAGCGGAATGTTGCGCGCCCCGGCGTAGAGCAGCGGCCGGATGTTGCCGAGCTCAATCGAGCGGAACAAATCGGCGTAGGAGCCGCGCTTTAGAAACTTGGTGCTGAAGCCGGCGTAGGGGCCGAAGAGTAGCTCTTTGCGGCCGTTTATCTGGCGCGTGTCGAGGTGGGGCACCGACATGGGCGGCGAGCCCACGGCGGCCTTGCCGTACACCTTGGCCTCGTGGTGGGCGATTACCTCGGGGTTCAAGCACTTGAGCCACTGCCCGCTCACCGGGAATCCGCCGAAGCCGTTGGCCTCCGGGATGTCCGATTTTTCGAGCAAGTGCAGCGAGCCGCCGCCCGCCCCGATAAACACAAACCGCGTGCGGATTTTGCGGCTGTTGCCGCTGGCTAAATCCTTGATTTTCACCTGCCAGGTGCTGTCTTCCTTGCGGCTCAGGTCTTTAATTTCCTGGCCCAGCTCGAACGTGACGCCCGGCTGTTGGCGCAGGTAGTCGAACAAGCTGCGGGTGAGCGCGCCAAAATTGACGTCGGTGCCGATGTCCATGCGCGTGGCGGCCACGGGCTGGCTGGGGTCGCGGCCGTCCATCACCAGCGGTATCCACTCCTCAATCAGGGCCGGGTCGGTCGAAAATTCCATGCCCTTGAACAGCGGCGAAGCCACCAGCGCCTCGTGGCGCTTGCGCAGGTACTCCACGTTGGCCGCGCCCCACACAAAGCTCATGTGCGGAATGGTGCGAATGAAGTTTTCGGGCTCGGGCAGGTGGCCTTCCTGCACCAGGCTGGCCCAAAACTGCTTGCTAAGCTCAAACTGCTCGGCAATCTTGTCGGCCTTCGAGATTTCGACCGAGCCGTCGGGCAGCTCGGGCGTGTAATTGAGCTCACAAAAGGCCGAGTGGCCGGTGCCGGCGTTGTTCCAAGCGTCGGAGCTTTCGGCCGCCACGGCGTCGAGGCGCTCGTAGATGGCGATGGTCAGCTTGGGGTCTAATTCCTTGAGTAGCACGCCCAGCGTGGCGCTCATGATGCCCGCGCCCACGAGCACGACATCGGCCGCCAGCGGCTTGGTCGCAGAGATAGAAGTAGTCAGATTCACGGTAATTCAGGCTGGTAGGAAGTCGCTTCCTACGCATTCAAGGCCGAAAGGTACAAAAGCCTTTAACCTAAAAAGGATGAAGCGAGTGCCCGCCCGCCCCGCTGCTCCCCAATCGAATGCAGGGCTCTTATAGCTTGGTTTTTGAGGGTAAGCTTCTAAATATCATTAGATTATATATCGAAGTGCTGGGCGGGCGTAGAGACGCATCTTTGCGTCTCACGTTATTCAGCTCGCCGGACGTGAGACCGCAAGTGTGCGTCTCTACACCGGTCGGTCTATTGCCTTGAAAACAGCTCTAACGCAACTGTATCCCAAAGCTGAACTGCTCGCGCAGCTCCCACGGCCCGCCTTTATAAGCCCACAGCGCCAGCCCCGTGCCCTGCGCCTCGAAAGGCTGAAAGCCCGCCGCCAGCTCCTCGTGCAGGGCGCGGGCCACGGCCGGGTCCACCTTGTTTTGCACCGTGATGTGGGGGCGCAACCCCTGCCCATCCTGCGGCGTGAGCCAGGGCTGCCACTGCCGCTGCAAGCGCCGGTGCAGGGCGGGCAGCGCGGGGTTGTCGAGGGTGTACATCACGCCCCGGCCCATGAATTTGACGCCCGTAACCGCGAGCGGCAGCGGCCCCGGCTGGGCGGCCGCTGCGGCCGCCAGGTCGGCCACGATGGCATCGTACTCGGCCCCCGGTAGCGCGTGAAATAGCGTGAGGTGCGCGTTGAGGTAGTTGATTTTGGCCGGAAAGTAGCGGCGGCGCTGCGCGTCGAAAAACGCCTGGCTGTCGGCGTCGAGCGTGAGGGTGAGGATAAGCGGGGCCGGGCCGGAAGAATGCATGAGCTGAAAAAAGAGAAATCTTAAATTGGCCGCAAGTGGTTGATAATTACCAGGAAATATTGCAAGCGCTAGCCGCTCAAAATGACCTATTGCCGGGCGGCTGGCGTTAAGTACGTAATGCAAACCGACCTGTTTTTGCCCGTCCTCAATTCGCCCACGCCCGCTATTTCGCTGGCCCCGGCCGAGGCCGCCGCGCCCCGCACGCACGGCGCCAAGCTGTGGCTGCCCAAGCGCGTGCTCTTCACGCCCGATGCGCTCGATGAGGAGTACGGCCAGCAGATACTGGCCCGCGCCACGGCGCTGAACCTCGACATTGAATTGCTGAAAAGCAACCGCCTTACCGGGCTGCGCGGCGACGACGAGCGCGCCACCTACCGCACCGCCAAAACCACGCTGGCCGTGGTGAAAGCGCCCGCCGGCGCGCTGCGCCTCCAGCCCACGCCGCCCTCGGCCGACTACCAGCTCAACCTCGCCGAAGGCTGCCCCGCGCACTGCCAGTACTGCTACCTGGCCGGCAGCCTC
>NZ_DASTEP010000175.1:0-4698 GCF_035709525.1 Hymenobacter sp. | reverse complement strand
AACACCCCGAAACACTGCGCGAATTAACATTAGCGCGTAGCGGCGGCCGAGTCGCGGACCGGGCGACTAGTGCTGTCGGGGCGGCTGGCCGGGCGTGCGCCGCCGG
Organism: Hymenobacter sp.; assembly: GCF_035709525.1. Taxonomy (GTDB): domain Bacteria; phylum Bacteroidota; class Bacteroidia; order Cytophagales; family Hymenobacteraceae; genus Hymenobacter. The sequence continues at coordinate 4,592 of NZ_DASTEP010000175.1, read as the reverse complement.
CCGGCGTGGGGTGCGCGTACTCCCGCATGAGGTAGTCGAAAAGCAGACCTGCAATCTTATGCGCCCCGCGCGGGTTCACGTGCGTGTAGTCCTTATTGGCCAGCGCGGGCGACTCCTCGACCCACTTCACCATCGAGTTTTCGCCGCCCATCGCCTCGTATAAATTCCAGAACGCGGCGTGGTTGCGCTCGGCCAGCCGGCGCTGGGCCGCCAGCAGGCGCGGCACGCTGGGGTCGGTCACGAACTCGCCGTCGATGCGCGAGCTTTTGTCGCTCATGCCCACGATGAGGATGCTGGCATTAGGAAAAGCGCGCTGCATGCGGTCGACCACGCGGGTCATGCCGCGCTCGTACCAGTTGTAGCTTTTGTAGCTGGCCGAGGCCACATTTACGCCGTAGTGAATGATAATGAGGCGGTAATCGAGCAAATTGCCGAAGGCGGCCAGCTGATTGAAGGGAATCTTGGTGAGCCCTAAGCCGCTGTTGCCCCGAAACGAAAAGTTGTCGAGCACCACGCCCTGCGGGCTTTCAAAGCTGACGCCGTACACCGGGCGCGGGCCGTGCGCCGCAAAGGCAAAGCGCATGGTGCGGGCCGGCACGCCGGGCTTGAGTAGCAGCTCGTTGACGGCGGCGCGGCCGGGCAGCGTGTGCGGCACGCGGTGGCGGTCGGTGGTCACGAGCACCTGGTCGCGGCCCGAGCCGGGGCCATAAAACAGGCGCGCCTCCGCGAAGCGGCGGGTAGTGGCCCGGCCCGGCCCAGCCTGGTACTGCACCCAGCTGGTATCGGCCACGATGCCGGTGCTGTCGCGGTTGGCTACTTGGCGGGGTAAAAAGGCGTGCCCCGAAATGCCCAGCGGGCACTTGCTGGGCAGCTTGGCCGATACCAAATTATACTCGTACCAGTCGCTGGAAAACGTTTGGCGGATGGTGCTCCGAAAGTCGGCCGTGATGGAATTGATGGGTACGTAGCCCACGCCCGCGCCACCAAACTCGGTTTGGAGGCTGTTGCGGAGGTCGCCGGTGATGAGGTCGCCCTCAATCATGGAATCGCCGAAGTAGGCAATGCGGACCGGGCTGCCATCGGCTTTGGTTTGACGCAGGGCGGCCAAAAAGCTGTCGAGGCCGCCCAGGTTGGGCACGCCGGATTGCCGGGGCTGGGTAGTGCCGGGCGTGGCCACGGTGTCGGCCGGTTCGGTGTCGGCGGTCGCGGCGGCTACCGTATCGGCCGGGGCCACGGTGGGCGGGGCATTGGGCGGGGGCGCGGCGAGGCGGGCCAGGGCCGTGGGGTCTTTGCGCAAGACGTCGGCCAGTAGCCGCACCGGGCGTAGCTCCACGCCGCCCACCGTCATGCCCGGTTTTAAGAGAGAAAGCAGGCCCAATAAGCCCACCACCAGCAAAACCAGTAAAAACGGGTTTTGCGAACGCGTCGAATTCATACCTGTGAGTAGCAGCCCCAAAGGTAAGGCAGCCTCTTAGCGGCTTGGGTGCGGAAGCGGAAGTTTCTTTAGATTTCCCTCAGATAATCAGCTGGAAAGAATATTGCACTCGTTGCGCAGTAAGGCACTACCCGTCATGCTGAGCGAAGTCGAAGCATCTCTACCGCACTGTTGTTATGCATCAAGGGTTAGTTCACCGATAGAGATGCTTCGGCTTCGCTCAGCATGACGGGTATTAATAACGACGCTACCTTGATAAGTAACTACTCACTCCTAATTTCCGCATATCCGATACGCACAAGTACCTTAGCAAAATGATACTCGCCGCCCGAATAGCCTGTTGGCTACTGCTGAGCTGGGTAGTGGTCGCTGGCCTGCGCGGCCCGGCGGCCCAGGCCGCGCCCGCGCCGCCCGCCTACCGCATCGGCTTTTCGCAGTGCACCAACGGCGACGCCTGGCGGCTGGCCATGCTGGCCGGGATGCAAAAGGAGCTGAGCTTCTACCCGCAGGTGCGCTTCCAGATGAAGGACGCCCACTACAGCACGGCCCAGCAGGCGCAGGACATCCGCGATTTTCTGCGCGAGGGCATCGACCTCCTCATCGTGTCGGCCAATGAGGCTGAGCCGATTACGCCGCTGGTGGAAGAAGTTTATAACCGTGGTATTCCGGTGGTGATTCTCGACCGGCGCACTACCTCGAAGCTGTACACGGCCTACGTGGGTGGCAACAACCAGGAAGTGGGCCAGATGGCTAGCCGCTACGCCAGCAGCCTGCTGCACCAGCGCGGCAACGTGCTAGAAGTGCTGGGCGCGGCTGGCTCGTCGCCGGCCGTGGACCGGCATTTGGGCTTCGTGCGGGGGCTGGCGGCGTTGCCGGGGCTGCATTTGGCAGCGCAGGTGCCTTCCGATTGGGAGCGGCCGTCGGTGCTGCGGGCGCTGCCGCCGGTGCTGCGCGCGCACCCCGAGGTCAACCTGATTTTTGCTCATAATGACCGCCTAGCGCTGGGGGCCTACCAGGTGTGCAAGCAGCTGGGCATCAGCCACCGGGTGCGGGTGGTGGGCGTGGATGGGCTGCCCGGCCCGCAGGGCGGCATTCAGCTGGTGCAGGATGGCATCATCACGGCCACGCTGCTGTACTCGCCGGGGGGGGAGGAAGCCATTCGCACGGCCATGCACATTTTGCGCCGCGAGCCGTATCATAAGGAGAACATTCTCAGTACGATGGTTATCGACTCGACCAACGTGCAGACGATGAAGCTGCAAACCGAGCAGCTGGCCAGCCAGCAGCAGGACATTCAGCGGCAGCAGGAGCTGCTGCGCTCGCAGCGCGCCACCTACGCCAGCCAGCAGCTGGTGCTGTACGTGGTGGCCGGGGCGCTGCTGGTGGCGGCCGGGCTGGGGCTGCTGGCGTGGCGGGCGCTGCGCGCCAACCGCCGCATCACGCGGATGCTGGCGGGCCAAAACCAGGAAATCCGCTCGCAGCGCAACCAGATTGAGGACCTGGCCGAGCAGGCGCGCAAGGAAACCGAGGCCAAGCTGCGCTTTTTCACCAACTTCTCGCACGAGCTGCGCACCCCGCTCACCCTCATGCTGGGGCCGCTGGAGGAGGTGCTGACCGCCGGCCCGCCGCTGCCCCCCGGCCAGCGCCACGAACTGAGCCTAGTGCGACGCAACGCCCAGCGGTTGTTGCAGCTGGTGAATCAGCTCATGGATTTTCGCAAAATCGACGTGGGCAAGATGCCCGTGCGGGCTACCGAGGGCAACCTGGTGGTTTTCGTGCGCGAAATCATGGACATGTTTGAGAAAACGGCCCGGCAGCGCGGCATCAGCCTGCGGTTTTTGCCGGCCGAGCCGGCCGTGTGGCTGTGGTTCGATGTCAACATTCTGGATAAGGTCTTTTTCAACCTGCTGGCTAATGCGCTGAAATTCACGCCTGAGCGTGGGCAGATTGCCGTCAGCATCGAGCCGCTGCCGGCCGAGGGGCAGGTGCGGGTGAGCGTGGAGGACACCGGCCCCGGCATCAGCGCCCACGACCAGGCGCACATCTTCGAGTGGTTTTACCAGGGGCAGACGCCGGGCGGCAAGGGTTCGGGCATGGGGCTGGCCTTGGCGCTGGGCCTCACGCGGTTGCACCAGGGGCAGCTCACGTTTCGGAGCTTGCCGGGGCAGGGCACCACGTTTGTGCTCACGCTGCCGCTGGCCTTGCCCGAGGCGCTGCGCTCGGCTGCGCCCGCGCCCATGCCCGTGTCGCCGGCCTTCACGCTCGATGAGGAGCTGGCCGAAACCCTGCCCGACGCGGCCTTTGCCACCGGCGACACCAGCGCCGCGCTGGTGCTCGTGATTGAGGATAACCCCGAGGTCAACGCCTTTCTGGCGCGCAAGCTGCGGCCCCACTTCCAGGTGCAAACGGCGGCCGACGGGGCCACCGGCCTGCGCCTGGCCGCCGACACCATCCCCGACCTGGTGGTGTGCGACGTGATGATGCCCGACCTGAGCGGCCTGGAAGTGGTGAGCCAGCTCAAGGGCGACTGGCGCACCTCGCACATTCCGGTGGTGCTGCTCACGGCGCGCTCGGCCCCCGAGCAGCAGGTAGAGGGCGTGCAGGCCGGGGCCGACCTCTACCTCACCAAGCCCTTCAATCCCACGTTTTTGCTCGAAAGCCTGCGCACGCTGCTCGGCAACCGCCAGCGCCAGCGCGAGCATTTCCGCCGCGAGCTGAGCACCGATACCGCCACCGTGGCCCCCGCCCAGCGCCCCGACCAGAAGTTTCTGGCCGACCTCACGGCCATCGTGGAAGCCAACCTAGCCCGCCCCGACTTGAGCGTGGACGATGTGGCCCATAGCCTGGGCCTCTCGCGGGTGCAACTCTACCGCAAGGTGAAGGCCGTGCTGGGCACCGGCGTCAGCGACTTCATCCAGGGCCTGCGCCTCACCAAAAGCCGGCAGCTGCTGCTCGAAGACGGCCTCACCATCGCGGAGGTGGCGTACCAGCTGGGCTTCTCGTCGCCGGCTTATTTCTCGACGAGCTTTCGGGGGCGCTACCAGTTGTCGCCTTCTGAGTTTCGGGCGCTGCATACTACGCCGAATGCGTAGTGGTGGGGCGGCTCGGCGGCCGTATTACCCCACCCCCGACCCCTCCCCTCCGGGAGAGGGGAGCC
>NZ_DASTEP010000174.1:0-9473 GCF_035709525.1 Hymenobacter sp. | reverse complement strand
GACGCCAGACGCAAAATATTGCGTCTCTACACCTCACCAGTTCAAGCAAGCAATTCGCTAGCCCTATTGCGAGATGCATAAAAAAAGCCCGCGCTAGCGGGCTTTTTTTATGCATTATCAGTCAGCTTACGCCGCCGAGTAGGTTACTTCCTTCACCGCTTTTACTACGCGGGCCACGTTGGGCAGCGAGGCTTCGATGAGGGTGGGGGCGTAGGGTAGGGGCACGTCGGCGCAGGTGATGCGCACCACCGGCGCGTCGAGGTAGTCGAAGGCACGGCGCTGCACGATGTACGCCAGCTCGCTCGAAATGCTGGCCAGCGGCCAGGCTTCTTCTACCACCACCATGCGGTTGGTTTTCTTCACCGAGGCGATGAGTGTGTCGTAGTCGATGGGGCGCACCGAGCGCAGGTCAATTACTTCGGCCTGAATGCCTTCCTTGGCCAGCTCGTCGGCCGCGCCGAAGGCTACCTTCATCATTTTGCCGAAGCTCACGATGGTCACGTCCTTGCCTTCGCGGGCCACGTTGGCCTTGCCGATTTCGAGGATGTACTCTTCTTCGGGCACCTCGCCCTTATCGCCGTACATCAGCTCCGACTCCATGAAAATAACCGGGTCGGGGTCGCGGATGGAGGCTTTCAGCAGGCCCTTGGCGTCGTAAGGGTTAGAGGGTACTACTACCTTGAGGCCGGGGCAGTTGGCGTACCAGTTTTCAAAGTTTTGCGAGTGCTGCGACGACAGCATCCCGGCGTTGCCGGTAGGCCCGCGGAACACGATGGGGCACGAGTACTGCCCGCCCGACATGGAGTAGATTTTAGCGGCCGAGTTAATCACCTGGTCGATGGCCACCAACGAGAAGTTGAAGGTCATAAACTCGATAATCGGCTTCAGCCCATTGGCCGCCGCGCCCACGCCGATGCCGGCAAAGCCGAGCTCCGCAATCGGCGTATCAATCACGCGCTCAGCCCCAAACTCGTCGAGCATGCCCTGGCTCACCTTGTAAGCCCCGTTGTATTCGGCTACTTCCTCGCCCATCAGGAAGATGGACGGGTCGCGGCGCATTTCTTCGCTCATGGCCTCGCGTAGGGCCTCGCGGAATTGAATAGTACGCATCTGGTTAAGTATTTTACGGGGTAAAGTTAAGGCAAAGTAGCGGGGTTGCGGCACGCGGGCGCGGTCAAAAGCCTGGTTACCGTAGATGGTAAACCGGACAAACTGGTTTTGCAAAACTTCGCTACCTTTGTCTGCGTTTCAAGCAAAAAGAAAGGGAGCCAGACCCTTGGCCCGGCTCCCAATCCCAACTACTTGAGATAATGAGCGATTAGGTAAAGGCCTAAGCCCTTAGCTAATCCTTTCAGAACCTCCAGAAAAACTGGCTTGCACCAGTCCTTCAGCAGTTTCTTCGCGCTGTCCTTTTTCATTTGCCTAGAAGTCAAGGGTTACGCAGAAACCCCCAGACTTCTCGAAGCCCTGAACTGTTCCACCAGTCAGGGCTTCTCTTTTTAGCAGAGTAGCCGTTGGCTGGGGGACGTACCTAACGCGAGTGCGGCAAAGGTAGAAATAGAAAAGGCGTAGTGAATAATAAACTCGTATTATTCACTACGCCTTTTAGTTACGGGCTGAAAGGGCAAGCTACTTCAGCGCCTCCCGAAACGCCGTGCCCTGGGCGTACTGCGCAAATTCTAAGTCCTCTACGGCCTGGGTGGCGAGCTTGCGGTCGAGCTGCACGGCGCGGGTGAGTTCTTGGGCCATCGCGTTTTCGTCGTGGCGGCGGGCGGCGGCCACGGCCAGGCCATAGTGCGGGGCGGCGGCCTGCGGGCGCAGGTCGAGGGCCAGCTGGTACTGGGCAGCGGCGGCATCGTAGCCACCGCGCTGCACCAGCAGCAGGGCCTGGTTCATATAGTTCTGGTAGCTGGGGCCGGCCAGGCGCAGGCTGGTGAGGGCCTGCTCGGGCTGGCCAATCTGAATTTCGAGTGCAGCGCGGTCGGAGAATATCTTGCGCAGCATAGGCCGCGAGCCGCCCAGCTTGATGGCGTAGTCGTAGTCCTGCAAGGCCTCCAGAGTTTCCTGGGCGCGGTGGTGCATGGCGGCGGCGCGGTAGAAGAGCTCGGCCGTGGGGTGGCGGTGCGCGGCCAGCGTGAAATTGACGGCCGCGCGGTGGTAGTAGGCGCGCTGCACGCGCTCGGTGGGCTCTTTTTCGGCGCGCAGGGCCAGCACGGTGGCTAGGTTATAAAACGACTCCCAGCTGGCCGTGCTGGCGGCCGAGAGCTCGTAAATGCGCTGCTTCTCAGCCAGCAGCGGCGTGAGGGTGGCCGAGTAGCGCAGCTCCTCGGGCGTGAGCGCCTCGATGTCGGCCTGCTTTTCGACCATCTTTTTGCTCAGCAAATACACCTCCGAGTCGTAGCGCTTGGGCGCGGTGTACGTCACGGCGATGGTGCCCCAGCGCAGCACGGGGTAGATGTATTCTTCGAGGTAGTCGAAGTAGCTGAGCTTGTGCAGCGCCTTTTCCTTCTGGGCAAAGGTGCCGCGCGTGTCGTTGATGATGGAGATGACCGAATCCTGCTGCGCGGGCTTAAGCACCGAGTTTTGTACCTGGTTCAGGAGTAGCTCCCAGCTGCGGCGGTAGGCGATGGTGTCGAACTTAATATTCTCGACCTTATTGAGATACGAGAAGCCCTTCACCCGCTGCTTGTAGTAGTAAAGCAGCATCTTGACGCGCTTGCTGGCCAGGGCCGGCTGGTGCGCGTCGAGCGAATCGGGCGAGTGGCCGGCCGCGATGAGCACGCGCTGGGTGTGCTGGTTTTGGTCGATGAGGTCTTCGAGCGCGGCAATGTTGGTGCCCAGGTGCGAGCGGATAAACCACTTGCCCTGGTCGAAATACAGCGGCAGCAGGCGGGTGCCGCTCATCACGTTGCTGGCGTGTTCGGGCAGCAGGTGCAGGGCGCTGTCTTCCAGCACCACGCGGCGGGCGGGGTCCGAGATGCCGCGCGCCACCAATGTTTCGGTGCTGGCTCGCAGCACTTTGCCGTGGGGCTTGGTTTCGCGCACCTGGCCGCGGGCCAAGAGCTGGCCCGGCGAGTGGCGCGGCGTGTTGCGCAGGGTGAAACGGTCGCGGCTCACGAGCCGGCCCTTCACCGAGTCGTCGTAGGTGTACTGGCCCTGGGCGAAGGACAACCGGCCTATCGTGTCGAGGCGCAGGTCGTGGTCGTAGCGGTAGGTGAGCACCACCTCGTACACGGCGCCTTTGTGCAGGTGGGCGGCGTTGGCTTTGGCGGTGGCCTCGAAGGGCACGGCGTCGCCCACGGCGGTGAGGGGCGCGGGCGCTACCTGCACGCGGCGGCCGGCCTCGGCCTGCTTCAGCATCTTGGGCAGGGGCGAGCAGGCGGTGGGCAGTAGCAGCGCCGCCAACAGGCACCGCCGGAGGCCATTACGCGAAAAGGTAATCGAAAAAAAATGCGGATTTTCTAGCAAGGGAATCGTCTTTTATGGCTGCTCTAACGTAGAAAGCAGCCTGGGCGGCCAACGCGCCCGGCGCGCTAACGCGCAAAGCCACTGTTTAGTAAACGCGCCGGGTAGTAGCGGGCAGTGGCCGCCGTTGTATCTTGGGCTGGCAAAGTTGCATCACCCTCTCCGAACCCCTGTTTATGAAACGCCTTACCGACTTCATCGAAACCCAGTCGTTTGGGTTGTGCTCGGCGCTGGGGCAGCGCTGGGGCTTCAGTACGCGCAGCGTGCGGCTCTCGTTTGTGTACGCCTCGTTTTTCACGTTTGGCTCGCCCGTGGTACTCTATTTTGCCGGCGTGTTCTGGATGAATATTCGCCACGCCATGCGTCAGCAGCGCAGCACGGTGTGGGATTTGTAGTCATTTAACAGTTATCAACTAACATTTAACAGCTCGTTTGGTGCGCCTCTCTGGTACATCAAACGAGCTGTTAAACGTTAATTGATAACTGTTAAATGATTAAATCGTTTTTTTTCCTGCCCAAAATACGCCCACACCACGCTGCCCCGGTAGGTTCCCGCCCGCTCGCTGGCCAGTAGGCGCGGCTTAGCCAGCTTGCGCCGCCGCCGCCAGTAGCCCAGCCGCAGAAAGAAGTGTAGGTGTGCCCGGCCCACGGCTTGCGCCTCGGGCCAGTTGCCGGCCGCCAGAAAACGCAGCCCGGCTACCCAGTCGAGCAAGACGCGCAAGATAAAAAAGCCGGCCAGCTCGCCGGACGCGGTATTTTTGAAGAGCAGCGCCAGGCCGTTGCGGAAGTTGAGGTAGGTTTTGCGCGGGTTGGACTTGGGTAGCGTGCCGCCGCCTACGTGCTGCACTGTGCCGCCGCCGTGGTACCAGATTTCGTAGCCCGCATTCTGGGCGCGCCAGCAGAAATCGATTTCCTCCATGTGGGCAAAAAATGCTGGCTCGAAGCCACCCACCGCCTGCCACGCCGAGGCGCGTACCAGGCAGCACGCGCCGCTGGCCCAGGCCACCGGGCGCGGGTCGTCGTACTGGCCCGCGTCGGTTTCGAGGGTGTCGAAAAGGCGGCCCCGGCAGAAGGGGTAGCCCAGTTCGTCGAGGTAGCCGCCGCCCGCTCCGGCGTACTCAAACAGCGTGGGGTTGTCGTAGGCCAGGATTTTGGGCTGCACGGCCGCGATGCGCGGGTTAGCGTGCAGCAGCGCGTAGAGCGGCGGCAGCCAGCCGGGCTGCACCTCCACGTCGGAGTTGAGCAGCACGAAATACGGGCTGTCGAGCCGGGCCAGCGCCTGGTTGTAGCCTTCGCAAAAACCTAGATTCTCTGTGAAGGCCAGCAGTTCGACCTGCGGAAATGTACCCGCGAGCAGTGCCCGCGAGTCGTCGGTCGAGGCATTATCAGCTACGACTACCCGCGCCCCGGCCGCGTGGGCCAGCACGCCGGGTAAAAATTTACGCAGAAAATGCGCGCCGTTATAATTGAGAATTACAATGGCTACGTCAGTCAGCGCGGCAGCCGTTGGTGGGGCGGCCGAAGTATCTGATGCTACTTCGGCTGCCTGGCTATCGGCGACCTTCTCAGTTAGATTAACCGCCAAAGTTGCTCAGGTCGAAGCCGGGGATGTTGGGGAGCAGGCCGCTGGTTTGGCGCTGCATTTCCTGCTTGGCCAATTCGGCGGCGGCCTCCAGGGCTTTGTTGGCGGCGGCCACTACCAGGTCGGGCAGCATTTCGCGGTCTTCGGGCGTGAGTAGAGAAGGGTCGATGTCGAGCTTCACGAGCTGGCGCTGGCCGTTGGCCGTGGCTTTTACCAAGCCGCCGCCCGCCTCGCCGGTGGCCGTAAGGTGCTGAAGCTGCGATTGGGCCTGCTGCATTTTGTCTTGCAGCTCTTTCACCTTGCCCATCATGCCCATCATGTCGAATGCCATAGTCGTAATAATGCGTATTTGACGCTTTAAAGTGGGTTTTGCCAGCCGGCTACTGCCGGAGCCTGGCCACTGATTCCTAAAAGGCTTTTGCGACGCGCTGCGTTCATCCAAGCTCAGAAGAAACCGCTAATTGCGGTCGCCAGTTTTGGCAGCAACTAGCGGTATGCAAAGGTAACGGCCCGGCCCGCGCTCAGTGACGCACAAAAAAGCCCGCCGGGCGGCCACTATCAGGACCACCCGGCGGGCAAACAGATATCCCCATGCGTGGGACTTGCGCCGCGCATGGATGCATCGTTAATCTATCGCCACCGACTTACCAGTTAGCGCCAGGTCGGCTTTAATCACCTTGCCCGCCGCTACGGCGGCTGCCAGCGGCTGCCCGCCGCCCGCAAACACCTGCACCTTGCCAGCCGCTTCCACGCGCTTGGCCTGGGCGTCGAGGCGCGAGAGCTGGCGCGGGGTGAGCGTGAACGCGACCGTCTGCTTGGCGCCGGGTGCGAGGTTGAGGCGGCGGAAGCCTTCGAGCGCGTGCCGCGCCACGCGGCCGGTAGCGCCGGGGTGGCGCACGTAGAGCTGCACTACCTCGTCGCCGGTGCGGGTGCCAGTGTTCTGCACGTCCACGCTCACGCGGATGGGCTGGCCGGTCGTCGTTTTCGACAGCACTTTTAGGTTGCTGTATTTGAAGGTTGTATAACTCAAGCCATGGCCGAAGGGGAACAGCGGCTCGCCGGTGAAGTAGCGGTAGGTGCGGCCGGCCATGCTGTAGTTGTCGAAGGGCGGCAGCTGGGTTTCCGACTTGTAGAACGTGACGGGCAGGCGGCCGGCGGGATTGTAGTCGCCAAAAAGTACGTCGGCCAGCGCGGTGCCGGCGGCCTGGCCGCCGTACCAGCTATTCACGATGGCTGGCAGGTGCTCGGCCTCCCAGGGCGTGGCCAGGGCGCTGCCCGTCATGAGGGCCAATACCACGGGCTTGCCGCTGCTGTGCAGCACTTTGAGCAAGTCGGTTTGCACCTGCGGCAGGCCGATGGTGGTGCGGTCGCCGCCGCTGAAGCCGGGCACGTCGACCCGCATTTCCTCGCCTTCGAGCCGGGGCGAAATGCCGCCTATCATCACGATGGCGTCGGCGTCTTTCACCTGCGCCAGAATGTTGGCCGGGTTCATTTTCACCACCTTCGCGCCAGTAAGTTTGAGAATGGTACGGCGGTCGGTTTGCAGGTATTCCAGCTTGATAGCGAGTGGCTTGCCGGCTACCACGGGCAGCACGTGCTGCCGGGTCGATACGCCCCGGCCGGCCCAGTTGTCGAGCACCAGCTGGTCATTCACAAACAGCCGGTAGCCGTCGTCGCCGGTGATTTGCAGCGCCAGCTCCTCGGTTGTTGAGGGCGTGAAAGTAGCCTGGTAGCGCGCCGAGAAGTTTTCGGCCGGCAGGCCGGGGGCCACCTCCATTTTCACGTTGGCGAGGTAGCGGTCCAGCCCGGCTTCCTGGCGGGTGGCCACGGGCGTGCCTTCCAGCGCGATACCTTTGAAATATTCGGCCTGGAAGCCGGGCTGCCCGTTGAACGTCAGCTGCTTATTAATATTGAGCGGCTCGTACACCGTGTTGCTGGCGTAGTCCACACCTTGCACGTACACTACCTCAGTGCCCTTGCCCACTTTGGCCCGGATGCCTTCGAGCGGCGTCACGATGTCGGTGGGGAAGCCGTTGTAATTACCGAGCTGCACGTTTTCGTTGTCGGCGTTGGGGCCGAGCACCACGATTTTCTTGAGGTTTTTGCGTAGCGGCAACGTCTGCTTTTCATTCTTGAGCAGTACCACCGACTCGCGGGCCATCTTGAGCGCGTGGGCTTGGTGCGGCGCGCTTTCCACCACACTCAGCGGAATCTGGGCGTACTTCACGCGCTCCACCGGGTCGAACATGCCCAGCTGAAACCGGATTTTGTAGAGCCGCTTTACCGACGTATCGAGCTGCTGCTCGCTGATGAGCTTCTTCTGCACCGATTCCAGCAGCGAGTTGTAGGTAAACAGCTTGCCCGTGGCGCACTCGATGTCCGTGCCGTGCAGCACGGCATTGGCGGCGGCAGTGGCCGCGTCGGGGTCGGTTTTGTGGTGCTGCCAGAAGTCATTGATGCCGTCGCAGTCCGAGGTTACGTAGCCCTTGAAGTTCCACTTCTTATACAAGATGTTGGTCATCAGGACGTCGCTGCCGCAGCAGGGCTGGCCGGCGTAGGCGTTGTAGGCGCACATCACGCCGGCTACCTTGGCATCTACGATGAGGTCGCGGAAAGCCGGCAAATAGGTGTCCCACAGGTCGTAGTCGCTGATTTGGGCGTTGTACTCGTGGCGCGACGACTCCGGCCCGCTGTGCACGGCGAAGTGCTTGGCGCAGGCCGTGATTTTCAGATACTTCGGGTCGTCGCCCTGAAAGCCCTTCACCAGCGCCGAGCCCAGCTGCCCGGTCAGGTAGGGGTCTTCGCCGTAGGTCTCCTGCCCCCGGCCCCAGCGCGGGTCGCGGAAGATATTGATGTTGGGTGTCCAGAAAGTAAGTCCTTGGTAAATACCGCGCTCGCCGCGCCGCACGTACTCTTGGTGCACCGCCCGCGCCTCGTCGGAGGTGATGGTAGCCATGCGCAGCATGGCCGGCTCGTCAAACGTGGCGGCCATGCCGATGGCCTGCGGGAAAACCGTGGTTTTCAGGCTAGTGCGGGCCACGCCGTGCAGGGCCTCGTTCCACCAGTTGTAGGCCGGGATGCCCAACCGGTCGATGGCCGGCGAGGCGTTCAGCATCTGCGACACCTTTTCGGCCAGCGTGAGGCGGCCCACCAGGTCATCGACCCGCTGGTCGATGGGCAGGTCGGGATTTTGGAAGGGATAAGCGGCCTTAGGTGCCTGGGTAGTGGCGGTGGGGGAGGGGGCGGGCGGGCGCTGAGCACCGGTGCCGGCCAGCAGCAGCACGCCCAGAAGCGCGGAAACAGACTTCATAAAGGAGGTGGGAGAAAGAAAAGTAACGGGGCCGCAGGCGCTACCATAAAGCTCAAATGGTGCCGCCCGCGCCCCGCGCCCCAGTGGGCGCAAAGCCATAGTTACAGCGCTGAAAGGCAAGAAGCAAGCTTCTTTTTTCCGGCAACCATTGCGATAGGTACCGCCCGCAGCGGCGATGTCATTTGCTAGTCGCTACCCCACCCGCAGCCCCGCGCCGGGCACTGCCGTTGCTAGAATGCTTAGCATCAGGCAGTGGCTTGGGCTGCGCGTCCAGCTAGCGGCCGAGAAACAGGCTTCGAGACGATTACCTATACGCAAAAATTGCGGTAGCTTGTTGCTTGTCAATATTTTACCAGTGATTTGTATATTAGCTGCCATTCCCACTCCCAGGTTCTTTTTCCGTGCTTTCCTCTTCCTCCGGTAAGTATGCTTCGTTAGCAGATGCCGATTTACTGGCCGCCCTGCGGGCCGGCGACTCCGGTGGCTTCGCCGAAATTTATGCGCGCTACTGCTACCCGCTGTTCACCCTGGCTTTCCATAAACTGAAAAGCCGCGAAACCGCCGAGGAACTGGTGCAGGACCTGTTTGAGAACCTGTGGCAGCGCCGCGCCAGCCACGATATCCAGCAGCTCAAACAGTACCTGTTTTCGGCCCTGCGCTATCGCATCATCAACCACGTAAAGGCCCAGCAGGTGCGAGCAGGCTACGAACTCTACTGCCGCCTCCACACCTCAGAAGCGGACACTGCCACCGAAGATGCCCTGGCTACCAACGAGCTGCGTGCAGCGCTACTGAACGGTATGTGCAAGCTGCCCGCCAAAACGCGCGAAATATTTCAGCTCAGCCGCCTGGAGCAGTACTCGGTGGCCGAGATTTCGGGGCAGGTCAAGCTCTCCGAAAAAACGGTGGAGTATCACCTCACCAAGTCGCTGAAGCTGCTGCGCGGCTATTTGCGTGAGTTTTTGGTTTTGGTAGTGGTGGGGTTTTGGTCCTAATCAAAGGAAGCCTTATCTGTTATTGCAAGCGTAGCGAAGCAATCGCACCTGTTGGGCACTCGGTCATAAGTAGCTGCCCAAGCTTGGGCGCCTCACCCCCCGGCCCCCTCTCCGAAAAGGA
>NZ_DASTEP010000173.1:0-48539 GCF_035709525.1 Hymenobacter sp. | reverse complement strand
CCAGCCACTCACCCGCTCCGCCACTCCTCACTACCTCACTACCGCTTTCTCCAGGGCTTGCAGCAGCGCCTCCATCTGGTCGGCGTAGGTGTTGACGGCCGAGAGGCCCGTGCGGGCTTCTTCTATCTGGCCGCGCTGGTACTGGTGCACGAGGGCTTGGCCGGCTTGCAGGGTAGCTTGCAGGTTCTGCTCCATGGCGCGCACCTCGGGGCGGGCGGCGTAGAGGGGCTTTACTACGGTAGCCAGCCACTGGCCCAGCGGGTTGTCGGCCAGCGAAAACAGCGCCGCGTCGGCCTCGCGCACGCCGTAGAGCACCGAGCGCAGGCGCGATTTAAAAAGAACTTGCTTAATCCTGGCTTGTTGAAAGTCCAGCGTAGAAAGAGCCATGCTTAGCAGCTGGGTGCCGGGGCGGCAGCGCCAGAATATCAAATACAGGATAGAGAAAAACGGCGCTAAGCCAAGGGTGGGGCACTAGTAGCCGCCAGGGGCCCAAAGGTGGGCAGGCGGGCCAGGGCTTCGTTCATGGACTGAATTTCGGCGTTGGCGGCCCACACTTCCGTGTTGATGGCCAGCAGCTGCTGGTTGAGCTCTTGCAGCCGCTGCTCGCTTTTTTCGAGCTTCTGGCGGCTTACTACCTGCGTGGTTACCTCGTAGGCAAATACCAGAATGCCGTCGACAGCCCCCGCCGCGTCGTAAGTTGCCTGGTAAATGAAATTGTAGTAGTTGTTGCCCAGCGCGCCAGAGTTGCCGTGGTCGAGCTGCACCAGCATTTCATTGGCGTAAAAGGTTTTGCCCGTGCGGTATACCTCGTCGAGCAGGCCGAAGATGGGCTGCCCCGCCAGTTCGGGCATTGCCTGCCCAATGGGTAGGCCCAGAATGGGCCGCTCGCCCACCAGCTGCTGGTAGAGCGGATTGACGAGCCGAAACACGTGCTGCGGCCCCTCGAAGTGGCAAATCAGGGCCGGAGCTTTCATTAGCAGGTCGTGCAGGCGATTGCGCTGGGCCTCGGCATCGGCGCGGGCGGCGCGCAGCTCTTCGGTGCGCTCGGCCACGCGGGCCTCGAGCTCGCGGTTGGCCTGCTCCACGGTTCGGCGGGCCAGCACCTGGTCGGTTACCTCATTGGCAAAGACCATGATGCCATCGATGCGGTTTTCCTCGCTGTAGCGCGCCTGATAGGTGAAGTTGAAGTAGATGTTCTCCGGCTGTCCGTTGTCGGCGCGGGCCAGCGGCACCAGCACCTCGCGGCCCTCATACTGCTCGCCCGTGGCATACACCCCGTGCAGGATGTCCGGAATGGGCGTGCCAGCCAGCTCGGGCAGCGCCGCCAGAATAGGCTTGCCCAGCAGGTGCCGCCCCGGAAATAGCCGCTGGTAGGCCGGGTTTACCAGCTCGTATACCAGCTGCGGCCCATCGAGAATGCAAATGGGCGATGGCGCCTGCTGAAAAAAGCGCTCTAGCCGGGCCTGGGCCTGGTGGCGGGCCACTTCGGCAGCGGCGGCTTGCAGCGGGGCTGCCGAGTCGGAAGAGAAAGTCATGCGGAAAGAGAAAGGGCTTGACAGCAAGGCTGTGCCGGCCTTTGCCGTTGGGCTTGGCTGGGCGCTGCCCGCTAGGGTGCTGCCCGCCAGACTCAAAGATACGGCCAGGGCCGCCGCCGCTCCCTAGCGCACGATGCCCTGGCCCACGGCCAGGCGCACGAGCGCGGCGGCGTTTTTGGTGCCGGTCTTGGTGAAAAGCTGCTGGCGCAGGGTTTCGACGGTGCGCTTGCTGGTGCCCAGCTGGTCGGCGATGTCGGCATTGGTGAGGCCCTCGGTCAGCAGGCGCATTACCTCCAGCTCGCGGGGCGAGAGGTTGTAGTGGTTGGTAGCCTCGGCATCTACCACGGCCGGCCCGGTTTCCTGGGTTCGCTGTTCTTTAGCCAGCAGCAGCAGGCTCAGCTCGCTGCACAGGTAGGAGCGGCCCGCCGCCACGCTGTGGATAGCAAGTAAAATCTCTTCGGGCTCGTCGTTTTTGAGCGAGTAGCCGTGGGCGCCGGCCTCAAAAAGCTGGCACACGTAGCGCTCGTGGCCGAGCATCGACAGCACCAGAATGAACACCTCGGGAAACTCGGCGCGCAGGCGCCGGGTAGTGGCCAGGCCATCGAGCACGGGCATGTTCACGTCGAGCAGTACCACATCGGCCGGCACGGCGGCCAGCTGGTCGAGCAGGGCCTGGCCGTGCTCGGCTTCGCCCACCACCAGTAGGTCGGGCTCATCGGCTAGCATGGCCCGCAGGCCCCCGCGCACCAAGGGATGGTCATCAACTAAAAAAACGCGCGTCATGGGTGGGAAAGCGAGGCTGGTGCGGCCCAATTATACGGGTAGCAGCAGGCAAATGGCGAGATGCGTGCCAGGCTCGCTACGCCTATCACAAGTGTGTTTTATTCTATATGGCTGACTATTAAAATTTTGTAATTATTTGGCACTAAACCCGATAGACGTAGGGCGGGCTAAGTTTTTTAACCATACTAAGCCGGCCGTTCGGGCGCCTGTGCTTGAGGAAGTAGCGCACTGGGAGGCATTGTACCTGCTGGCCGGTGTTGGCTTGCGCGGGCACTTTTACTACCGCTACGTTCTCCTTGGTTTGAAGTAGCGTGGTGCCCGGCTTTAGTTGCCTCGTGGTTGAGTTTTTTGCGGATTATCTCGCACGGCTTCCTGTTGGCTACGCCTCCACGGCTGAGCTAGCAGCGGGTGCCGCACCGGTAGGCCCGGTAGGCCAACCCTCGACAATACTCGAAACCGCCGCCATCTGCGCGAGTTTGTGTCGGTTGGCGGCAATCAGCACTCCGGCGACCCTACCTGCCGGCTGGCGCAGGGCCAGGCGGCCAGCCCGGTGCGGGCGGGGCCGCATCGACCAGGCGTATTACTTCCTCAATGGTGAGCTGGCCGCACACAAACTGCTCCAGCAGCTGCTGCTCGTAGGTGCTGGCCGCCATCGGCGTGCCTTCCGTGAGCCGCAGGGCGGCTTGTACCACTCGTCGGCGAAACATTTCCTGGGCTGGTTGCATGCCCCAAAGTTCCGCGATGAGCCCGCGCGTCTGGTAAGTGTAAATTACCAATGTGCACTGCGTAGTAACCCGGTTTCGCTGCCTGGGTAAACTACGGAGGCATTTGCCCGGCCCGCGCCCCGCCGGCCGGGCAAATGCCGCACCTTTCAAATACCAATAAATCTTATTCTAAAATAAGTAGTTGCCACCTGGATGGGCCACCCTGAGGAAGATAATTTTGTCTTGCTTTTATCTTACTTACTTCATCCCGCTATGTACGTCCACGTTCAAAAGCTGCCCCAGGGCTGCCTGCTCACCCTGCATCCCGGTGCCACCAGCTACCGCCCCCTAGCCCAAGCGCTGCGCAACATCTTGCAAGGCCCGGCGGCCAGTGTGTGGGTCGATTGCCGCCACGTGCGGACGCTGCCGGCCGGGGTGCTGCGGGTTCTGCGCCGCGTGGCGGCCTGCTTATGGCAGCGCGGCGGGCACTTGGTAGTGTGCCACCTGTCCGCCACTGCCCACGCCGGGCTGGCGGCCGATGCCCACCAGCCCCTGGCCGCCTCGCTGCTCGATGCCCGGCACTATGGCCTGGCCTGCCCCCGCCCCGAAGCGGCTGAAGGCTAAGCGGCTGGCAGCTATGTTGCGCCTCACCACTAGCTGGCCCGGCTGGTGATAGCCGCCGGCGGTACTACCCGGTTGCTTAGTGGCTAGGGCCTGTGCTAGGTGCAGCGGCTTCTAAGTAATATACAACTTCATCTATTGTCAGGCGGCCCAGGGCAAACTGGTTGAGCACTTGCCGATGCGCCGGCGCGACTTCCGTCGCAAAGCCATTCTTATAAGAAATAGCGGCATTGATAAGGGCCTGGCGGTTCTTTTCGGTAGCAGCAGAAATAGCAATCATGATAAAACGGGTGGTTTGGGTAGAGTTTGTAGGTTAAAATTAGAAAATAAAAGTCGACAGTTATACTGTTTTCGTACAATTATTTTCAAAAAATAAATTTTGGCCTCGAATGCTACCGTACCACCAAGGCTTCTATGCAAGCACGCCCGTAATTAGCCGGCGCCACACGGGGGGGGTGCTGTGCGGGTTGGATAGCTGTCGCTGTATGAGCAATAGCCTTATTAGTAGTATAGTACTGATAGGGATGCAGTAGCTGGCTAGCCGAGCCTGCACTGGCTACCTGGCCCCAGCGGCCCAAGCTTGGAAGGTGCCGAGGGCATCGCGCACTGGCAATGACAGCGGTACCCGGCCCGCCGCCACGAGCAGGTAGCCGCTGGGCATAAGCCATCGTTTGGGTAAGCGAGCTGTCGCCGCATCTATGCAGGAAGTAGCAGAGCCGGGCCGCGCAGGCTCCAGGAGGGAGCGGCTTTGCTGCGCGGCTGCTCGCCAGGGCTACCCAGCTATAGAAGCAGCGCGAAACCAAGCAGCCACCGGGCGTAGCAAACCTGGCGCACCAACTGAAACGTGAACGCCAGCAGCCCGCTGCCCCCGGGTGCTGAAGCTACCGCCTAAGTAAAAATAAAAAAGGCCCTCTACGTGCTGTAGAGGGCCTTTTTTGTGGTCGCATAGGGAGTCGAACCCCAAACCTTCTGATTCGTAGTCAGATGCTCTATCCAATTGAGCTATGCAACCGTTGTCCCGTGTTGGGAGTGCAAAGGTAGCACGATAAATTTTGGATAAGCAAGCTCCTTGCAGAAAAATATGCTTAAAAATGTGCCGCCGCTAGGCAAAGTCGTCATAGTCAGTCACTAATTTTTGGAGGTAGGGGCGTTGCGGCGCAACACTTGCTGCAAGGCCCGATTGAAAACCAGGTAAAGCCCCAGCAGCGAAGCCACCACCAGCGCCAGTAACACCAGCTTGCTGAGCGTGCCCTCGTCGGGGTTGTTGAGCAAAGCCCACACATCCGAGGCCTTGGTGCCAAGCCAGTAGAAAAAAAGGCTGCGCGGCAACATACCCAGTACCGAGGCGGCCAGAAAGCGCCCGCGCGGCACCCCCACGATGGCCAGCACAAAGGTCATGAGCGCAAAGGGCAGCACCGGCGACAAGCGCGTGAGCAGGATAAGCTGCCAGCTTTGGTTGTGCAGCTCGGCCAGCACGGCATCGGCCTTGGGAAAGCGGTGCAGAAAGCTCCGCAGCTTGTCTTGGTCGAGGCGGCGGGCCAGCTCGTAGCCCAGCGCGGCCGCCAGCGCATAAGAAGCCACCATGCCCGGCAGGCCCGCCCAGCCCAGAAAATAACCCGTAACGATAACCACGAACGTGCTATTGGTGAGCGCCACGGCCATCGTAAGACCCATCAGGGCGAAGTACAGCACCAACTGTAGCGGCGTAAGGTGGTGCAGCAGCTCTTGGTGCCTAGCTAGCACCAGCACCAGCGATGAGGAGCCCACCAGTGGCACCAGCACCAGCAGGGCCATGGTGAGGAGGGTCGAAAAATTCTTCTGAAAAAGCTCGCGCAGAAAAGCCATTGCCGCAAAGTAAAAGGCTGGCCCGCCTGGCAACTGCCAGGTGGGCCAGCCACTCCTGTACGGCCCAGGGCCGCCGAAGGCTGCCTACGCCTCTTTGGTGCCGAAGCCGAAGAAGCGCTTGATAGCTGCCCAGAGCCCCCCTAATGCGATGATACCCAGCTTCCAGAACTTGAGCAGGACGGCAAAAAAGCCCACCTTGGCCAGCACCTTGCCCGCTACCAGGCCGCCGATGGAGTAGGCGGCCACCTCGTCGATGCCCGCGCTGTAGTCGTTGTACTGCTGGCCTTTGGCAAAGCCCACGTTGGCGAGCAGGCCCGGAATGCTGGCCTTAATCTCGGGCAGCTGCTCGGGCGAGGCTACGGCGTTGAGAATCAGCACCCCCTTGCGGCCCAGCAGGCGCACGTTGTAATTGAGCGTCGAGTCGGTGCTGCCGCCAAAGCGTAACAGCTTGGCCCAGTGCAGGGCGTGCTGGTTTTTATCGTAGTAGGGGGTAGCGCCCCAGCCCAGCAGGTAGGCGGGCTCGTAGCCCGCTTTTTCGCGCTCCGAGTTGGCTTCTTCCGTGTCCTTCTGCATGTCGGCCAGCAGGTCGGCGTAGTCGATGTCATTGGCATCGTCGTCCTTCACATAGCCCATGGGGTCATACTCAATGATGTAGGCCCAGCTGTGCTCATCGAGCGGCCCCTTGTCTTTCGGAAACAGCATCCCCAGGCTGGTGCCGTCGGGGTTGTGCCAAAACTTGGTGAGCACCCGGCGGCTCTGGGCCGAGTCGAGGTAGCGGTAGCCGGCGGGCACCGTGAGCTCGCCAATGCCGCCGGGCAGCGTGAGGTGGCCGGTCTGGTACCGAAGGCTACCCTGCACCGAGTCGAGCATGGCCCGGTACAGCGCCGCCGAATCTACGGCGGCTGGTTTGGGCTTGGGTTTAGGAGCGGCCTGCGCCTGGGCAGCTACCAAAAGCACCAAAAGAAGTTGGAATAGAGCTTTTTTCATAAAATGAAAGAGGGGTGAATAAATTCGACAACGAATATACCAGTGGCCTTCTGATTTCAAAAAAGGACAAGGGAAGCCATTGCTCGCCGGGCTTACGCGCGCCCAAAAAGGGCAGCTGGTGCCGCACTCGCTGGCCTGAAGGCCACGTGGCCGGCCGGCCGGGGCGGCTACTGCCGCCTTAGCTGAGCGCTAGTAAAGCAGCTCATTAGCTAAGATAATGCGTTGTAAAATAAGTTTTTGATAATACAATAGGCAAATTTATTTAAATATTTAAGCTTAAAATATAGTATTGCTAACAATCGTTAGTATGTTTATAGCCCGATTTGTATTAGTGCTGTTAATCGCCGGTTTTTACGTGGTTGCTCGTCGCTCGCTGTTTTCGCCACTGGTTGGTGCCCTGCTGGGGGGCAGCCTGCTGGCGTGCGCCAGCCCCGTGGCCAGCTGGGCGCAGGTGGCCCCGCCGGCCCGGCACCCGGTGCCGGCGGCCCGGCCCGCCACCCGGCCCCAGGCCGTGCCCAAAGCCAGCGTAGCGCCCAAAATCATCGTAGCTCCCTCCAAAAAGCCGTTGCCCCCGGCGCAGCTCGAAGAGGCCCTGCGCCTGCTACTGCGGGCCGACTCGACCAGCCAGCACCCGCTGCGCTCCGAAGCCGAGGGCCTAGTGCTCGACCAGGCCATTTCCAAGCTTGGGCACGACTTTTACGACTTGTTTTACAGCCTGTTTGAGGCCCCCAATGGAGTGGCCGACTTCACCATCGTGGTGTCGGAGCGGCCCGCCCGCGCCAATGCCAGCCTCGTGGTGCTGACCGTGAACGACACCGAGCTGCTCGAACTGCCCCTGGCTACCCGCTTCGACCAGCTCGAAGAAACGGCCCTCTACGCCGTGGGCATTGCCCAGGACTTTCTGACCGAAGCCCAGAACGTGAGCCGCCAGCTGGAAGCGGGCCACAAGGCCCCGCTCGAAACGTTCTGACCGCCAAGCCAAAGACTGCTATTAGCTACGCCTGCTATTACTACTACTACTACTGCTACTACTACTAACTACCTTCCTAACCGACTACCTATGAAAAAGCTTGCTACGCTGCTGCTGCTTGGTGCAGCCGGCCTGTGCGCCCACTCGGCCCAGGCCCAAGACTTTGTGTATGAGCCCAAAAACCCCGCTTTCGGGGGGGGCAATACCTTCAACTACTCGTGGCTGCAAGCCTCGGCCACGGCCCAGAACACCACGGAAGAACCCGTGAAGGCCACGCCCGCCGTAGACCCATTGGCCCAGTTTTCGGCCAGCCTCAACCAGCAGGTACTCTCGCAGCTCACGAGCCGGCTGCTAAGCTCACAGTTTGGGCAGGGCGCCATCAAGCCCGGCTCGTATAACCTGGGTGGCTACCAGGTGCAGGTGTCGCAGGGCACCACCGGCGTCGTGATTCAGGTAACGGACACGGGCTCGGGCAACCAAACGACGGTGACCATTCCGAAGGGCCTGTAGCCTGCGGTTACCCTGCCCGCGCCGCCGCGCGGGGCCGCTTGGCGGCCCTGCGCGGGGCCCTCCCTGTGTTTCTATTCCGCTCTATCCATGCCTTTTTTCCGCCTTCTCCGGGCTGGCACAGCCTCGCTGTTGCTGCTCGGAGCCTGCACTCCCTACCTGCATCAGCACCTGCTGGCTACCCAGCCCGCCCGCCTCGGGGCCGAGCTGGAGGCCAACGAGCTGTGGCGCAGCCTGCCGCCTGCCAAGCGCAAAGTGGTGGTGGCGGTCTACAAGTTTCGCGACCAGACCGGCCAGTACAAGCCCCAGGCCAACGGCGCCAGCTTTTCGACGGCCGTGACGCAGGGCGCTACTACCATCCTGCTGCGCGCCCTCGAAGAGTCGCAGTGGTTTGAGCCCATCGAGCGCGAAAACCTGGGCAACTTGTTGAACGAACGTAAGATAATCCGTTCGACGCGCCAGGAGTTTACCGAGCAAACTGGCCAGAAGCAGCCCGCGCTGCCACCGCTGCTATTTGCGGGCATTATCCTCGAAGGCGGCATCATTTCTTACGACAGCAACATCCTCACGGGCGGGGCGGGGCTGCGCTACTTCGGGGCGGGGGCCTCGGGCCAGTACCGGCAAGACCGCGTGACGGTGTACCTGCGGGCCATCAGCACTAGCACGGGCAAGATTCTGAAGACCGTGTACACGTCGAAAACCATTTTGTCGCAGCAGGTCGATGCCAGCCTGTTTCGATTCGTCAACTTCAAGCGCCTGCTCGAAACCGAAACCGGCTTCACTTATAATGAGCCCAGCGAGATGGCCGTGAAAGACGCCATTGAAAAGTCGGTGCAGGCCCTTATCTACGAAGGCTTTGGCGACAAGCTCTGGAGCCCGCGCGACACCGCCGACGCGCACGGCCCCGGCATCCAAAGCTACCAGAAGGAAAAAGCCGAAAACCTGACCATCGACGTGCTGGGCCGGCAGGTGCAGCCGCGCCGCACGGGCTTTGGCCTGGGTTTGACTGTGGCCGCGCAGCAGTACCAAGGCGACTACACCGGCCCGGTGTGGCGGCCGGGGGCCGAGCTTACGTTGCGGGCGCAGGTCAGTGCCCCGGTGTCGCTGTTTCTGAACCTGGGGCGGGGGCAGCTGGCCGCCGGGCCGGGCGGCAGCTTCTTCAGCCAAACCTTTACCTATGCCGAGGCCGGCCTGCTCTACCGGCTGATGCCCCTCGACCGCTTCACGCCCTACCTGCTGCTGGGGGCCGGGGCCACCGGGCGCGAGCCGCTGCGCTGGTCGGCCCCCGCGGCGGTGCTGCCGCACGTGGTGGCCGGGGTAGGGGCCGAGTTTTTGGTGGCCCCGCGCCTGGGGCTGAGCCTGGGCGTCGACAACCACTACTACCTCAGCGACCGGCTCGACCTGGTGAGCCAGGGCCGCTACAACGACTACTACTGGGCGGGCCGGGCGGGGCTGACCTTCTACCTGGGCCAGCTGAAGGTGAAACAAAGTGAGTAACCTGAACGTGCATAGGTAACTAAGTAAATATTTTGTATGAATTTTCTAATTTATAACGGACTTTAAAAGCGGGTGAAGCGGATTAAATATGAATGTGTATAAATTTATAAATATTTTATATTGTAAATAAAATATTTAATAATACATTTGACTTGTTCTTCCGGAGAGAGCAAGTTTTTCATTCACCAAACTACCCACCCAAACTTCCCCTACTATTATGTGCAACAAGTCCTTCCTTTTGGTGGCTGCGGCCATGCTCACCGCTGGCGCCGCCTCCGCACAAACTTCGCCTAACACTCGCCCCACCGGACAAGGTCGTAGCACCCCCGCTGTGCGCTCGCTGTACAGCAACGGCCAGATTAGCGCAACTGCCCGCACGGCAGCGCAGGACAACGAGTCCTTCGTGTCGCAAGTGGGTGGTGGCAACTTTGGTACGGTAGTTCAGACGGGCGACCAGCAAACGGCTGACCTCGTGCAAGTAAGCAACCAAGGTACGGTGCTCGGCAACGACGCCTACCAGACGCAGTCGAACGGTGCCGGCACCAACACGACCGCAGGCGTCACGGGCCGCAACGATGCCTACGCGGCCCAGTATGGCCAGGCCAACTATGTTGACCAGGTGCAGGCCGGCTCGCTCAACGTGGCCATGACGCTGCAAGGCCGCAACGGCGCTCAGCAAACCGAAAACTACGCGGTGCAGGAGCAGACTGGCAGCCAGAACTACGGCTACGTAACGCAGGAAAGCAGCTACAACTTTGCGCACCAGCGCCAGACGAGCAGCATCAATACGCTCAATGGGGGTGGCCAGCCCGCCAGCAACAACGACAACGGTAACTACGCCATCACGATGCAGGGCGGTGGTGCCTCGGTAGGCACCAACGGCTCGAACGGCCAGTGGAGCCAGACCATTCAGAATGGGCAAAACAACCGGGCCATCGTAAGCCAGGACCACTAAGCCTACTCGCCGCGACGGCCGCTTATGCACGAGCGGCTGCCTGATGCACCTACTTTGCCGGGCCTCCTGCTTGCCGATGCGAGCCGGGGAGGCCCGGCATAAGTGTTGTGGCTACTTACTCATTTTATCTTTCTTCCGCCTGGCTATGAAGCTATTACTTATAGGAGCGGGCTGCCTGGCCGGCCTGCTGCCACTGGCCGCCGCCCGGGCCCAGACCTCGGCCAATGCGGTGCCCGTGGCCCAAACCGCCTCGGGTACCGAACTCTACGTGCGCGACCTGCCCGAAAACCTGCGCCCCGACCGGCCGCTGCCCGTGGGCGTCGACAACCGCGTGCTGCTGCTGCAAAACGGCAACGGCAACCTGGCCGACATTATGCAGGCCGGCGATACCAACCAGGCCGAGGTAGTGGTGCAGGGCAATGCCAACGCTACCCTGCTGACCCAGCAGGGCAACGCCAACGCGGCTACCCTGCGCCTGAGCGGCAACAACAATGCGGTGAGCGCCACCCAGCGCGGCAACGGCAACCGCTACGACCTCGACCTGAGCGGCTCGAACCTGCCCGTGAACGTGGTGCAGGACGGCAACGGCAACCGCGTGCAAAGCGCCCTGGCCGGAGGCATCGACCGCCGCTACAGCGTGCAGCAAGTGGGCAACAACAACGAGCTGACCCAGCGCGAGGGCGCGGGCACGGTATTGCCCCAGGGCTACAGCGTGGAAATGCGCGGCACCGGCATCCGCATGACCATCGAGCAGGGCCGGGCGGTGCCGTAGGGCAGGGGGCTTCGATAATTGTAAGATATTGTTTATTAGGATACTAGTAAAAGCATGATGTACGCCCTGCTATTGCTGGCGGCACTGTGGGGGGCACTGGGCCGGCCCCAGGCCGCGCCGCCCTGCCAGGCCCGGCTGCGCCTCAGCCAGGAGGCCCAGCTGCTGACATTAACCGGCCAGTGCCAGAGCCTGCTCGATGAGCCGGCCCGCTACCGCTACCAGCTGCTGGTGCGGCGGCGCGGGGCCGGCGGGCAGTCGCAAAACACCCAGAGCGGCGAGTTTGCCCTGCCCGCGCGGCAGGCAGCCACCCTCTCGACGGTGCGCCTGCAAGTAGCCCCCACCGACAGCTACCAGGCCCGGCTCACCATTTTCGACGCCGAGGGCCGCACCGTGGCCCAAGACTCGGTGAGCCAGGCCGGTAGCCTCCGCTAGCGGCGGCTTTTATAGTCGCTTTTCTTTATCTCACCCTCCGCCTTTTATTCTGCTGATGAGATTTTTACTACTCCTGCTCGTGGCCTGGGCCTTTGTGCTGACGGCCTGCGAAGAAACGCTGGTAGAGCCCGCCTACGTGGGCAGCGTGAGCGTGACCGTGCTCGATGCCCGCACCAGCCAGCCGCTCGCCAACACGGCCCTCAGCACTACCCCCGCCACCGGCTCCTACGCTACCGATGCCCAGGGCAAAGCCGTGCTCACGGCCGTGCCCGAGGGCACGGTGAGCATCGTGGCCCGGCGGAACGGCTACGACCAACTGGTGAGCAGCGTGACCGTGACTCGCGACCAAACCCAATCGATAGTGCTGCTGCTGACGCGCGCCACCAACGCCACCCCGCCCAGCGCCGCCGACCGGCCCACGCCCGCCAACGGGAGCATTAACCAGCCCGTGACACTGACCCTGGGCTGGCGCCCGGTGAACGCGACCAAGGACGACTCGCTGCGCTACGATGTGGTGTTGTATGAAAGCAACAACCTCAACCAGCGGCAGCTGCTCACCAACCGCAAGGACACGACCGTGACGGCCACCGGGCTGCTCTACAACACCACTTACTACTGGCAGGTGACGACCCGCAACCTGAGCGGGGCCGCCACCCGCGGGCCCGTGTGGAGCTTCCAGACCGTGGCGCTGCCCGACAACCGATACCTCTACGCCCGCACCGTGGCCGGCAACACCGACATCTACTCGTCGGATGCGGCGGGGGGCAGCCTGCTGCGCCTCACCAGCTCGACCACCGTCGAAACGGCCCCGCAGCTGAGCCCCAACCGCGACCTGGTGGCCTACGCCTCCAACGCCACCGGGCAGTTTCAGCTGTACACCATGAACCGCGACGGCTCAAACCAGCGGCGCATCACCACGCTCTCGGCCGAGGGCTACAACAACGCGGGCGTGGGCTACCGCTGGTCGCCCGACGGGGCGCAGCTCATTTATGCCCACTACGACCAGCTTTACCGCATCAACCGCGACGGCACGGGGCTGCTGCTGCTGGCCACTGCCCCGGCGGGCCGCCACTTTCGCGAGTGCGACTGGACGGTGCAGCAGGGCGGCCGCCTGGTGGTGCAAACGATGGGCGTGGCCCCCTACGACTCCGAAATCTACCTCTACAATGTCGATGGCTCGAACCCCGTGCTGCTGGTGGGCAACCTGCCCGGCCGCGTCGATTCGCCCAGCTTTAGCGTGGATGGCAGCACCGTGCTGTTTACCCACGACGTAGCGGGTTTTAATAGTGCCACCGGCCGGCAGCTCGACAGCCACTTGTTTACCCAGGCCATTACCAGCACCACGGCGGTCGACATCACGCTGGGCGCGGGCGCTACCGGCGCGGGCAGCAAAATCGCCGGCACCAACGACCTGACGCCCCGCTACTCACCCACGGGCTTCCAAATCATCTTTGTCAACCGCGACAACGACGACATCGCCCCGCCCGAAATCTGGACCTGCGACATCAGCGGCCGCAATCGCAACAAGCTGTTCAATAACGCTTTTTTGCCCGATTTTAAATAAGCTACTGCGGGCTGGTGAGAAAACCCGCGTGCCGGGGCCGGCGCTGAAAGCGAAGCCGGAAAACGCGCGTGGAAAAGCTATGGTGCCGTGGGCTGGCCGCGAACTGAGTAGGATTACTGGGGTGCGTCTGCGCTGAATTTTGGGTGGTGCCCGGTGGGGCAAAATACCGCAAACGCGCAGATATTACCTATGATTTATAGAATATCCGACGCGGGCATGTCGGATACCGGGCTGGATAATTTCAAGGCGTGAACCGGCCGCTAATCCCGCTCAGCGGCACGTATACCATCAACCAGACCCTGCCCGATGCGGGCACCTACTTCGCGGAGGCCTTTTTGCTGCTGAACCTGGCGGGCGTGGGCGGGCCGACTACCTTTCGGGTGGCCAACGGCCAGACCTTCAGCGAGTAAACGCCGCCCCTCACGGTGTCGGGCACGGCGGCCGCGCCCGTTCTTTTTCAGTCAGCCGGCGGGGCCGCCCACGCGCTGCCGCTGGCCCCTGGCGTGTGCTCGCTGCGCCTGGGCCACCGCGCAGGGCACCATTGTGAAGAAGCTCGTGGTCGAATAGCCGCCCCACGCTTCAACCAAAAACCCCGTAGCCGCGCTGGCTGCGGGGTTTTTGATTTTACGGCTGACCAGTAGGGGTTTATAGCGGCCCAGCTTATGTAGTAGCGCCCGCGCCCCGCCGCCAGCCGGTACCTTTGAGTATGAAATTCGCCACCAAAGCCATCCACGCCGGCGTACACCCCGACCCCACCACCGGGGCCGTTATGACGCCCATCTACCAGACCTCGACCTACGCCCAGCGCTCGCCGGGCGATAATAAGGGCTACGAGTACTCGCGCACCCACAACCCCACCCGCACCCAACTGCAAGACGCCCTCGCCGCCCTCGACAATGGCCGGCACGGCCTGGCCTTCGCCTCGGGCATGGCGGCCATCGACTGCGTGCTGCGGCTGCTGAAGCCCGGCGACGAAGTCATCTCGACCGACGACCTCTACGGCGGCAGCTACCGCATCATGACCAAGGTGTACGAGCCGCTGGGCATCAAATTCACCTTCGTGCCGATGGGCGACCTGCGCGCCGTGCAGGCGAAAGTATCGTCCCAAACCAAGCTCATCTGGGTCGAAACGCCCACCAACCCGCTGCTCAACATCATCGACGTGGCGGGCGTGGCGGCCATTGCCAAGGCGGCCGGCGCGCTGCTGGCCGTCGATAACACCTTCTCGACGCCCTACCTGCAAGAGCCGCTGGCGCTGGGGGCCGACATTGTGGTGTACTCGCTCACCAAGTACATGGGCGGGCACTCCGACGTGGTGATGGGCGCGCTGGTCTTCAACGACGACCAGCTGCTCAAAGACCTTAGCTTTTACCAAAACTCGTGCGGCGGCACGCCCGGCCCGCAAGACTGCTTTCTGGTGCTGCGCGGCCTCAAAACCCTGCACCTGCGTATGCAGCGCCACTGCGAAAACGGCCGCGCCGTGGCCGAGTACCTGCGCCAGCACCCCAAGGTGGAAAAAGTGTACTGGCCGGGCTTCGAAACCCACCCCAACCACGCCGTGGCCGCCCGCCAGATGCGCGACTTCGGGGGCATGATTTCCTTTGTGCTGAAAGGCGATAAGCAGGAAGATGCCATCGCGGTGCTGGAGAAATTTCAGCTCTTCACCCTGGCCGAAAGCCTGGGCGGCGTGGAAAGCCTCAGCGGCCACCCCGCCACCATGACGCACGCCAGCATCCCGGCCGAGCAGCGCCGCAAGGCCGGCCTCAGCGACTCGCTCATTCGCCTCAGCGTGGGCATTGAGGATGCCGAGGATTTGATAGCCGACCTGGCGCAAGCGATAGGGTAGGGCTGGCATTGCGGCCGATAAGCCAGTAGGGCGGGTGCCGGGCGCGAACTTAGTAGTTCGTGCTTGGTGCCCGCCCTTCGTATTGCCTGGTGCCGAAGCCCAACGAGTAGCCCGGGCAATGCCTGGCAGGGCGAGGCGTTACCTTTGATGGTTAAAAGCATCCCGTTTCCCTCCATGCTACCCGACCACTCCTCGTCTGCCTACCCCTCGCGGTCGCACTGGCTGCTGTACCTGCTGCTCTTCACGCTGCTGATACTGCTGACGCCCAAGGCCGGCCACCTCACCGACGTGGCCTGCTGGGTGGCCTGGGCCACCCACATGGATGCCTACGGCCTCACCAGCGGCTACGAGGTCGATACCAACAACTACAACCCGCTGTACCAGTACGTGTTGTTTGGCTTTGGGCGGCTGTTTCACGGGGCCGACCACATTTACCGCTACCGGCATTTGCTGAAGATAGTGACGCTGGTGTTCGACTTCTGGGGGGCCATCTGGGCGGTGCGGTTTTTTGGCTGGGGCGATAGCAACCAGCGCTTTTTGCTGTCGCTGCTGTTTTTGCTCAACATCGGCTACATGTACGATACCATGGCCTGGGAGCAGGTCGATGCCATTTTGGCCACGCTGGCTTTCGCGGCCATTGTGCAGGCGCTGCGGCGGCGGGTGCTCAGCAGCCTGGTGCTGTTTGTGCTCACCGTGAACATGAAAACCCAGGGCATCATTTTCCTGCCGCCCCTGCTGCTGCTGTGGGTGCCGCAGTGGTGGCTGGCCCCGCGCCGGCTGGTGCAGGGCGTGCTGCTGGCGGCGGCGGTGCAGCTGCTCATTTTGCTGCCCTACATTGTGGCGGGCAACGTGCGCACGATAGTAAACCTCGTGTACGGGGCCGTGGGCTACTTCCCCATCGCCAGCATGAACTGCTTTAATATGTGGGCGCTGCTGCTGCACCCCTACGGCGTGCCCGACACCACGGTGTGGGCCGGCCTCACCTACAAGCAGTGGGGCCTGCTGAGCTTTATGCTGGCCTCGGCGGTGGTGCTGCTGCCGCTGGGGCTGCGCACCCTGCACAAGCTGCGCACCCGCGCCACCTTCGGCCCCGACGACTACGCGCTGGTGCTGCTCAGCCTGGGGCTGATACCGGTGGTGTTCTGCTTTTTCAATACCCAGATGCACGAGCGCTACTGGCACCCCGCCCTCATCTTGCTGGGTAGCTACGCCATCTTGCGGCAGCGCTACGTATTGTTTTGCCTGTTTTCGGCGGCGTATTTCCTGAATCTCGAAGCGGCCTTTTCCTTCCAGCTGCCCCCCGATAAGGTGCACACTACTGTGCTGTTCTGGCCCGAGGTAGTGGCCTGCCTGTTTGCCGTGGTGCTGGTGGGCGGCATCTGGCAGCTGTACCGCCGCGAGGCGGGCCTGCGCCAAACCTGGCAGTTGCTGCGCCAGCGGGCCCAGCCCGCGGCCGTAGCCACGGCCGCCTAGCCGGGCCCGCTGGCAGGCGCAGGCAGTTGGCCACTGCCTTGCGCCTGCCAGCGGGTCGCTTCTCCTTGCTTATGCGTTTAGTTTTGATTTTTCTTCTTGGCCTGCTGACCGGCTGCGCCACCCACGTGCCCATGACAACGACGACCCCGCCCGCGGCCACCATCTCCTACCTCGCGCTCGGCGACTCGTACACCATCGGCGAAGGCGCGCCGGAGGCCGGCCGCTGGCCGGTGCAGCTGGCCGCGCTGGCCCAGGCGCAGGGCTTGCCGCTGGGCCAGCCCACCATCATCGCCCGCACCGGCTGGACCACGGCCGAGCTGCAAGAGGCCATTCGGGAAGCCAACCTGCACCAACCTTACGGGCTGGTGTCGCTGCTGATTGGGGTCAACAACCAGTACCGCCGCCAGTCGCTGGCGCAGTACCAACAGGAGTTTCGGGCGCTGCTGGCCACGGCCGTAGCCTTTGCCGGCGGGCAGCCGCGCCACGTGGTAGTGCTTTCCATCCCCGACTGGGGGCAGACGCCCTTTGCCGCCGCCCACGACCAAGCCCAAATAGCCCAGGAAATAAACCAGTTCAACCAAGCCGCCCACGAAGAATGCCAGCGCGCCGGGGTGGCCTTCGTCGATATCACGCCGCTTACGCGCGCCGCCGCCGGCGATGCCAGCCAGGTAGTAGCTGATGGCCTGCACTATACGCCCGCCCAGATGCGGCAGTGGGCCCAGCGTGCCCTGCCCGTGGTGCAGCAGCAACTGCGCTAACGCCCGCCCGCAACGACATCGCTCGCCGAAAAGCCAGCCGGCCGGCCCGGCCTCCTTCGTCGTTCATGGCGGTGGGCTTAGCCCTCGCTCGCGGCGGTGGGGCAAGCCGGCTGCACTGCTGTTTTCGGCGATTACGCTGGTAAAAACTACCTGCTGGCCGCGCCAGTGCGGCTGCTGGCTGGGGCAAACCGTCGGATATTCGGGCCAGGCTTGCTGGCTGGCTAACGGGGTAAAGTAATGAGGAGATAAAAACGTCTGTTGTTGCGAGCGTAGCGCAGCAATCGCCCCACGCGGTGCCCGGCGAGTAGCCCAAACGGGGGTAATTGCTGCGTTGCGCTCGCAACAACAGACGCTTTACACCAACTCCCATGCTGCTTCAGCCCGGCCACGACGGCCGCAAATACCGCAATGTGTTGCCCACCCGCGTAGACCCGTCCTCGGGCTACGCGGCCCTGCTACGGCGCTACCTCTTCGAGAAGGGCGAGCGTGCGCCCCGCCGCCCGCTCGGCCCGTTTCGGGCCGATGCGGCGGCGCTGGCCGCGCCCGTGCCGGCCGCCGCGCTGCGCGCCACCTGGCTGGGCCACAGCACCGTGCTGCTGGAGGTCGATGGCCGCCGCTTCCTCACCGACCCGGTGTGGTGCCAGCGCGTGTCGCCCACGCCGCTAGTGGGGCCCAAGCGGTTTTTTGCCCCGCCGCTGGCGCTGGCCGACGTGCCGCCGCTCGATGGCATCATCCTCTCGCACGACCACTACGACCATCTCGACCCGGCCGCCGTGCGGGCGCTGGCCGGGCGCACCGCCCGCTTCTACTGCCCGCGGGGCGTGGGCGCGCACCTGCGCCGCTGGGGCGTGCCCGCCGCCAAAATCTCGGAGCTGACGTGGTGGGACGAAGTAGCCGTAGCCCCCGATTTTAAGCTCACGGCCACACCAGCCCGGCATTTTTCGGGCCGCGGCCTCAGCCGCGATGGCACGCTGTGGGCCTCCTGGGTGCTGCAAGGGCCGCGGCACCGCGTGTTTTTCGGCGGCGACTCGGGGCCGTTCGACGAAGCCTTCCGGCAGATAGGCGAGCGGTTCGGTCCCTTCGACCTCCTGATGCTCGAAATCGGCGCGGCCGATGCCGAGTGGGCCGACATCCACCTCGGCCCCGACGAGGCGCTGCGGGCGCACCAGTTGCTGGGCGGCGGGCCGCTGCTGCCCCTGCACTGGGGCACCTTCAACCTGGCTTTGCACGCCTGGCGGCAGCCGGTAGAGCGGCTGCTGGAAGCCGCCGCGCCCACCGTGCCGCTACTGCTGCCCGCGCCAGGGCAGCGCGTGGAGGTGGCGCAAGGGGCGCTGAATTCGCAGTGGTGGAAATAATTATTTGTGAGATAAGGTGCTGATATAGAGTAGTAAGTACAGGAGTTAAACTCGGTCTTACTATTGCGAGCAACGAACAAAATTCGGGCATCTCAGTTTCAAGCGCCATAGTTACCCAAGCGCTTTTGCTGCTTATGCGTCTGCCCCTAGCCTGCTGTTTGTGTTGTTGCCGCCCGGCAGGCGGGGCGTGTTGTCGCGCGTAGGTTTTCAGCTAATCGCTGCGGCGACGCTTTTTTAATTCTCTCATCTTTTGCGGGTAGCGCCACACGCCAGCTTAGGCCGGTGGCTGATACGTCGGCTTTTGCAAAGCCGTGACGTACAACGTACTATCCCCCGTTTTCAACCACTTATTCAGGTAGCTCATTATGCAACGAAGCCTACTTACGCCCGCCCTAGTCGTGGCCGCGCTGGCGGCCCACGCCCAAAACATCACCGTCACTGGCCGGGTACTCAGCGCCAGCGGCGAGGCCCAGCCGGGCGCTACCGTGCTCGAGCGCGGCACCACCAACGGCACCGCCACCGGGGCCAACGGCGATTACTCGCTCTCGGTGTCGCCGCAGGCCACGCTCACGGTGTCGGCGCTGGGCTTTGCCACCCAGCAGGTGCCGGTGCAGGGCCGCCCCACTGTGGAGGTGCGCCTGGTCGCCTCGGCCACCGACCTTGGCGACGTGGTCGTGACCGGCTCGCGGGCCGCCATCGGCCGTTCCAACGTGCTCACGGCCTCGCCGGTCGACGTTATTTCGGCCCGCGAAATCAAGGCCTTCGCCCAAACCGACGTCAGCCAGGTGCTCAATTACGTGGCCCCGTCGTTTCAGTCGGCCCGCCAGACTATCTCGGACGGCACCGACGCCGCCGACCCGGCTACGCTGCGCGGCCTCGGCCCCGACCAGGTGCTGGTGCTCGTGAACGGCAAGCGCCGCTACCAGCAGGCCCTCGTGAACATCAACGGCACGGTGGGGCGCGGCTCGGTGGGCACCGACCTCAACGTGATTCCCACGGCCGCCATCAAGCGCATCGAGGTGCTGCGCGACGGTGCGGCGGCACTCTACGGCTCCGATGCCATCGCGGGCGTCATCAATATTCAGCTCAAAGACGACACCACCGGCGTGCAGGCCACCGGCCTCTACGGCCAAACTATAGAAAGCGACGGCAAAACCGAACAGGTTGACGTCAACATCGGCATCGGCTTGAACAAGCGCGGTTTCCTCGACATTGGCGGCCAATTGCTGAATCGTGGCTACACCAACCGGGCGTTTGCCGACACCGCGCCGCTCATCTACTCCGGCGATGCCAGCGGCAACTACCCGGCCTCGGCCAACACCGAGCAGGCGCGCCGCGACCTCAAGGCCCAGGACGATGCCCTGGTGGCCCAGCGCGGCTACGACCGCCGCAACATCCGAGTGGGGCAGTCGGCGCTGCGCAATTTTTCGGGCTTCCTGAACGCGGGCTACCGCCTGGGTAGCGGCTACGAGGTGTATTTGATGGGCAACGCGGCCTACCGCACCAGCCACGCGGCGGGCTTCAACCGCCTGCCTACCGCGCTCACCCAAATCGACCTCAACATTTATCCTAACGGCTATTTGCCGTTTATCGACGTTACGCTCTACGACCAGTCGGCCATCGTGGGCGTGCGCAAAACGGTGGGCGGCTTCGCGGCCGACCTCAGCAACACCTTCGGCCGCAACGAGATGGTGTACAACGTGAGCGGCTCGGTAAACGCCTCGCTGCCGCAAGGGCCAAATCTGGTGGGCGTGAACCCGACCGACTTCTACGCCGGCCGGCTGGCTTTTTTGCAAAACACGACCAACCTAGGCTTCACGCGGCGCTTCGAGCAGGTAGGGCCGTTGGCCACGCTCAACGTGGCGTTTGGGGGCGAGTTTCGGGTCGATAATTTCCTGATTGGGCGGGGCGAATACGCCTCGTACATCAATGGCGGGCGGCTGCTGAACGGCGCGCCCACGGCCTCGGGCTCGCAAGTGTTTCCCGGCTACCAGCCGCAGGATGCGCTCAACAAAACCCGCACCAACCTGGCCGGCTACCTCGATTTGGAAAGCGACATTACCGAGCGGCTGCTGGTGCACCTAGCCGGCCGCGCCGAGCGCTACAGCGACTTTGGCGGCAACGTGAGCGGGCAGGCCAGCGCCCGCTTCAGCCTCACCGATGCCATTGCGGTGCGCGGCACCATCGGCAACGGCTTTCGGGCGCCCTCGCTGCAGCAGCGCTACTTCACGAGCACGGCCACGCAGTTTGTGAGCGGCAACCCGCGCCAGGTGCTCACCGCCAACAACGACAACCCCATCGTGCGCAACGACGTGAACAACACGACCCAGCCGGGCTTCGGGGTAGAGTCGCTGAAGCAGGAAAAATCGACCAACTACAGCCTCGGCGTCACGGCGCGTTTCCTGCGCACGTTCACCTTCACGGCCGACGTGTACCAGCTCGACATCCGCGACCGCATCGTGCTGTCGTCGCAGTTTTCGACCAGCAACCCCACCGTGGCCAACATCCTGCGCAACACCGACGTGACGGGTGTGCAGTTCTTCGCCAATGCCGTAAACACCCGCACCCGCGGCCTCGACGTGGTCTTGAGCGAGCGCCTGCGCCTCAATGAGCGCAGCACGCTGGGCTTCACGGCGGCGGCCAACTTCAACGAAACGGTGGTGCGCAGCTTCAACAGCTCGTCGAGCACCATCAACAACGACCAGACCGCCGGCACCACCAACCTCCAGAACACGCTCTTCAACCGCCAGCAGCGCACCCGCCTCGAAAACGGCAACCCGCGCAGCAAAATCCTGCTCACGGCCAACTACGCGCTGGGCAAGTTTGGGGTAGAGGCCCGTAGCGTGCGCTTTGGCGAGGTGCAAACCAAAGACCAGGACCCGGCGCGCGCCTACCTCGACCAGACCTTCTCGGCCAAGTGGATTACCGACCTTACCGTGAGCTACCAGCTTATCAAGCAAGTCGGCCTCACGGTGGGCGTGAATAACCTCTTCAACGTGTACCCCGACAAGGTGATAGTAGACCCGCGCAACGACCCCAACAATTTCAGCGTCGGCGCTACCAGCTACAGCTCCAGCGTGGATAACTCCAACCGGGGCCGCTTTCTCTACAATGCCAACCAATTCGGCTTCAACGGCGCGTATTACTTCACGCGCCTGTCCGTGACGCTTTAAAGGTATTCGCCCTAAGCTAGTACAAAAACGTCCTAGCTTAGTACAACGCAAAAAGCCCGTTCCACGCAAATGGAACGGGCTTTTTGTTGGTTTTACGCAGCCTACTCGGCGCGGAGCAGGCGTGCCAGGGGCTGGCCGCTGGCTGCCGAACGAGCGAGGTAAAGCCCAGCGGGCAGCGCGGCAGTGGGCTGCCAGCGCACCAGCCCAGTAGCAGAGCTGGTGAGGCGGGCCACCTCGCGCCCCAGCGCATCGACCAAGATAACGGCCTGATTGGGCGCAGTCGTAAACTGCACCTGCTCGCGGAAGGGCACGGGGTACACGTCGGTAGCCGTGGCCGCCGCGCGGGTGGCCAGCGGGCGGTTGCCATTGACTACGAACACAATAGTGCGCTCCTCGCTGGCATTGTAGGGGCAGCCATTATCGAATACCGAGATGATGAGCGGGTAGCGGCCGGGTGGCAGCGTAGCCGGCACCTGCCAGCTCAGCTGCGCGCTGCCAGTAGTGCCCACCTGGGCCAGGCTCAGGCCGGGCACCACGCCCGCAGCGGCGCTGGCAAAGCGCAACTGCTGCGTGGCGTCGGGGTCGGTGGCTTGCAGCAGCACGTTCACGGTTTGGCCGGGTAGCGCGGTCACGGTGGTGCTGAGCGGCTGCGCGGCCCCGCCATTCACTTGCATAGTCGTGAAGGTGGGCGGCTGGTTGGTATTCGGAAACAGCAGGTACATCGTATCGCGGATAACGTAGCCAACGAGCAGCCAGCGGTTGTTACCCATTTTGCGGTACGCGCTCACCTTGGCCGCAATAACGTAGTAGCCCTGCGCGCTGGTGCTGGCCGCCGCCGTGGCGGTCAGCGCGCCAGTGGCAGCGCTGATGGTGTAGTGTGGGGCAAAGTTGCTTGGGTTGTAAGGAATAGGCTGGTTGCACGCGTTCGCGGGTTGTATCAGCTCGTAGGCCAGCGAGTCACCATCGGCGTCGAAGGCGCTCATGCTAAAAGGCATGGGTGCGCTGGTGCCCACGATGGGCTGAAGCAGCGACTGAAAAACCGGCGATATATCTTGGGTTACTACGCTGTTATCGAGGTAGGCAGTCAGGTAGATGTTCTGCGAGAGGGGATTTTGCAGGTTCATGATGGTACCCGTCCGGGCACCCGAAAAAGAACTCAATACCCACGGCCCGGTGGGTAGGGGCAGGTCAATGTCGATTTCATAAACGGCTATCTGGTACAGCGGATTGACGGTGCCGCACGTCTGTAGGCTGCTATTGAAGAGCTGAGTGCGGGGTACCGTAGGAAAGCTTATGGGCGTCGAGGCATTGCATCCACCCCGGTTGGCATTTAGCGAGACGGCAGAGCTGGTGGCCGCACTACCAATCTCTACGAAGTTGCGCACTACCACGTGGTAGCGCGGCACGCCCGCCGTAGTCGACGCGATAGTAGCGTAGGTGATGTCGCCGCCCCGAATGTGGGTAGCCCGCGCGGCCGAGAAACAGCCAAAAGCCAGCAGCAGCGCCAGCAGCCAGCGAAATGAGGTGGGGGTGTGCATGGGTTGGAAAGGGTAAAAGTTTTTCAAAGGCAAATGACTGTATATAAATGCAATGATAAGGTTTAATTGGAAGCAATAAAGGCCTTATATTAAAAAATGATGAAAAAAACCCACCTGGCGTAAAGCTAGGCGGGCTAGTCACCTGAGTTAAGCTAAACCGTACTCAATCAGCGCGTAGCAGGCGAGCCAACGGCTGGCCAGTGCCGGCTGCGCGGGCCAGGTAGAGGCCGGCGGGTAGCGCGGCAGCGGGCTGCCAGCGCACCAGCCCAGTAGCAGAGCTGGTGAGGCGGGCCACCTCGCGCCCCAGCGCATCGACCAGAATGACGGCCTGGTTGGGCGCAGTGGTGAACTGCACCTGCTCGCGGAAGGGTACCGGGAATACGTCGGTAGCCGTGGCAGCGGTGCGGGTGGCCAGGACCGTGTTGCTTACCAAAAACGAAAAGGTGTATTCCTCGCTGGCGTTGGGGCAGCCGTTGTCGAGCACGGCCACGGTGGCGGTGTAGCGGCCGGGCGGCAGCGTGGCCGGCACCTGCCAGGTCAGCTGCGCCGAGGTCGCGCCGGTGGTTTGCAAGCTCAGGCCGGGGATGATGCCGGGCGCCTGGCTCTCGAAGCGCAGCGCCTGGCCCGCATCGGGGTCGGCGGCCTCCAGGGCCAGCGTCACCGCCTGCCCCGGCTGCACCCGGATGGTTTGGCCGAGCGGCTGCGTGGTAGTAGCGCCATTCAGGCGCAGGGCCGTGAAGCGCGGCGTCTGGTTGGCTGAAAGCGGGCTGGCCAGATAAATAACATCACGGGCGACATACCCAATCTGCTGCCAATTACCATTTAGGCGCCGAAATTCATTTACCCGTACAGCTACTGTATAAAATCCTTGTTGGGTGCCTGGTGCTAGGGTGGTGAGTGCACCAGTTGCGGCACTTATCTGAAAGTGGGGCACCAGCTGCGCACCAGTGGCAGGCGCGCCACAGCCAGCGGTGGGCATAAGGCCTTGCTGGGGCATTATAAACTGGTAGGCAAGCGAGTCGCCCTCGCTGTCGAATGCACTGAAGCTATAGCGTGGGGCTTGGCTATTAGTAATATACGGCAGTAGCGTCGACAAAAACGTAGGTGATGTATTCTGCGCAATCAGCGTATTATTTAGGTAAGTACTGATGTAAAAGCTTGTATTAATGGAGTTAGTCAGGTTAACGATGTTAGGTTGTCGGTTCGTTTCGGTAACACTGAGCGTCCATTGGTCAGCTGGTAAATCTACGTCGGTTTCAAACCGCAAAACCTGATAGGTGGTGAGGAAAAAATTGGTGCAGCCAAGCGAATAAGTGGAGGTTGCCGCTAGCCGGGGCACCGTAACGGTAAAGCTGCCAGGGGCCGAGGCGTTGCAGCTCCCACGGCTACAGGTAAGGGCTACCGTGTTTTGCATAGCGCCGGCAGCGTCACGAAATAGCTGCACGGCCACGCGGTAGCGCGGCACGCCCGCTGTGGTCGAGGCCACGGGCTTGTAGGTAATCTCGCCGCCCAGCACATGGGTAGCGTGCGCCGCCAGCAGCGGCCCCAGCCACAGCACCAAGGCCGCCAGCCAGCGAAAAGGAGTAGCAGTTTGCATCAGTAAGCAGGAGTGAAGTGGGAAAGTGGCCCAAGGTACTCGCTGCTTACTGCGCTTGCAAACAATAGGTTACTTACCCGGCGCGGCCGCGCCGCTACTGCTGTCGAGTATCTGAAACAGCTCGTCGAGCTTGGGCGTGAGGATAATCTCGGTGCGGCGGTTCATGGCCCGGTTTTGGGGCGTGTCGTTGGCGGCTACGGGCACATACTGCGAGCGGCCCGAGGCCGTGATGCGGGCCGGCGTGACGCCGCTGGTGGCCAGCAGGCGCGCGATTTCGGTGGCGCGCAGCGCGCTCAAATCCCAGTTGTCCTGAATGGCACCCGAGCCGCGCATGGGCACGGTGTCGGTGTGGCCTTCTACTACCACGTTCACGTCTTTCTGCTCTTGCAGCACGGCGGCGAGCTTTTTCAGGGCCTCCTGGCCCTTGGGGTCGACTTTAGTCGAGCCCGACTTGAAGAGTAGCTGCTCGGACAACGACACGTACACCTTGCCGTCTTTGAGCTTCACTTGCAGCTCGTTGCTGTTGAAGGACAGTAGCGCCTTGCTCACGCGGGCCTTCAGGTCGTTCACGGCGCGGTCTTTGTCGGCCAGGGCCTGGGTCAGCTCTTTGAGGCGGGCTTCGCGGGCGGTGAGGTCGGCGGCGAGGCGGTCGTTGTCGGCCTTGCTTTTGCGCAGCGTCTGGTCGAGGGTGCCGAGCTCGCCTTCGCGGGTAGCGAGGTCTTTGGCCAGCTTGCCGTACTCGCTGTTGCGGTCGGCGAGGGCGCGGTCGCTGTTCTTGAGCAGCTTATC
Organism: Hymenobacter sp.; assembly: GCF_035709525.1. Lineage (GTDB taxonomy): Bacteria > Bacteroidota > Bacteroidia > Cytophagales > Hymenobacteraceae > Hymenobacter. Next base: position 22,838 of record NZ_DASTEP010000173.1, on the reverse strand, counting down.
GTAGCTTTCGGTGAGCTGGGTGTAGAGGGCGCGGGTGCGGCGCAGGGCGCTGCCGGTCTGGGTCGAGTCGGCGATGAGGCGCTTCTGGTCGGCGCGCAGCTCGGTGAGTACGTCGTTGGTTTTTTGCAGGTCGGCCTTGGCCTGGCGGGCTTGCTGCTCGGCGGCGAGGCGGGCCTGCTCTTCGTTGCGCTGGCGGGCTTGCAGGTCGTCGTAGCGCTTGGCCGTAACGCAGCTGCTGAGGCTGAGGCCGGCCGCCGCTACCAGGGCCAGCGTGAGCGGGTAGGCGCGTCGGGCCGTAGATTTTGCAGAAAACATAAAAACGGAAGGAAATTGGGTTTTGCCCGCCAAGTTACCGCAATTTTTGCCGCCGTACCTTTGCCCACCCTTCTGCCCAAAAGCTGAGCCAGGGCGGCATTTTGCCCCTTTCGTCTTATTGCTTCAAGCCGGAGTCCTACCTGATTTTCGAGGCCGGCCGGCTTGGTAGCCGGCTGTTTTTTACCTATAACTACATCTGTACCCCGCCCCTGCGGCCCGTGCTTTAGCTAGCCCCGGCTGCCGGCCCACAGCGTTCTCACTTCAATTATGGCTTGGTTTAAGCGACAAGAAAAGGGCATTATCACTCCTACCGAGCAAAAAAAGGAGACTCCCGACGGGCTATGGTACAAGTGCCCCGAGTGTAAAACGGTGGTAACCATGGCCGAGCACCGCCGCCTCAGCCACGTGTGCGGCAACTGCGGCTACCACGACCGCATCGACGCCCTCACGTATTTCGAGCTGCTTTTCGACGAGAGTCAGTTTGAGGAGCTCGACGCCAACCTGACCTCGGCCGACCCGCTCAACTTCGTGGATACCAAGGCCTACCCGCAGCGCGTGCAGGCCACCGAGCGCAGCACCGGCCTCAAAGACGCCGTGCGCACGGCCCACGGCCTCAGCGCCGGCCGGCCGCTGGTAGTGGCGGCCATGGATTTCCGCTTCATCGGCGGCTCGATGGGCTCGGTGGTGGGCGAAAAAATAGCTCGCGCCATCGACTACGCCCGCCAGCACAAGGTGCCCTTTCTCATGATTTCCAAGTCGGGCGGGGCCCGCATGATGGAGGCCGGCTACTCGCTGATGCAGATGGCCAAAACCTCGGCCAAGCTGGCGCTACTCGCTGAGGCCGGCGTGCCCTACGTGAGCTTGCTCACCGACCCCACCACGGGCGGCGTTACGGCCAGCTTCGCCATGCTCGGCGATTTCAATATCTCGGAGCCCGGCGCGCTCATCGGCTTCGCGGGCCCCCGCGTCATCAAGGAAACCATCGGCAAAGACCTGCCCAAAGGCTTCCAGAGCGCCGAATTTGTGCTCGAGCACGGCTTTTTGGATTTCATCGTGGACCGCCGCGAGCTCAAGCAGCGCCTGGCCGACTTGCTGGGGATGGTGAAGTAGTGGATGAATGGATGAGTGGATGAGTGGATGAGTGGATGAGTGGATGGTAGTGTCATGCTGAGCGCTGCGCAGTCGAAGCATCTCTATCGCTTCGTTGAACGGTTTGGATGAAGCGGCAGAGATGCTTCGCTACGCTCAGCATGACACTACCATCCACTCATCCACTCATCCGCTCATCCGCTCATCCGCTCATCCAAAAACCCACCTTTGGCACAGCCTTTGAAAAGCCTGCCCCGGCAACCGGGGCAGGCTTTTGCGTATAAGGCCAGGTTGTGAAACCATCCACTCTTCACCAATCCACTTTTATGACTACTCCTAAGTCTCTCCTGGCCACGCTGATGGCCTTTGTAATGCTGCTCGGCTCGTGCGCCTCGTCGCGTACTGCCTCCGACGGCTCTTTATCCAGCGCCAACGGCACCGGCCAGCGCAAAACCGGCATGACCAAAGCCAACAAAGGCGGCCTCATTGGGGCCGGCGGCGGCGCGGTGCTGGGCGGCGTAGTAGGCGGCCTCATCGGGGGTGGCCGGGGCACGGCGGCCGGCGCTATCCTGGGCGCGGCCGTGGGCGGCGGCACGGGGGCCATCATCGGCCGCCGCATGGACAAGCAAGCTGCTGAACTACAGCGCGACATGGCCAACGCCAAAGTAGAGCGCGTGGGCGAAGGCATCAAAATCACCTTCGACTCGGGCATCCTGTTCGACACCAACAGTAGCGCCCTGCGCCCGGCTTCGCAGTCGGACATCGCCAAGCTCGCCGCTACCCTCCAGAAATACAACGACACCAACGTGCTGATTGAGGGCCACACCGACAACACCGGCACCGACGCCATCAACCAGCCCCTGAGCGAGCGCCGCGCCCAGGCCGTGGCCAACAGCCTCACCGCGCAGGAAGTGGCCAGCAGCCGCATCAGCACCAAGGGCCTCGGCTCGGCCGACCCCGTGGCCGACAACACCACCGTGGAGGGCCGCCAAGCCAACCGCCGCGTGGAAGTAGCCATCTTCGCCAACGAAAAAATGAAGAAAGCTGCCGAAAAAGGCACGCTCTAAGCGCCAAACTAACCTGAGCCTTAAAAAGGCCTGCGGCATTCAGCCGCAGGCCTTTTTTGTGCCCGTAGCACAACTCTATTTGGCCGCTTTCGTTAAAAACTACCGTGGTGGCTATCGGCGGCCACAGCGTTTCCTTCCTCTCTCTTAAATTCTCTTTTTGATATGAAAGCGTTCACCCGAATTTTTGCTTTATTGCTGACTTTCTTCGTGCTGGCTGGCACCACGGCCCACGCCCAGGACAAGCCCAAGGGCTGGAGCCGCAAGGCTAAAGGCGCCGTAGCGGGCGGCGTAGGCGGGGCCGTAGTAGGCGGCCTCATTGGCGGCAAAACCGGGGCCGTGCTCGGCGCTGGCGCTGGTGCTGTGGGCGGCGGGGCCATTGGCCGCAAGCAAGACAAAAAGAAAGACCCTGCCCGCTACTACCGCTACAAAAACAAATAAGTGGCTATTCGCTGCAAGCAACCCAAGCCCGGCCCAGTGCCGGGTTTTTTGTGGCCTTTAAAAAGGAAAAATAGTGCCTTTCCACCAATGTAGGGCGGGTTGGCACGAATATTTGGCAAGGTGGTTGTAACGTGCCGAACTTGCCCAGCGTAGCTGTTTGCGCACCAAAAAGTAGTCCTCTTTCATTCATTTTTATTTCATGAAAACCCTGCGATTCTCTTTCTCTTACCTGCTGGCGCTGCTGCTGGTAGTTGGCCACTTTGCCCAGGCCCAAACCTCGACGGTATCGACGGCCAAGCCCAAAGGCATGAGCAAAACCGCTAAAGGCGGCATTATCGGCGGCCTGGGTGGCGCGGCCGGCGGGGCTATTCTGGGCCGCGTCATTGGCGGCAAGTCGGGCACGGCCAAGGGGGCCATCCTGGGCGCGGTAGTAGGTGGCGGCGCGGGCGCACTCATCGGCCGCAAGATGGACAAGCAGGCCGCCGAGCTGCGCCGCGACCTCGAAGGCGCGACCGTAGAGCGCGTGGGCGAAGGCATCAAAATCACCTTTGCCTCGGGCATCCTGTTCGGCTCCAACTCGTCGTCGCTGACCTCGGCTGCCACCGGCAACATCGATGAGCTGGCCAACACGCTTCAGAAATACGCCGACACCAACATCGTCATCGACGGCCACACCGATGCTTCGGGCTCCGACGCTATCAACCAGCCCCTGAGCCAGCGCCGCGCCCAGGCCGTAGCCAACGAGCTGACCGCTAAAGGTGTGGACACCAGCCGCATCACGGCTACGGGCTACGGCTCGTCGCAGCCAGTAGCCTCCAACGCTACGGAGGCCGGCAAAGCTGCCAACCGCCGCGTGGAGGTAGCCATCTTCGCCAACGAGAAGATGCAGAAAGCCGCCAAGAAAGGCACGCTGTAGACCGCAGATTCAAACGAATTTGTAGGATTTAACGGATACGCCCGCTGCGCGGGCTGGCTAAGTGGTTCGTTTGCTAAGAAAAGGTCGCCTTTGGGCGGCCTTTTTTCGTTTGAGGAGTTGACTACAAAATCTGACTAATCCGAAAAAACCGTTGAATCCGTGGTGCCGACTTATACTTCTTCGCCGCTCGACAAGGCGCTGGCCGACCATACCATCCTGAATACTTTTTTCGGCCCCGTGCCTACGGCGGCGCGGCGCACGCCCATGCGCGAGCTTATTTCGACGCTGCTCTCGCACCGCACCACCCACGCCGACGAGGAACTGGCCTACGACCGGATGCTCGAAGCCTACGGCGACTGGGAGGGCGTGCTGGCTGCCCCGCTCGATGGCCTGATTCACGCCATTCGCACCACGCGCTGGCCGGCCACGCAGGCCCCGCGCATTCAGGAGATATTGGGGCGCATCAAAGCCGAAACGGGTGGTAGCTTTTCGCTCGATTTTCTGGCCGACTGGCCCACCGAGCGCGCCATGGCGTGGCTCACCGATATGCCCGGCATCGGCCTGAAAACGGCTTCGCTGGTGTTGCTTTTCAATTTTCGTAAGCCCGTGCTGCCCGTCGATGCCCACGTGCACCGTGTGATGCAGCGCCTCGGCGTCATCGGGCCGAAGGTGTCGGTAGAGAAAGCCCACCACGTGTTGCTCGATTTGCTGAAGCCCCACCTCGACCCTGAAGGCTTGTTCAACTTTCACAAGCACAACTACTGGCACGGGCAGCAGATTTGCTTTTTTCAGCGCCCTAATTGCCCGCGCTGTCCGCTCAAGGGCTTCTGCGACTACTACCGCGAGCATTTTGGCGAAGCCACGGCGGAGGCGTTAGCCGCCACGCCGCAGCATTGGGACGCGGCGGCCTGGGGCAAGCTGCCGCACTAGTGTGTATAGGGTAAGCTTTAGCTTGCCTTTTCCACGATTGGTAGGCTAAATCTTACCCTACAGCTTTTGGACTGTGGAAAAGGCAAGCTAAAGCTTACCCTACATCTGGGCTACCTTTATCTATGCGTCTCGTTCGCCATCCCGTCCTCTGCAACTACTACGTCACGTACCGCTGCAATGCCAAGTGCTCATTCTGTGATATTTGGGAGAAGCCTTCGCCGTATATCACGCTGGAGGACGTCGAGAAAAACCTGCGCGACCTCAAGCGGCTGGGCGTAAAAGTCATTGATTTCACGGGCGGCGAGCCGCTGCTGCACCGGCAGCTACCCGAGTTTCTGGCGCTGGCCAAGCAGCTGGGCTTCATCACGACCGTGACGACTAATGGCCTGCTCTACCCCAAAAATGCCGAAAAGCTGCGCGGGCTGGTCGATATGCTACACTTCTCGCTCGACTCGGCCGACCGCGCTACCCACGACAAAGGGCGCGGCGTGGCCTGCTACGACTTCGTGCTCGAAAGCATTCGCCTGGCCAAAGAGCTGGGCGAGCGGCCCGATATTCTGTTCACCGTTTTCCGCCACAACCTGGCCGACTTACAGGTCGTCTACGACACCATTACGCGCCCCAACGGGCTGATGCTCATTATTAACCCTGCCTTCGAGTACGGCGAAGTCGAAACTGGCGAAAGCCTCACCGACACCGAGTTGGATTTCCTTTCGGCCTTCGGCAAGCGCCGGGGCGTGTACCTCAACGAAGGCTTCATCGCGCTGCGGCGCGACGGCGGCAACCACGTGGCCGCGCCCGTGTGCCGGGCCGCCAGCACCACGCTCGTCATTTCGCCCAGCAACGAGCTGGTGTTGCCCTGCTACCACCTCGGCGAGCAGAAAATGCCCATCGAAGGCCGGCTGTTCGACCTCTACAACGCGCCCGCAACCCAGCGCCTGGCCGCCCTCGAAGGTCGCCTGCCGCAGTGCGAGGGCTGCACCATCAACTGCTACATGCAGCCCAGCTTCGCGGTCGAAACCAGCAAGTACTTCTGGCGGGCTTTGCCGAGTACGCTGAAATATAATCTGGAGAAAGGCACCTGGAAGCAGCTGCTGCGGGTGTAGCTCCAAGCTTCGGCTTGGTGCCATTGGCACCCTGAATTAGAAACTACTGTAAATGAGCTATCCGTCATTGCCCGGCGTAGCACCAAGCTGGAGCTTGGTGTTACAGCGCAATGGGGCGGGTAGCGTCGGCTGCTTGCAGGGCGGCCAGCACTTGCCGCAGCTCGGTGGGCCGCTGGGTGCCCAGCAGCACGCGGCGGCCGTTGCGCAGCTCTATCTGCAAGCCCTCGTCGTTGGCAATGTTGTAGGCCCGGTTTTGGGAGCTGCCCTTGATGCCCCAGCCGCCGTACTCGCCCAGTGGGTCGTAGCGGCGCAGGTAGGCGCGGGCTACCTCGGGCCAGGCCACGTGCTGCCAGCGCCATTGCAGCGGCAGCAGCCGGTAGTGTGCCCCGGCCGCGTCGAGGCGCACCTCCAGCACCAGCCCGGCCACCAGTGCTATTACCAGCCCAAAAAGTATAAAAACCCAGTAGGGCGGCGGGCTGCCGTGCCGCGGGGCCAGCCACGCTATGAGCGGTCCCAGCAGGGCAGGCACTAGCAGCAGCGGCCACCAGTAGCGCAGCAGCCACTGGCGCTCGGTGAAAACGGGGGGCGGGTTCGTCATAGTCTTCAAAAGTAAAGCCTATTTTTGAAGCCCTTTCATCGGCCAACAAGCCTTTTTAGTACCAGCCCATGCCCGCGCTTCTGCTTCCCGTTCACGGCGTTGTGCCTACCCTCGGCCCCGATTGCTTCGTGGCCGACAATGCCACTATCGTCGGCGACGTGGTGCTGGGGCGCGGCTGCACCGTCTGGTTTACGGCCGTTATTCGGGGCGATGTAAACAGCATCCGCATCGGCGACGAAACTAACATTCAGGACGGGGCGGTACTGCACTGCACCTATGAAAAGGCAGCGCTCACCATCGGCTCGCGCGTGAGCATCGGGCACCGCGCCCTCGTGCACGGCTGCACCGTCGAGGACGACGTGCTCATCGGCATGGGCGCCATCGTGATGGACCACGCCGTGGTGGGCCGGGGCTGCCTCATCGCGGCCGGGGCCGTGGTGCTGGAGAATACCATTTGCGAGCCCGGCTACCTCTACGCGGGCGTGCCGGCCAAGAAAATAAAGCCCGTGAGCGAAGCGCAGGCCGCGGGCCTGCGCCGCACGGCGGCTAATTATCAGGTGTACGCCAGCTGGTTCTGAGTTTTGTTTGCAAATGTTACATGCTTGGCCTCGCTCGGTGGCGCGAATGACAACTGCGTGCGCCACCTTTGCGTGCTAACGCTTACCCATCAATTCTCATGAAGAAAACCTACCAAAAATTGCTGGCACTTGGTATTGCGGCCACCGCTTTTGCCTCTTGCAGCCACGGCAACTACGCTGCTAACCAGCAGACGCCGCTGCCGATAAGCTCGCAGCAAATTACTGCTCCGGCCACGCCGGACGACCTAGCGACTACTGCCCGCGTAGTAATGGCCAGTCCGCTTGCCACCGCGCCCACGGCTGTTGCCGTGGCACCGGCCGCGGGCAAAGCAGAGCCACGCACCGTAGCCGCCCAATCGGTAGCACGCCCCAAATTGGTGCAGCAACTGGTACTAAAAAAAGTGGTTAAGCAGCTGGCAAAAGCACAGGCCGCCCGTCAAAATACCACTCAGGTAGCGCAGACGGCGTCTAAAGCAGGAAAGGCAGGACTGGTGATATTGGCTGGCTTGGCCGTGATACTGCTTGGAGGGCTAATTGGCGGCGCCAATGTCGTGGTTACCATCGGTGGCGCAATATTCGTCGTGGGCCTCATCTTGCTCCTTATTGCCCTGGTTAGAGGCTAGCGCAAGCACCTGGGCTCAAGTACGCTAAAAGCCTTCTTTTTACTATCCAAGTAGTAAGAAGAAGGCTTCGCTGTGTCAAGGCCAGCCAGCTGGCTCGTAGGTAGCCGGTGTGGCAGCAGCGGAAAATAGTAAAGTCCCTAAAAGTGCATCTGTAGCTGGGTGAAAAGGCAGAAAGAACGGTAAAAAGCCGAATTCTGGCCGCGCTAGTTGCGGACGCAAAAGTCTGAATGCAGCACGTTTAGCATTGCCTGCATTCGCCGGGGGCGTCAACTTTGGCTTTGCACCCATTTCACTTAGCCAAGATGAACACACTCGCTACCACCTTCTGCCGCCGCTGGTTGCTGTCAGTGCTGTTGTTTGGCAGCCTGGGAGCCTGCCAGCGCACTAGCTACCCGTTGCAAGCCGCTGAAAGTGCGGCTTGCCCAGCCATCGCGCCCGCGCCGGTAGCGGAAAGCGCGGCGATAATAATAGCCCTGCCACCGGCCGCACCACCCAGCGTAAGCTACCCTCCGAAAGCTTCCCGGCCCCAGCGCCGCGCCGCCCGGCGCCCGCGGCAAATCCATGTCAAGCCCGCTCCGCTACTGCGGCGGGCGGCGGCAACTGCCAGCGCCGCTGCTCGGGCACCCCAGCAGCGGCAAGCGCCCGCAATCGAGCCGGTGCGCTACCGCTCGCGAACTATTGCTATCATGCTAGCGCTGCTGACCTTTCCGTTCGGGTTGCATAACTTCTACCTGGGCTACTACGGGCGGGGCGCTTTTACCATTACCTTGACTGTAGCCAGCACCTACTTGCTGCTGCTAGGCTTCTTGGGAGGCATATTCTCCGGTCCTGGCTTAGTAGGCCTGGGCCTTATCGGGTTGGCGATACTCGCCTGGTGCTCCGCCTGGCAGTTTTTCGACCTTATGAGGATTATCACCAATGACTTGAAGCCCAAAAATGGCGAGTACAGGTAGCTTTTCTGGCCGCTAGTACCAGGTGCCAGCGCAAAACCCAGCCTAAGCTGCTTCGACTACGCCGCCAGCGGGTCGGTGTCGGGCGCGGCATTGGGCGAGAGCACCCGCAGCTGCACCATCTCCACCACGCGGCTGGCGCGACTTAGCACCCGAAACTCGTAGGGCTCAAGCACGGCCACGTCGCCCACCTCCGGGATGTTGCCGTAGAGCACGTTGAGCAGGCCGCCCACCGTTTCGTAGTCGTCGCCCTCGGGCAGCGGGTAGGGGAGGTACTCGTTGGCGTCGGGGATGGGCGTGGAAGTATTGACACGGTACTCGGTTTCGGAAATTTTTTCCACCACCGGCACCTCGTTGTCGTACTCGTCCTGGATTTCGCCCACCAGCTCCTCCATGATGTCCTCGATGGTGACGATGCCGGCCACGCCGCCAAACTCGTCGCTCACGATGGCCATTACGATGTGCTTGCGCTGAAACTGACGCAGCAAGCGGTTGATTTTCTTGGTTTCGGGCACGAAGTAGGCCGGGCGCATGATGCGGGCCAGCTCGATAGCCTCGCCGCGCCGCACGATGGGCAGCAAGTCCTTGACGTTGAGCACGCCCACGATGTTGTCGATACTGCCATCATATACTGGCAGGCGCGAGTAGCCCTCGCTGAAAATCTTTTCGAGCAGCTTGTCCTCGGGCGCGTTCACGTCGAGGGCGGCGAGCTTGGTGCGGGGCACCATAATCTGGCGCACCATGCGGTCGTTGAACTGAAAAACGTTCTCAATCAACTCGTGCTCTGAGTCTTGAATCTCACCGCTTTCCTTGCTCTGGTCGAGCAGGATGCGCAGCTCCTCGGCCGTGTGCACGTCGCTGCCGTGCACCGCCTTCACTCCGAATAAACCCAGCAGGCCGTTGGAAAGCGTATTGAGCAGCCAGATGGCTGGAAACGTGATGACGTAGAAAAACCGCAGCGGGGCCGCAATGGCCAGGGTCGTGGCCTCCGACTTCTGAATGGCCAGCACCTTGGGCGCCTGCTCGCCGATGACGATGTGCAGCACCGTGATGGTGGCAAACGAGGCCACAAGCGCGATGCTATGCACGGTTTCGGGCGAGATGACGAGCCCGAACTTGTGGATGATGGCCAGTAGTACTTCGGCCACTACGCTCTCGCCTATCCAGCCCAGGCCCAGCGAAGCTACTGTGATACCCAACTGAGTAGCCGATAGATACGCCTCCAAGTTATGCAGCATGCTCTGCGTGAGCTTGGCCAGCTTGTTGCCCTCCTGGGCCCGCAAATCGATTTGAGAGGCGCGCACTTTGACCAAGGCAAACTCGGCGGCGACGAAAAACCCGTTGACCAAAACCAGCAACAGGGTAAGCAGTATTTTTAAGACCATGTAGGCGGCTCCCCTCAGACGCGGACGGTCGGGCAGCCTTTCTAAGGTCAAAAGTACGGACTTTGCCGGGGCGAGTTGGTGCCGGGGCAATTGTTTACGGCTTAAAAGTGAATGGCCGTATCTTATTTTGCCCTTTCTCTGTTAAGCATCCATGAAACACGTCCGGTTTTTTAACCTATTACTTATAACGCTGCTGCTGAGCCGACTGGCCGGGGCGCAGGTGCTCATTCCCACGCACCTAAGCACGGCCCTGAGCCAGCCCAAAGCGGCCGTTGGCACCGAGCTGGAGCTGATTATCAATGCCAAAATCGACCCCAAGTGGCACCTCTACGCCACCGATTTCAGCGACGAGGTCGGCCCCACGGTGTTCACCCTCAAGTTCCAGCCCAGCCCCGCCTACGAGCTGGTGGGTAAGCCGATATCGGTGAAGTCGCACCACGCCGAAGACCCCATTTTCAAGGGTGAAGTAGCCTACTGGGAGAATACCGGCCAGATTCGGCAGCGCATCAAGGTGTTGCAGCCCGGCGCGCTCACCATCAAGGCCGAGGCCGACTACCAGAGCTGCACCGATGTAGACGGCAAGTGCATTCCCGGCAATGAAACCCTGAGCTTCGGCCCGCTGGCCGTGGCCGGCGGCGCGGTTACTGCTGCTGCCACGCCCGCCACTACTAAGCCCGGCGCGGCGGCCTCACCCGCTACCCCGGCCCCGGTAGCAACCACTACTGCCGCTGCCACCTCTGCTCTGGTTGATACGGCGGCGCTCGCCGCCGCGCCCGCTACCACGCCCGTCCCGGCCGCGCTCGACACCGCCGCGAAGGTAGCCACTCCCGCAGCAGTGGCCACTACTGCCACCGCCTCGGCAGCCCCGGCTGGCACCGCCGCCCCCGCCGAGCAAAGTCTGCTGGCGTTCGCGTTCGGCGCGTTCCTGTTTGGCCTGGGGGCCCTTATCACCCCCTGCGTGTTCCCACTTATTCCGATGACGGTGTCATTTTTCACCAGCGGCAACGACAGCCGGCAGCGCGGCATCCTGAAGGCGCTGGTTTACGGCCTCAGCATCATGGTCATCTACGTGCTGATTGGGGTAGTAGTGGCGGCGGCGCTGGGCGAAGACGGCCCCAACCTGATTGCCACGCACTGGCTGCCCAACTTGATTTTCTTCACCGTGTTCGTCGTGTTCGGCCTGTCTTTCCTGGGCTTGTTCGAGATTACGCTGCCCAATGGCATGGTCAACAAGATTGACGCCCAGGCCGACAAAGGCGGCTGGGGCGGCGTCTTTTTCATGGCGCTTACGCTGGTAGTGGTGTCGTTTTCCTGCACCGGGCCCATCGTGGCCAGCATCCTGGGCCTGGCGGCGCGGGGCGAGCGCATCACGCCGGTTATCGGGATGCTGGGCTTTTCGCTGGCGTTTGCGCTGCCGTTCACGCTGTTTGCCATCTTCCCGGCTTGGCTCAAAAGCCTGCCCCGCTCGGGCGGCTGGCTCAATACGGTGAAGGTAGTGCTGGGCTTTGTAGAGCTGATGCTGGCCCTCAAGTTCCTGAGCATGGCCGACCTGGCCTACCACTGGGGCATCCTCACCCGCGACGTGTACCTGGTGCTCTGGATAGTGCTGTCGGCGCTGCTGGGCTTATACCTGCTGGGCAAATTCCGCCTCTCGCACGACTCGGAGATTGGCCACCTCAGCGTGGGCCGGCTGCTGATGGCGGTGCTGGCCTTCAGCTTCATGACCTACCTGATTCCGGGTCTCTTCGGTGCGCCGCTGCCGCTGCTGGCCGGCTACCTGCCGCCCCAGAGCAACCGCGATTTCTCCATTGCCAGCGCCGAGGGCGGCGCGCCCGCCGTGGCCGCTACCGGCCGGCCCGCGCAGTGCGAAGCCCCGCGCTACGCCGAGTTTCTGGAGCTGCCGCACGGGCTCAATGGCTACTTCGACCTGGAGCAGGCCAAGCGCTGCGCCAAGGCGCAGAACAAGCCCATCTTCATCGACTTCACCGGCCACGCCTGCGTGAACTGCCGCAAGATGGAAGCCTCCGTGTGGAGCGACCCACAGGTACTGAAGCGCCTGCGCGAAGACTACGTGGTAGTGGCTCTCTACGTGGACGATAAAGCCGAGCTGCCCGCCGCCGAGCAGTACGTCTCAGCCCGCGACAAGCAGCTGAAAACCACCCTCGGCAAGCGCAACGCCGACCTCCAAATCACGCGCTACGGCTTCAACGCCCAGCCCTACTACGTGGTGCTCGACCCCAACGACCCCACCGACAAGCCCCTCACCGCGCCCGTAGCCTACGAGCCCAGCGTGGCCAAATTCGGCGAGTTTCTCGACCGCGGCAAGGCGCAGTACCAGCAGCGGCAGGCCGTGGCCCGCCGCTAGCCGAAACCTAGATTATTGTAAACAGGAAGTAGAGACGCAATAGTTGGAGTCTTGCGTCAGGATACGTCACCGAGCGCAAGACGCAAAATATTGCGTCTCTACTTCCTGTGCACACTACCCTGAATCTCGCTCAAAAACAAAAAAGGCGACTTCCGCAAGGAAGTCGCCTTTTTTAATTGGCTGTAGCGGAAGGACTTGAACCTCCACGAAGCGGTTAGCCACAAGCTCCGAAGAGCGAGGGTTTATCCCGGGAGCCTTCACCCCCGAGATAGGAGGGCGTGTCTGCCAGTTTCACCACACTACAAGGTTTGTATCGCCGCGCCGTTTGCGTTTTGATATGTCAAAGGTAAGACGGTTTTTTTGATTATGCAAATTTTATTCAAAAAAGATTGAAAAATTATTTAATCTTCAAAGAAGGCCGCTATTACTGCCGATATTTGCAATACGTAGTTCTTGCCTTTTTGTTCTCATCTTCCCTACTCATGTCCCGCCCCTACGAATTAGACGACACCGACCGCCGCATTATCAATCTATTAGTTAAGGACGCTAAGCTGCCTTATTCCGAAATAGCCCGGCAACTGCACGTATCCGGCGGCACCATCCACGTGCGGATGACCCGGCTCGAAGAGCTGGGTATCGTGCGCGGCGCTACCCTCGACCTTGATTTGCAAAAGGTTGGCTACGGTATCGAAGCGTTTTTAGGAATTTTCCTGCTCAAAAGCTCGTACTGCGACGGCGTGATTGCCAAGCTGCGCGACATCCCCGAAGTAGTGAGCGTGCATTTCACTACCGGCAGCTACAACCTGTTTGCCCGCCTCGCCTGCCGCAACACCCAGCACCTGCGCAACGTGCTGCACGACCAAGTGCAGCACATTGAAGGCGTAGAGCGCACCGAAACCCTGATTTCGCTCGAAGAAGTTTTCAGCCGCCCCGTGCAACTCGAAGAAGCCCCGGCCGCCGCCGTAGCTGGCTAAGTAGCAAACCCATCAATTACGCAAAAAGCCCCGTTCAGCGCGCTGAACGGGGCTTTTTGCTGCGGTAGTTGCTGACGCTACATGCTCGACTTGGTCGTAGTCTTGGTGGTTTTGGTCGACTTGGTCATGCCCGAGGGCGTGGTCATGGTGCTGGTCTTGCTCGTGCCGGTGGCCGATTTGGTCGAGGTGCTCGACTTGCGCATACCGGCCGGGTTGGTCATGGTCGTCGTTTTGGTGGTGGTCGTGGCCGGCGTTTGCGACGTGGTAGTAGTCGATGTTTTCGACGAGCTGCTGCTCATCGTGGTGCCGGGGGTGGTTTGGGCCTGGGCCGAGAGGCCGCCAGCTACTACAAGCAGGGCCAGGATTTGCGAAAGGCGTTTCATGGGTGAAAGAAAAAAGGGTGGTAAAAGCTCAGGCGTACTAAACGGATAAAACAGCCGCAGGTTTGGCCCCGCCAGTCCCCGAAATGCCAAAAGCCCCACGCCAGCAAAGGCATGGGGCTTTTAATAGATTAGAGCAGGGTAGCTTAGGCAGTTACCTGAGCTTCGAGTTTCTGGGCGAGCACGTGCTTGGGCACGGCACCTACTTGCTTATCTACGATTTGGCCGTTCTTGAACACTAGCAGTGTCGGGATACTGCGAATGCCGAACTTCATCGACGTCTGAGGGTTAGCGTCCACGTCCACTTTGCCGATGATGGCTTTGCCTTCGTATTCGCCGGCCAGCTCCTCTACCACGGGGCCTACCATGCGGCAGGGGCCGCACCACTCGGCCCAGAAGTCCACGAGTACGGGCTTGTCCGAGTTGATAATCTCCTCGAAGTTGGCGTCGGTTATTTCAATTGCTTTGTGCGCCATGACGCTAAGGTTTTATGAGTGAAAAAACGTCCGGCGTATACGGCCTACGGGGCTGCAAGGTAGCGGAGTGCGAGTAAAACAGCGCGGGGGTAAGAAAGTTCAGGCAGGTGTTGCGCGGACTTTGTAGTCCGCGTTTTTCGCGTCAGTCGCACGCGGACTACAAAGTCCGCGCAACCTTAAATCAGCGCGCATACATCCAACTCAAACTCGCGCATCTTATCAATAAATGCCTTAGGCTCAATCTGAAAGCGACGTGAGAACATGTCCACGGCCAGCCGCTCGTGCGGCTCCAAAAATTGAATCTCCAGCCGCTTCGAGCCCTTGGCGTGCTCGATGGCTTCCTGCAAGCGGTCAATCATCGGTCCCGTCACGGTGCGCAGGTCGAGTTTTACGCGCACGCCCTTGCTGAGCTTTTCGGCAATGTTGCCGAGCTGCTCCATGTGCTTGATTTTCAATTCCCACTGGTCCTGAGTACCGTAGCGTAGCTCCATTTTACCGCGCACGAACATGGGCGGCACCTGGTCGTTGTGGTAGTTTTTGGGGTTGATGAGCGGGCCGTACTTTGTGAAGTCGTCGCGGAACAGTGCCAGGTTGATGCTCGAATCGTAGTCTTCGATGTTGAAGGAAACCATCGGCTGGCCGCTCTTAGTAGTGCGGAACGTGACGCCTGAAATGAGGCCCGCTACGTTCACGTCCTTACCTTTTTGCGCTTCCAGCTGGTCGAGCGGGCAGGTGCAGTAGGCGTCGATTTCCATGCGGTACGTGTCGAGCGGGTGGCCCGACAGGTAGAAGCCCACTACCTCCTTCTCGCGGCGCAGCTTTTCGGGCGCGCTCCACTCTTCCAGGTCCTGTATCTTGGGTAGCGGCGCCGCCACTGCCCCAAACGCGCCGGCCCCGAACAAGCTGTGCTGTGCCGATTCCTTGGCTGCCTGGTGCTGCTGGCCGAGTTTCAGCGCCTTTTCAATCAGGTTTTGGTCGCCGGCCGGGGCGTCCATAAACTGGCGGCGGTTGTATTTCTCGAAGCTGTCAAAAGCGCCGGCTTGGGCCAGACTTTCCCATGTTTTCTTGTTCACCGCACGCAAATTCACGCGCTTGGCAAAGTCGAACACATCAGTAAAGGGGCCGCTTTTCTGGCGTTCCTCTACTAATTCTAACACGGCGGCTTCGCCGGCGCCCTTCACGGCGGCCAGTCCGAAGCGAATCTGGTTTTCGCGGGGTACGTTGAATTTCTGCTCGCTTTCGTTCACATCGGGGCCGAGCACGGCCACGCCCTGCTTGCGGGCTTCCTCAATGAAGAACGTCACCTTCTTGATGTCGCCCATGTTGTTGGTGAGCACGGCGGCCATGTACTCGGCGGGGTAGTTAGCCTTCAGGTAGCCAGTCTGATATGCTACTACCGAGTAGGCGGCCGAGTGCGAGCGGTTGAAGCCGTACTCGGCAAATTTCTCCATCACGTCGAAGACTTCGTTGGCCTTCTTCGCCGGAATCTTGTGCAGCTTTTCCGCCCCAGCCACGAATTTCTCACGCTCCAAAGCCATCTTCTTCATGTCCTTCTTACCCATGGCGCGGCGCAGCAGGTCGGCCCCGCCGAGCGAGTAGCCAGCCAGAATCTGGGCCGTTTGCATAATCTGCTCCTGGTACACCATGATGCCCTGGCTGTACTCCAGGATGGGCTTGAGTAGCTCGTGCGGGTATTCGATGGGCTCGCGGTTGTGCTTGCGGTTGATGAAGGTAGGAATGAACTGCATCGGGCCGGGCCGGTACAGGGCGTTCATCGCAATCAAATCCTCGATGTTGGTTGGCTTCAAGTCCTTGAGGTACATGCGCATCCCTTCCGACTCAAACTGGAACGTGCCGATGGTGTCGCCGCGCTGGTAGAGCTCGTAGGTCTTGGGGTCGTCGAGCGGAATCTCGTCGATGTCGATTTTGACGCCGTGGTTGCGCTCAATCAGGCGCAGGGCATCCACGATGATGGTCAGGGTTTTGAGGCCCAGAAAGTCCATCTTCAGCATGCCCGCGCTCTCAATCACCTTGCCGTCGAACTGCGTCACGAGCAGGTCCGAGTCCTTGGAGGTCGAAACGGGGATGTAGTTCGTAATGTCGTCGGGCGCGATGATGACGCCTGCCGCGTGGATGCCGGTGTTGCGCACCGAGCCTTCGAGGCGCTCGGCCAGGGCCAGAATCTGGCCCTTGAGGTCGCCCTGGTCGGCCCGGATGGCTTGTAGCTCGGGCACGTCGCGGAAGGCCCCGGCCAGGGTGGTGCCGGGCTTTTCGGGCACGAGCTTGGCCATTTCGTTGGCGGCGGGCAGCGGCAGTTCCATCGCCCGGGCTACGTCTTTGATAGACGACTTGGCGGCCATTGTGCCAAAGGTGATAATCTGGGCCACCTGGGTTTTGCCGTACTTACCCACCACGTAGTCAATGACTTTCTGGCGGTTCACGTCGTCGAAGTCGATGTCGATATCGGGCATCGACACGCGCTCGGGGTTCAAAAAGCGCTCGAACAGCAGCGAGTACTTAATAGGGTCGATGTTGGTGATGCCCACGCAGTAGGCCACCGCCGAGCCCGCCGCCGAGCCCCGGCCGGGGCCCACGGCTACGCCCATGCTGCGGCCCTTGTTAATAAAGTCTTGTGTAATAAGGAAGTAACCCGCGAAGCCCATCGTTTGGATGATGCGCAGCTCGTAGTCCAGGCGCTCCTCGATTTCGGGGGTGCGCTCGGAGTAGCGGGGCGGCTTGGTCATGGTCACGGTGCCATTGCCGGCGCTGGCCCCGAAGGCGCCCACGTAGGTGAGCTCGCGCAAAAACTCGTCGGCGTTGGCAAACTGCGGGGGCAGCGGGAAGTTGGGGAGCAGGATGTCGCGCGCCAGCTTGGGCGGCGTTATCTTATCCACAATTTCGTTGGTGTTATCCACACTCTCCGGCACATCCGAGAACAACTCGTTCATCTCGGCCTGGCTCTTGAAGTAGAACTGGTCGTTGGCGAAGCCAAAGCGGCGGCGGCGTTGCTTGGGCGGCTTTTGAAGCTCCTCGTCGATGCGCGAGAGCATGCGGCGGGCGTTTTCGTCGTAGGCGTGGGCGCTACGCAGGTTGTCGAGGGTGTCGTAGTGCACACGCTGGTCGGCGGTGAGCACGGTGTAGTAGTTTGTCTCGAAGTCGCCGACCGGGATGCTGCGCTCCTCGGCCGTGTTTACGCACAGCAGCAGGTCGTGGGCCGCGTAGTCGGTCTGGTCCACGTAGTGCGAGTCGTTGGTGCAGATAACCTTGACGTTGTACTTCTTGGCGAAGCCCAGTAGCACTTGGTTCACGTCCTCCTGACTTTTGCCGGTGCCGTCGAAGTTCATCAGCCCGTGGCGCTGAATCTCGATGTAGAAGTCCTCGCCAAACACGTCGAGCCACCACTTCAGCTTTTCCTCAGCCGCCGCCTCGCTCTCAAACAGGATGGCCTGCGGAATCTCGGCCCCGATGCAGCAGCTGGTGGCAATCAGCCCCTCGTGATACTTTAGAATCAGTTCCTTATCGATGCGCGGAAACTTGGAGTACACGCCCTCGATGAAGCTGAGCGAGCACAGCTTGGCCAGGTTGTGGTAGCCGGCCTGGTCTTTGGCCAGTAGCAGCTGGTGGTAGCGCTCGTCCTTCTCGCCTCTTTCGCGCAGGAAGGTTTTCTTGTGGCGGTCGGCGACGAGGTAAAACTCGCAGCCGACTATCGGCTTCACGTTGTACTTGTTAGCCTCGGCCACGAAGTTGAACGCCCCAAACATATTGCCGTGGTCGGTGAGGGCCACGGCGGGCATGCCGTCGGCCTGCGCCTTCTTCATAAGCGCCGAGATGCTGGCCTGGCCGTCGAGCAGCGAATACTGGGTGTGCGAGTGGAGGTGCGAAAACGTGGGCATCGGGCGGGGGTAAGCTATTTAAGTAAAGATACAACCACCCGGCCAGGGTTAAAAAGTACGTATTTATCGCGCTCCATCGGTAAATACTGAAAATGAGTTGCTACCCGCGTTTGGCCGAACTGCCAGGCGACAGCTACCGTTAGGCTAGTCACTACGGGCCGCATTGGCCCACCGCTCGGGGCTGCGTTCAGCTCCCTTCCGCCGCTGCCGAGCTTGCTTCTGTCTGGGTTCCCGCTTTTGGCCGGGTGCTAGCAATGAGTTGCCTGCCCGGTGGGCCGCGCTTATTTACTGAAGCTGCTTATGAAAGTACTGACCACTAGCACCGACCCCGGCTACGCCCGGCCAGCGGCACCATCGCGCCTCGATGCGAGGCTGCTGCGCTACCTGCAAGACCCGCGCGACCTGCCCTTCGCCTACCTCATCCTGAAAATAACGGCCACCATGCTGCCGCTGGCGGCTATGCTCTTCGTGCCCGCGCTGCGCGGGCCGTGGTGGTGGGCCACGTTCGGGCTGTTTTTCTTTTTCAGCAATGCCCGCTTCAAGGGGCCATTCGGGCTGATGCTGCACTGCACCTGCCACCGCATGCTGTTCAAAAAGAAGTACGGCTGGCTGAACCACTACATCCCGTGGGTGCTGGGGCCGCTTTTTGGCCAAACGCCGGAGTCGTACTTCGTGCACCACATGGGGATGCACCACCCCGAAAACAACATGCCCGACGACGAAAGCTCGACCATGCGCTACCAGCGCGACTCGGTGCTGGGGTTTCTGCGCTACCTCGGCGACTTTCTGGTGCTGGGCGTGGCGCGCCTTGCGGGCTACTTCACGCACCGCAACAAGACCACGCTGCGCTTCCGGCTGCTGCGCGGCGAGGCTATCTACCTGGCAGGCACGCTACTACTGGCTTTTGTCAACCTGCCGGCTACGCTGGTGGTGTTTGTGCTGCCTTTTGTGCTTTCGCGAGTTATTATGATGATTGGCAACTGGGCGCAGCACGCTTTTATCGACGCCGACACGCCCGATAACTGCTATACCAACAGCGTAACCTGCATCAACACCAGCTACAACCACAAGTGCTGGAATGATGGCTACCACATCAGCCACCACCTCAAACCCGCCCTGCACTGGACCGACCACCCGGCGCACTTTCAACACAATTTGGGGCAATACATTGAGAATAAGGCCATCGTATTCGATGGTATCCATTTTCTGCACATTTTCTTCTACCTTATGGGCCGCCGCTACGATTTGCTGGCGCGCCACTTCGTGCTGCTCGACGGCGCGCCGCGCGACGAGGCTTCGGTGATGGCGCTGCTGCTGTCGCGCACGCGGCGCATTGAGCTGCCGGTGCTGGTGCCGCAGTTGGCGTAGAGAGTCTTCCGTCATGCTGAGCGGAGCGCAGCGGAGTCGAAGCATCTCTGCCGGAGAACTAACCTCTGGCGCTAGCAACGAAGCGGTAGAGATGCTTCGACTCCGCTACGCTCCGCTCAGCATGACGAGAAGTACAAAGCGGCCCACCGGCCCACCGCTAACTTGCGGCCCCAAACTCAACCTATCGCCCATGCGCTACGGACCCATCGCCCCCGAGCTGTTTATCGAAAATCGCCACCGCTTCCGCGAGCTGCTGCCGCCCAATTCACTGGCCATTTTCAACGCCAACGACATCCTGCCTACCAACGCCGACGGTACGCTGGCACTGAAGCAGAACACCGATTTGTTTTACCTGAGCGGTGTTGACCAGGAAGAAACCATCCTCGTCATCTGCCCCGACGCCACGCTGCCCAAGTACCGCGAAATCCTGTTCGTGCGCGAAACCTCGGAGCTGATTTTGGTATGGGAAGGCTACAAGCTGACCAAGGAAGAGGCGCGCCAGGTGTCAGGCATCCCGACCATTATGTGGCTCGACCAGTTCGAGACGGTGCTGCCAGCCCTCATGAACGAGGCCGACTACGTGTACCTGAACTCGAACGAGCACATCCGGTCCGTGGTGGAAGTTGAAACCCGCGACGCGCGCTTTATCAAGGACTTGCAGCGCCGCTACCCGCTGCACCAGTACCGCCGCGCCGCCCGCCTCACGCACCAGCTGCGCGCCATCAAGAGCCCCGAGGAAATCCGGCTCATGCGCAAGGCGGCCGACATCACCGGCAACGCCTTCCGTCGCCTGCTGGGCTTCGTGAAGCCCGGGGTGTGGGAATACGAGGTAGAGGCTGAGATTCTGCACGAGTTTGTGAAAAGCGGCTCGCGCGGGCCGGCCTACACCAGCATCATCGGCAGCGGCGAAAGCGCGACCATCCTGCACTACATCTCTAACGACCGCCAGTGCCAGGACGGCGACGTGCTGCTACTCGACTTCGGCGCGGAGTACGCCAACTACGCCGCCGACCTCACGCGTAGCATCCCGGTCAATGGCACCTTCTCGCCGCGCCAGCGCCAGGTCTACGAAGCCGTATTGCGCGTGTTCCGCTTCTGCGAAAGCCGCCTGGTAGTGGGCCATTCCATTGAAGAGTACCATAAGGAAGTGGGCGACGCGATGGAGCAGGAGCTTATCAAGCTCGACCTGCTGAACGCCAGCGACGTAAAAAACCAGGACCCCGACGCGCCGCTCTACAAGAAGTACTTCCCACACGGCACCAGCCACTACCTCGGCCTCGACGTGCACGACGTGGGCTTCAAATACCGCAAATTTGAGGCGAACATGGTTTATACCATCGAGCCGGGCATCTACATCCGCGAAGAGAAACTGGGTATCCGCCTCGAAAACGACTTCCTCATCACGCCCACTGGCAACGAGGATTTGATGGCCACTACTCCGATTGAGCTGGCCGACATCGAGCGGCTAATGAAGAAGTAACACCAAGCTCCAGCTTGGTGCATCGTTGTTGAGCGGCACCACAATGTGCGCTGAATGACGCGGCACCAAGCTGGAGCTTGGTGTTACGGCCTCTTAAACAGCATCAGATGCTGCTGCGGCAGGCTTTCGCGCACTTCCACCAGTTCCAGCCCGATGGCGCTCATTTCCTTCTTCGCCTGCGCCACGGTCATTTTATGAATCGGCTTGATGGGTACGTTCGGGTCTTCGGCCCGGTACTCGACCAGCGCGAGGCGACCGGTGCGCGGCCGCAGGGCGTTGCGAATGGCGCGGCCCATCTCGCGCGGGTGGTCAAACTCGTGGTAGGCGTCCACCAGCAGCACCACGTCGACGCCGTTGGCGGGCAGGCGCGGGTCGATGGTGGTGCCCAGGATGGGCTGCACATTGGATAGCTTGTTTTTTTCCTTGCGCTGGGTGAGCTCGGCTATCATTTCAGGCTGAATGTCCTCGGCCAGCACCTGGCCTTTGGGCACCAGCGGCGCGATGCGGAAGGAAAAGAAGCCCGTGCCCGCGCCCAGGTCGGCCACGACGTCGGTGGGCTTGAGCTGTAACTCTTTGAGCAGTATGTCGGTCCCTTCCTCTTCGCGGCGGTCCGAGCGCTCGAGCCAGTCGGCGCCTTCGTGGCCCATCACGTGGGCAATCTGGCGGCCCAGGTAGTAGCGGCCGATGCCGCTGGGGTCGCGCGGCGGGCGGGTTTCATAGCCCGCCGAGTCGGGCGGATGGGCCGTCGAGACATCCGAGCGCAAGAAAGCCTGCGAGGCCACGTTAGACTCAATAGGCAACTGGGTGCAGGCGCTGGCAGCGGCCGCACTCGCTAGTACTCCTATCACAACGGCTTTTCTCATACGTATTCAGTATTCTAAGCTGGCTTCGTAAACTGTTCGCTCAACAGCACTACCAGGCTGAGCGTTCAGCCCGGTGGTGGTTATCGAAGGCTGGTGCAATGACAATATTAAGTAGCACAATGCCCGGATAAGGCAGCCAAATTACTCTCTGCAACGTAGGGAGCCCTGTTTTTCTTACCTTCTTCCCCTTTTTTCACCTTATGAAAAATCTATCGCTCACCCTCGGCCGCCTTTCGCTGGTACTTGCTACCGCCTTTTCGCTCGGCGCCTGTGGCCGCGCCGACTACGCAGCCGTTTCGCAGGCTGCCACCCAGCCCGCCAGCACGCCCATAGCCCAAGCTCCTTACGTGCCCGTAGCCGCTGAGGCTTCGGCTACCGTGGTAGCCGCCGCGCCGGCCGCACCCGTGGCCGCGCCGGCTGCGCCCGTAGCTGCTCAGGCCATAGCCAGTACCCCAGTGGCTGAGGCTGCGCCAGCCGTAACCACCGCCCCGGCTGCCAAAGCTGCCACCGCCCCCAAGCCCAATCTGGTGCAGCGCCTGGCGCTGCGCAAAATCACCAAAAAGCTCGACAAGCTAACGGCCCAAATGCCGCAGCTGAAAAAGCAGGATGCCAGCGCCGCCCGCGGCGGCCTCGACGGTAACCTGCGCAGCGCCATTCTCTTTGGGCTGGTTGGCCTCATCCTGACGCTTTTCGGCGGCGTTAGTGGTGTGTTCTACGTCGTGGGTACCATTCTACTCATCATCGGGCTGGTGTTTCTAGTGCTATGGCTGCTCGACCAAGCATAGGTTGACTTCGGGCAACCCGCCTGCAAAAAGGCCCCGACTGCAATTTGCAGTCGGGGCCTTTTTTTGCCCTGAAAACTGTTGGCCCTACATCGGGTCCACGTCCACTACCAGGCGGGCCTGGCGGTATTCTTTCTGGTCGCGCACTACATCGAGCGCGGCGCAGATGTCGAGTTTGGCTTGCTTGAGCACCGTATGCTCGCGGCTGAGCTTGATGACGATTTCCTGCAAAAAGAAATTGCGGATGCGGAAGATGTACGGC
>NZ_DASTEP010000172.1:0-20647 GCF_035709525.1 Hymenobacter sp. | reverse complement strand
CGCTCCGCTCAGCATGACGACTGGTGCTAGCTAGTCATTCAGCTCGTCGTACACGAGCAATTGATTCTTCGTAATAATGACCTCGCCGGGCTTCAAATCGCCGCTCACGTAGCTCACGTCGCCCACGGTTTTGGTGACTTTCACGGGGCGGGTATCGACCTCCTTCTGGCTTTTGTAGACGAGCACGAAATTCTGGTCTTTGTCGAACACTACCGCGTTGGCGGGCACGGCGAGGCCCTTCTGCGTGCCCGTGTTCAGGATGCGCACCTGAGCGTACATCTCGGGCTTGAGCAGGTAGCCGGGGTTGGGCAGCTTGATGCGAACTTTCAGGGCCTTGCTCTCGGGGTCGAGTACGTTGAACACCTTATCGACCACGCCGGTAAAGTGCTTGTCGGGATACGACAGCGTTGTAATATCAGCCTGGTAGCCAACCTTTACCTTGTCTATATCGGCTTCAAACACGTTGGCCAGCACCCACACCTGGTCGAGGTCGGCGATGGTAAAGAACTTGTCCACGCTCGACGTCGTGTACTGCATGTTCTCCGTCACGTCCTTGTCGGTGATAAAGCCCGAAATGGGAGCCTTGATGGTATAGTGCCCGCTCCGGTCGACGCCGTAGATGCCGAGCTGCTTGTTGGTTTTGCCTAGGTTGCTCTGCGCCTTGCGCAGCTCTTCGCGGGCCAGCACCACGTCGCGCTCGGCCGCCAGGCCGGCCTTGAACTGGTCTTCGGCCACGCTCAGGTTTTTCTTGGCAATGGCCAGGTCGGTGCCCGCGTTGGCGTTCTGGTTTTGCACATCCGCGATTTCGCCCGAGCGCACCACGGCCAGCACCTGGCCCTTGGCTACGTGGTCGCCGAGCTCTACGCGCAGGTCTTCGACCACGCCGCCCACCAAGGGCACCACGTTGGCGGTTTTGTCGCCGTTGGTTGTCACCTGGCCCGAAAACGACTGCTCGCTGCGCATGGGCTCCAGGCGCACGGTGTCGAAGGCCAGCTCTTTCAGGGTTTGGTTGGCCAGAAAAAACGGTTTGGCGGTTGGGGTTTCTTCCTTGGCGGTGTCGGCCTCTTTGTGGCACGCTCCGAGCCCTAGGGTCAGGAGAAAGAGGAGAGCAGAACGGTTCATTAGTTGCTAGTTGTCAGTTTTTAATTTCTGGTTTCAACTGTCATGCTGAACGGAGCGCAGCGAAGTTGAAGCATCTCTACCGCTTCGTTGCTAGCGTTAGGAATTAGTTCACCGCTAGAGATGCTTCGACTCCGCTGCGCTCCGCTCAGCATGACGGACGGGCGTAAGCAGCACCCTACTCCGCCTTGAGCAGCACGCGCCCCACCGAGAGGTTCACATTCTCGAACGCCCGCATCCGGTTGGCGCGCAGCGTGTTGAGCTGCAACACATTGTTCTTGTAAGCCTCGTAAAAGTCGAGATACTCCACAATGCTGATGAGGCGCTTGGTGTAGCCCTGCTCGATGTTGTCGATGAGCTTCGAGAAGGGTGTCGTGTCGCGATTGGTGTGCTGGTAGAGGTCGTCTTGGCGCTGGGCCACCTGGTAGGCCTCGTGCACATCGCGGCGCACCGTGAGCTGCTGCTGGGCGGCCTCGGCCTGGGCCTGCCCTATCTGGGCCTTAGCCGCCGAAATATTGCCCTGATTGCGGTTAAAGATGGGCACCGCCACGCCCAGCGTTATCGAGTTGTAATTGTCAAAATAAGAGCCTAGGCGGTCGTAGCTGTAGCCCACGGCCAAGTCGGGCGCGGCCACGGCCTTTTGCAAGCGCAGATTCAACTGCTGGCGCTGCACTTCGGCTTGGCGGCTTAGCAGGTCGGCGCGGCGCACCAGAGCCGTATCGATGAGCTGCTGCTCGGGGAAAGCGTTCAGCGACAGGTCTCGCACGCGGTCGGAGTTAACCACCGGGCGGTACACGGCATTGGTCGAGTCGCGCAGCAAGATGTGCAGGTCGGCCTGCGAGTTGGCCTGGTCAGTTATCAGCCCCACGCGCTCGGTTTCGAGCGTAAACAAGAAGGCTTTCAGACGAATAACCTCCTTGAGCGCGATGTTACCTTTCTCGAACTGGCTCTGATACAGGTCCACCGTCTTGCGCAGCTGCGGAATCTCGGTGTCGTACACGCGCAGCGTCTGGCGGCGGTAGTGAATGTCGTAAAACGTGGTACGCAGCTGAAAGCGCAGGTTGCGCACCAAGTCTTCGAGGTTGAATTGCTCGACCACAGCCGCCTGCTGCTGGGCGCGGCCGGCCGCCTTGCGGCGGCCCGCCAGCGCAAACAGCTGCTGCGCCTGAATGGCCACCTGGTTGCGGCGCAGGTCGGGGTTGTCGCCCACCGCGCCCTGCCGATGAATGGCCTGCTGCAAGGCATTCTGGTCGAGGGTAATCGTTGGGTTATCAATCAATCGTGCCTGCACGGCCAGCGCCTGCTGCGCCGTGATGTTGTAGCGCTGGGCCAGCACTTGCAGGTTATTTTGTACGAAGCGCGCCTCGGCCTCGGGCAAGGTCAGGCGCAGGGTATCGGCGGCAGCGGGGGTAGCCGCGCGCGGGGCCTGGGCGTGAGCGGCCATTCCAACGGCCAGCCCCAGCAGCAAGCCGCCGTAGCGGAGCCAGTGGCGCGCTTCGTGGGTAGGCCGGGCCGTAGTAGGTAGTAGGCGGCGGCGAGCCGCGCCCAGGAATCTTGCTATAATCACTTGCTTGTAGCAGGCCCTTTCTGGACCCTGACGCCGCAAATGTGCAGCCCCAACATTAGGCTGCAATTAGAGAGATATTAGAAACGGATTAGAATGAAAAAATTCTGTGTAAGCCAGCCGCTAAGCTTAACTATACCTTCCTAATTACTCCTTGAGTAAACGCCACCTCGGCTACCGTGCCCCTACCCACTTCCGAGCGCAGGGCCAGCGTGCCGCCGTGTAGCGCCACGATGCGCTGGGCCAGCGGCAACCCCACGCCGTGCCCCACCACCCCACGCACATCGGCAGCCCGGAAAAAAGGCTGAAACACCTGAGCCAAATCCTTTTCGGCAATGCCCTGGCCGGCATCGGCCACGCGCACTACCAGCCCGCCGCCGACCGGGCGGCGCAAGCTGAGCGTGACGCGCTGCTCGGCGCTAGAATATTTCAGAGCATTATCGACCAGGTTGCCGAGGGCGCGGGCTAGTAGCACGCGGTGGCCTTTCAACTCGAATACGGCCGGGTCGTCGGGCAGCTCGCTGAGGTCGCCCAGGTCTACTTGCACACGGCTGCGCTGGGCGGGGGCCACGGCCTCGCGCACCTCCCACAGCAGCTCGTCGAGCCGAATTTCGTCGGTGAGGGGCACGGCTTCGTCGGCCTGAGCCAGGTCGAGCAGATTGTTTATCAGCTGCTTGAGCTGCTGCAACTCGCCTAGCACCGAAATCGCGCCTTCCTTATAGGCGTCGGCCGAGCGCTCGCGGGCCAGCAGCACTTGCAGCTCGCCGATGCTGCTGGTGAGGGGCGTGCGCAGCTCGTGCGAGGCGTTGCGCACAAAGGTGCGCTGGCCCTCAAAGCTGGTTTCGAGCCGCCCGAGCAGGCGATTAAACGTGCGCGCCAAGCGGCGCAGGTCATCGCGCTCGCTGGTGCGCAGCGGCTCATCCACGCGCCGGTGCAGGTCCTGCGCCGTAATGCGGTCGACCTGGTCGTTGAGGGCTGCGATGGGGGCCAGCGCCCGGCCCGCAAAAATCCGCCCCACGGCGTATATAAGCAGTAAGCTCAGTATAAAAATACCGGCCATGATGGTGGCCAGGCTGCGCATGCGGCGGTGGCCGTACACGTTTTCGGCGGCAGCTATTATCACGTAGTCGCCCTGGTTATCGCGGTAAAAAATGCCGATGGCCTGCCGCTCGCCTAGCTTGAAGTACACCTCTTTACTGAGCACGATGCGCGCCAGCAGCGCGTCGCTCAGGCGCACGCGCTCGTCGGCCGCCACAAAGCGCACCCGGCCGCTGGCATCGTAAACCTGCAAAATCTCATTGGGCAGGATTTGCAGGTACTTCTTCTCGAAGTCGCGGAAGGCGCTGGCGCGCATCTCGTCTTTTTCGAGGTAGATGTAGCTCGTGACCTGCGCCCGCTCGCGCAGCCGCTGCCGAAACTCGCGCTGCGACGAATTGCTCTGGAGCAGAAACACGACCGCGAGCACGCCGAGCAGCAGCACGGCCACTACGCTCACGAAAAGCCAGGTGAGGCGGTTGCGGATAGTCATAGGGCGAAGAAAATGGCCTGCAAATTACCGCCTCGGGCCGGGGCCACCAGGGAGGTGCAAGCTTGGCTACTGGCGCGCTGCCGCAGCCGCCGAACACTGTTCAGCCTAAGTTTTGCCGGCCCGCTGGCCCTACTTCTCAAATTCGCTCTACTACGTTCGCATAGCGTTTACAACTGTTGAGATATTTTTTTCACTCTCTTTACCGAGGGTTTACTAAATCTTCATTTTTCTGCTACCTATATTTAGCCACCGCTTTTTACATCACCCCATCCCTTTCAGTATGAGAAAACTCTTACTTCCCCTTTCCGCCGTTGTGCTGGTAGTGGGCGCGCGCGACCTGCACGCCCAAACCCGCAGCGTAAGTGGCCGCGTAGTCGGCAGCGACGGGGCCGGCCTGCCCGGCGTCACGGTTCTGGTAAAAGGTACCAACCAGGGTACCGCCACCGACATGGAAGGCCGCTACACCCTGCCGGCCCCGGTCACCGCCACTACGCTGGTGTTTTCCTTTGTGGGCTACACCAGCCAGGAGGCCCGCATTGGCGACGGCCCGGTTAATATCTCGCTGCAAGCCAGCACGACCAGTCTCGACGAGGCCGTGGTGGTGGGCTACGGCACGCAGTCGCGCCGCGAACTCACGGGCTCGGTAGCCACCATCACGGGCAAGGAAATTGCCAATACGCCGGTGCAAAGCTTCGACCAGGCCTTGCAGGGCCGGGCCACGGGCGTGCAGATAACGACGCCCAACGGGGTGCTCAACAACCCGCCCGTTATCCGCATCCGGGGGGCTAACTCCATCGCGCTCAGCTCGAGCCCGCTGTTCGTTATCGACGGCATTCCGACTTACAGCGGCAACAACTCGGCGGTGGGCAGCGTGCCCAACAACCCGCTGGCCAACATCGCGCCCGAGGACATCGAGAACATCGAGGTGCTGAAAGACGCTTCGGCCACGGCCATCTACGGCTCGCGGGCCAACGGCGGCGTGATACTGGTAACGACCAAGCGCGGCAAAAAAGGGCAAGCCAAGCTCAGCTACGACGCCTGGGTGGGCATCACCAAGCCGGTGCGCTTGTACGAGGTACTGAACGCGGCCGACTACGTGAGCCTGAAAAACGAGGCCGTGCGCAACCTCAACGACAACCGCCTGGCCGCTACCACAACCCCTACACAACCTGGCACGCGCGGCACCAATATTGAGGACGCCTTCGGTAAAAATGCCTCCCTCGCCGCCGACACGCGCTGGTACGACTACATCTACCGCACGGGCTTCTCCAACAATCACAACCTGAATTTCTCGGGCGGCACCGACAAGACGACCTACTTAGCGTCGGTGGGCTACTCCAACCAGAAGGGCATGCTGGTGCGCAACGACTTCCGGCGCTACACGGCCCGCGTCAACGTGGAGCATAAGCTGTTTGACCGCCTCACGCTGGGCGCGCGCGTCAACTATTCCAACTCCCGCAACTCGTCGCCCAACTCGGGCTCGGTAGCCGATGGGGCCTTCGGCACGGCTGGCCTGGGCCGCCTGCCGCTGGTGCTACCGCCTAACATTTCGCCTTATAATGCCGATGGCACTTACAATACCAACGGCGCGGGCATAGGGGCGGGGCCCAATATCAACCCTACCACGAGCACCGCTACTTCGCCTCAGCCGCTGCTGCCGGGCTACTACAACCCGGTGGTGGACCTGGACAACAACTACTTCACGTCGGAGAGCAACCAGCTGCAAGGCGCGCTGTATGCCGACCTGGAACTGGTAAAAGGCCTGCACCTGCGCACGCAGTACGGCATCGACAACCTCAATTTTGAGGATAAGGCGTACTACACCTCGCTGGCGGGCGACGGCTTCTCGACGATTGGCTCGGCCAGCGACTACTACCGCACCAACAAGCGCTGGAACTGGCAGAATACGGCGCAGTACGACCGCTCGTTTGGCGAGCACAACCTGTCGCTACTGGTCGGCAACGAGCAACAGTACACCGAGGTGCAGCGCTGGGGCGCTACCCGCACGGCCGTGGCCGACCCCTTCTTCACCACCTTCCAGGGCAACTACATCAACATTGCCTCATCGGGCAACTCTCAGGGGGCTAGCTATTTGGCTTCGTTTTTCGGGCGTTTCAATTATAACTACGCCCGCAAATACCTGTTTACGGCTACCGCCCGCCGCGATGGCTACTCGGCCTGGTACAACAAGTTTGGCAACTTCTACGGTCTCTCGGCGGGCTACGTGGTGTCGGAGGAAGGCTTCTGGAAAAACGCCAGCTTTGCCAAGGCCTTCGATTTCCTGAAACTGTCGGGTAGCTTCGGCACCACCGGTAACAACCAGGGTATCTACGACTTCGTGTCGCTGCCGCTCTACGGCTCGTTTTTGTACGGCAACACCGGTACCTTCTACTACACGCAGGGCGCTAACCCCAATATCGGCTGGGAGAAAAGCAAGAAGACGGATGCCAGCATCGCGTTTGGCTTCCTGGAAAGCCGCCTAACGGGCGATGCCACGTTCTACTACAACCTGGTGGACGGGCTGATTCTGGACGTACCGCAGGCCCCGTCGCGCGGGATTCCCGGCAACTCTATTCCGGCCAACGTGGGCTCGATGCGCAACCGGGGCTTTGAGTTTAACCTGCGCTACGACGTGTTGCGCGAAAAGGCTTTCACCTGGACCGTCAGCGGCAACCTGACGACGCTCGACAACAAAGTATTATCGCTGCTGAACGACGACCAGCGCATTGCGGGCACCACGTCGGGCCTCGAAACGGCCAACTACACTACCGTGGGTCGCTCCATTGGTTCCATCCTGGCCGTGCCCAATGCGGGCGTGAACCCCCTTACCGGCCAGCGTATGCTGGTGCGCGCCGATGGCACGCGGGTGCAGTACAACCACCTGGGTACCAATGGCACGGGCTGGACCATCGTGAACCCCAACGGCAGCACGGGGGCTAATACCTCGTCGCCCACCCAGCTCGCCGATGGCCAGTACTACGGCCCGGTGCTGCCTACCTTTTACGGCGGCCTAGATAACACCTTCCGCTACAAGGGCATCGACTTGGGCATCTTTATCCAGTACTCGGGCGGCAACTACATCTACAACGGCACCAAGGCTGGCCTGCACGACCAACGCTTCTGGAATAACGAAGTGGATATCAAGGACCGCTGGACGGCCGATAATCCGAATGCCAAATGGCCACGCCTGGTGTACGGCGACAACGTGTCGAACGGCTCGACCATCATCATGTCGCAAAACGTGGAGAAGGGCGATTTTATCCGCCTGCGCAACGTGTCGCTGGGCTACACCTTCCCGTCTAAATTCGTGAACGGCCTCAAGCTCAGCAACGTGCGTGTGTATGCCCAGGTGCAAAACGCGGCACTCTTTACCAAGTACAGCGGCATCGACCCCGAAATCTCGGTAAACGGCGGCAGCAACATCTCGCCCGGCGTCGACCGCAACTCGGTGGGCCAGGCCCGCAGCTATACGGCCGGCATCAACGTTTCCTTCTAATCTACTTGAATCCTAACGCTATATGAAATTTATATCTCGCAAGCGCGTGACTTCGCTGGCCTGCACGGCCCTGCTGGGCCTAGGCACCTTCACTTCGTGCCAGAATGACCTACTCAACGTTAAACCCGTTACCCAACTCGATGCCGGTGTAGCCTTCGACACGCCCTCGCGCGTACTGGCGCAGGTCAACGGCCTGTATAGCTACGTGAAGGTGGGCGGCTTTCTGGGCGGGCGCTACCAGATTTACGGCGACATCCGGGCCAACGACTTCATCAACCGCACCAGCAACGGCGTAACGGGCCTGTCGGTGTGGAACCACACGCTGGCTGAAACCTCGGCCAACGACGTGACAAGTGTGTGGGGCAACGCCTATGCGGCTATCAACCAGGTCAATATTTTCCTGGCTGGCCTCGATGCCAACGCCGATAAGTTCAAGACGTCGGCTTTCACTTCAGTTTACCCCAGTGGCTTTGATGCCACGGGCCTCAACTACCGGGGTGAAGCCCGGCTGCTGCGCGCGCTGTGCTACTACTCGCTGCTCCAGCTCTACGCCCGGCCCTACATCAGTGGTAGTGGCAACGGCAGCAGCCCCGGCCTCCCCCTGCGCCTGACCGCCGAAACTACCTTGGGCAATAATGACCTGGCCCGCAGTACGGTAGCCCAAGTGTACGACCAGATACTGCTGGACCTCAACTATGCCGAGCAAAACCTGCCGCTCCGCTATTCGGCCGCACAGGGCAGTATTGGAGTTTCTACGCTCAATGTCACGCGCGCTCACCGCAACACGGCCATCGCCCTCAAGTCGCGCGTGTACCTAACCATGGGCCGCTACGCCGACGTGATTACCGAAGCCAACAAGCTGGTGCCGACCGCCGCGCCCTACGCCGCCTCGTCTGGCGTGGCCAATGCGCTGAACTCCTCTATTGTGTCGGTGTTCACGGCCCCGCAGGAAACCAGCGAGAGCATTCTCTCCTTTCCCTTCACGGCGCAAGACCCACCCGGCACCCAAAACCAGCTGGCCTACTACTACCTGCCCACCGCGCTGGGCGGCAACGGCGAGTACGGCCTGAATACCAGCACCAACGCGACTACCGGTGGCATTGTTGGCAATAGCGCCTGGCTTTCAACTGATGTGCGGCGCACCAATTTCGTAGTTGCCCCCAACAGCACTAGCGCTGAGCGTTTCCTGGCCAAATATCCCACGGGCTCACCCTACACCGACAAGGCCCCTGTCATTCGCTACTCGGAGGTGATGCTGAGCCTGGCCGAAGCCCTGGCACGCAATACCAACTCCGTCGATAGCCGGGCGCTGGCTTTGCTCAACGCGGTGCGGATGCGCTCCAACCCGGCCATTGCGGCGTCGGGCAGCAACCCGGCTGTCCCGTCGCCCATGTTCGTAGCCACGGATTTCGCTACGGTTACCGATTTCATCAACGCCATCCTGCTGGAGCGCCGCATTGAGTTTCTGGGCGAAGGCATCCGCAACATCGACATCATGCGCCTGAACGCCACCATTCCGGCCAAAGGCACCATCAGCGCCATCCCCAACACCAGCCCGGCCTACGTGTGGCCCATTCCGTCTACCGAGCTGTCGACCAACACCCTGATGACGCGCAACTAAACCCGCCTCACAGGTTCCATAAAAAAAGGCCTTTCCGCGCGCGGAAAGGCCTTTTTTTATGGAATTGATTCTACTCCTCACGCAGCACGTAGCCCATACCCACTACCGTGTGAATGAGCTTTTTGGCAAACGGCTTATCGACCTTATTACGCAGGTAGTTCACGTACACATCTATCACGTTGGAGCCCGCGTCGAAGGCTTCTTCCCAGGTGTGCTCCGCTATTTCGCCCCGGCTTAGCACGCGGCCCTGGTGGCGCAGCAGCAACTCCAGCAAATTAAACTCACGGGCGGTGAGCTTGATGGGCTGGCCGGCGCGGGCCACGGTTTTGGCGGCGGTATCCACTATCAGGTCGGCGAGGCGCAGCTGGCTGCCTTTGGCCTCGGCGTGGCCGCGGCGGCGCGTGAGGGCGCGCACGCGGGCCAGCAGCTCGGCAAAGTCGAAGGGCTTCACGAGGTAGTCGTCGGCGCCGCCGTCGAAGCCCAGCAGCTTGTCCTGGGTGGTGCCCAGGGCCGTGAGCATGAGGATGGGCAGCTCCTGGTTTTGGGCGCGCACGGCTTTCAGCACTTCCAGGCCGCTTTGGCCGGGCAGTATCACGTCGAGTATCAGCAGGTCGATGTCCTCGCTCAAGGCCAGGCGCTGGCCAAAAGTGCCGTCGTAGGCCACTACCACGTCATAGCCTTCCTCCTCCAGCCCGCGCCGGATAAAGGCCGATACCTTGGGCTCGTCTTCGACCAGTAATATTTTGGTTGGCATAGGCTGCAAAGTAACGGCGGTGGCTGGGCCGTGCAGCTACCGGTGGCCTGATGAGGCCGAAGCTGCTTAGAAAGTTCTAAAACATAAAACCTTCCGTCATGCTGAGCGGAGCGCAGCGGAGTCGAAGCATCTCTATCGGTGAACTGACTCCTGACGCCAGCAACGAAGCGGTAGAGATGCTTCGACTCCGCTACGCTGCGCTCAGCATGACGAACGTTTTTCCTTCTCCTTTATCTTTTACTCGTCCTCGTAGTCCAGCCCCAGGCAGCTATTCAGCGCCTGCTGAAGCTCGCTGGCGGCGTGCAGCTGGCCGGCTTTTCGGCTCACTACCAATCCTTTGCGATACACTTGCTCGGCTTCGTCCTTTTTGCCGGAGCCTTCGAGCAGCTTGCCGGCGTGGTAGTAGGTGCCCACGTAGTCGGGGTGCTCGGTGAGGAGCTTTTGGTAGTAGTCCCAGGCCAGCTTGGGGTCGTCGGCGCGGTATTCGGTGGCCAGGGCGTAGATAACGAACGGGTCGGTGGGGTCTTCCTGGTAGAAGGCGAGCAGCTGCTGCAAGCGGCTGGGGGCGGTGGGGTTCATCGGCGGGTAGCGGGGACAGGGTTCGGGCTATATTTGAGGCGAAATTGCGACCGCCGCGCCGCATTTCGGCTTTCTAAACCCGCCCGGCGACCTTTTCAGGCCTGGCAACTGTTATGCAAGCCTACTACTTTTGCAGCCATCCTCTCACCCTACCCTCGTTTTAGATGAAGTTTCTGGTTTGTATTTCCAACGTGCCCGACACGACCACCAAAATCGCCTTCACGCCTGACAATAAAGAGTTTAATAAGGCCGGGGTGCAGTTCGTGATTAACCCCTGGGACGAATACGCCCTCACCCGCGCCATCGAGCTCAAGGAAGCCAACCCCGGCAGCACCGTGACCGTGCTCAACGTGGGCGAGGCCGACACCGAGCCCAACATCCGCAAGGCGCTGGCCATCGGGGCCGACGACGCCATCCGCGTGAACGCGGCTCCTACCGACGCCTTTTTCGTGGCCCAGCAAATTGCGGCCATCGCCAAAGACGGCGGCTACGACGTGATTCTGATGGGCAAGGAAAGCATTGATTACAACGGCTTTCAGGTGCACGGCATGGTGGGCGAGCTGCTCGGCATCCCGACCGTAGCGCCCGCCATGAAGCTGGATATGAGCGGCAACACCGCCACACTGGAGCGCGAAATCGAGGGCGGCAAAGAGATTGTGCAGGTAGCCGCGCCCTTCGTGGCCAGCTGCCAGCAGCCCATGTGCGAGCCCCGCATCCCCAACATGCGCGGCATTATGACGGCCCGCACCAAGCCCCTGAAAGTGGTGCCCGCCACCGGCTCCGGGGCCCGCACCAAAGTAGCCGAGTACGCGCTGCCCCCCAAGAAGCAGGGCGTCAAGCTCATCGACGCCGCTAACGCCGGCGAGCTGATTAAGCTGCTGCGCAACGAAGCGAAAGTAATCTAATGCTAAGACATGAGACGTTAGACATGAGACATGAGAACCGGCTAGTCTGGTTTTTATGGCGCGTGGCTAATTCGGTTCTCATGTCTCATGTCTAACGTCTAAAGTCTTTATAAAATGTCAGTTTTAGTAGTAGTTGAATGTGACAAAGGCGAGGTTAAAAAATCCTCGCTCGAAGTAGCCACCTACGGCGCGCAGGTAGCCGCCCAGCTCGGCACCACCGCCACGGCCATTGCCGTGGGCGAAGCCACCGAGGCCAGCCTCGCCAAGCTCGGCGAGCAGGGCATCACGAAGGTGCTGTACGACAAGGAGCCCCGCCTCAAGGACTTCGTGAACAACGCCTACACCAAGCTCATTGCCACGGCCGCCCAGCAGGAAGACGCCAAGGTAATCGTGCTGGCCAACAGCAACATCGGCGCGGCCGTGGGCTCGCGCCTGTCGGTGCGGCTGCAAGCGGCGCTGGCCACCAACGTGGTAGAGCTGCCCAAAACCGACGGCGGCCAGTTCACCGTGAAGCGCGGCGCGTTTTCGGGCAAGGCGTTTTCGGACGTGGTACTGAGCGGCGACCGCAAGATTATCGCCGTTAAAAAGAACTCCATCGAAGCGCAGCACGAGGCCGGCAAAACGGCTGAGGTAGCCGCCTTCTCGGCTCAGTTGGGCGACGCCGACTTTGCCGACGCACCCCAGCAGGTGGTGATGCAAGACCAAGCCGGCGGCATCCTGCTGCCCGAAGCCTCGCTGGTAGTGAGCGGCGGCCGCGGCATGAAAGGCCCCGAAAACTGGAACCTCATCGAAGACCTGGCCAAGGCGCTCGGCGCGGCCACGGCCTGCTCCAAGCCCGTTTCGGACGTCGATTGGCGCCCCCACCACGAGCACGTGGGCCAGACCGGCATCACGGTTTCGCCCAATCTCTATATCGCCTGTGGTATTTCAGGCGCTATTCAGCACTTGGCCGGCGTCAACTCCAGCAAGGTGATTGTGGTCATCAACAAAGACCCCGAAGCGCCCTTCTTCAAAGCCGCCGACTACGGCATCGTAGGCGACGTATTCGACGTGCTGCCCAAGCTGACGGCCGCCGTGAAGGAGCTAAATTAAGCTGTAACGCCAAGCTCCGGCTTGGCGCTCGCCGGGGCCCGCAGCCGGACCCTGATGAGCGCCAAGCTGGAGCTTGGCGTTACTTTTCTAAGCTACTTTCGGCCTTCGGTGCTTTATTTGTCGTAAAGAACTCCTCTACCCGTTTCCCGGACTTAAAACGTCCCCGCGACCCTTGAAAAAAATTCCGCTCGAAATTCTGGGCCTGTCTTCCTCACAGTCGCAGTCCGGTTCGTTTGCCCTCATCCTGGGCGAGAAGCACGGCAATCGCCGCCTGCCGATTATCATCGGCATGTTTGAAGCTCAGAGTATTGCCATTCAAATTGAGAAAATCAGCCCCAACCGGCCGCTCACGCACGACCTGTTCAAGTCGTTTGCCGAGCACGTGCACGTGGCTATTATCGAAGTAGTTATCTCTGACCTCAAAGAGGGCGTGTTTTACTCGCGTATCGTGTGCTCGGATGGCGCGACCACCTTCGAGATTGATGCCCGCCCATCCGATGCCATCGCCATTGGCCTGCGCTTCGGGGTGCCCATTTTCACGGTTGAAAGCGTGCTCAGCGAAGCTGGTATCATCCTCTCCGACCTTGACGAAAACGCCGAGGAGGACGAGGACGACCGCGACGAAGACGACGAGGATGACGACGACAGCCCCGCCCCGTCGCCGCGCGCCACCGAGCCCCGCGAGCCCAGCGGCCAGGTGTCGCTCGATGAGCTGACCAAGATGCTGGCCCAGGCGCTGGAAAAGGAAGACTACGAAAAAGCGGCGAAAATCCGCGACGAGTTGAACAAGCGCAACGGCTAGCGTTTGGGCACTTTGCTTTTGCTCTTGAAAGTCCTGGCCGGTTATTCGGCCAGGACTTTTAGTTAATATACTGGTTATCATGCAGAAAAAAGCGTATGTTATGCTGAACGCAGTGAAGCATCTCTATCGCCTCGTTGAACGGCCCGGATGAAGCGGCAGAGATGCTTCACTACGTTCAGCATGACAGTCGTTATTATTCAAACAGCCAATTCGCAGACTCATTATCCGGTTATTTCCTACTAAGCTTTTACCCTAATAATTATGTCGTTAGCTATATCCCAGCGCGGACAGGACATGCCCGCCTCCCCTTTCCGCAAGCTGGCGCCCTTCGCCGAAGCCGCCAAGCGCCAGGGCAAAAAAGTGTACCACCTCAACATCGGCCAGCCCGACATCCCGACGCCGCCAAGCTTGTTTGAGGCTGTGCGCCAGGCCGATATCCGGGTGCTGGCCTACAGCCACGGCGCGGGCACCGACAGCTACCGCCAGAAGCTGGCCGCCTACTACCACCGCGCCGGCATTGAGGTAAGCACCGATGAGATACTGGTAACGACGGCCGGTAGCGAGGCCATTCTGTTTGCCCTGCTCACCTGCCTCAATCCGGGTGATGAAGTCATTGTGCCCGAGCCGTTTTACGGCACGTACACGGCCTTTGCCATCGCGGCGGGGGTGAATATCGTGACGGTAACGGCTACCATTGAAGACGGCTTTGCGCTGCCGCCGCTAACTGATTTTGAGGCCGTTATTACGCCGCGTACCAAGGCCATTCTGCTGTGCAACCCCAGCAACCCGACCGGCCACGTGTACACGCGGCGCGAGTTGGAAGACATCTTAGGCTTATGCCTGCGCCATGGTTTGTACCTGCTGTCGGATGAGGCGTACCGCGAATATTGCTACGACGGGGCGCGCGCTACCAGCGCCCTCAACCTGGCCGGCGGCGAAGAGCACGTAGTCGTAATGGACACAATCTCAAAGCGCTACAGCGCCTGCGGCGCTCGCGTGGGCTCGCTCGTGACGCGCAACAAGACCGTGTTTGAGGCCGCGTTTCACTTCGCCCAGATGCGGATTAGTCCGCCCGGCCTGGGTATGCTGCTGGGCGAGGCCGCGGCCGACCTGCCCGAAAGCTATTTTGACGAAAACCGCGCCGAGTACCAGGCCCGGCGCGACCTCACGGTGACGCGCCTGCAAGCCATGCCCGGCGTGCGGTGCCCGGTGCCGGGCGGCGCATTTTATGTGATAGCCCACCTGCCAGTAGACGATGCCGAGCGCTTCGGCGAGTGGCTGCTGACGAAGTTCAGCTACGAAAACCAGACGCTGATGCTGTCGCCGGCCAATGGCTTTTACCAGACGCCCGGCCTGGGCCGCCAGCAAGTCCGCATTGCCTACGTGCTGAACCTGAGCGACCTGGCCGCCGCCCTCACCTGCCTCGAACACGCGCTGCTGGCCTACCCCGGCCGCACCGAGCCGGTCGAGGCGCCGGAGCCTGCCACTGCTACCGCGCTGCTGGTTTGAGGTGTAGAGACGCATACTTGCGTCTCGTCGCTGTTAAGCTCGCCTGACGGGAGACGCAAGTATGCGTCTCTACACTCACCGCGTAACTACATTAATCATCTTGTTCAGGAAGTAAGTGCACATTGCCCGGCGCTTTAGCGCCGGGGTTGCGGGCCGCCCGTTTTCATGGGGCTTTAGCCCATATCGGTGCCAGCATGGGCTAAAGCCCCGTAAAGCATGGCGCTGCTAAATCCCGGCGCTAAAGCGCCGGGCAATACCTGCTTACTTCCTGAACAAGGTATTAACTTTTTCAAAACTGAGCCGTTAGGCCTGAACTACGAGCAAAGCGGGGCACTACCCCCGGCTGCTGCTCGCTAGCTCAAGCCTAACGGCTTTTCTATTGAAAATATCACGGCCTGAACCTCAATCACTTGCCTACTCTTAGCCTTTTCTTCATGTCGCCCACTCCTACCGCCGATTCGCCTACCACCCACGACTACTCGGGTCCGCTGCGGGTGTGGCACTGGGGCAATGCGCTGCTGGTGCTGGGGCAGCTCATCACGATTCTCTTCATCAAGATTATCGTGAAGCCCAAGGCGCTGGTGCCCGAGTTTCAGGCGGCGGCGGCGCGGGCGGGCGGCGACCTCACCAAAGAGCAGGGCATGAACATTGCCCGCCTGATGAGCGAGCGCCTCTGGGACTGGCACATCAGTATCGGGCTGGCGCTGGCGGCTTTTTGGCTGTACTGGCTGGTATTGCAGCTCACGGTCCCGGCCGGGCAGCGCTTTGAGGCGCGGCTGCGGGCGGCAGCCCGGCACTACCGGCTGGCCCCGCCCGCCGCGCGCCCTGATGCGCAGCACACGCTGCTGGTCAAGCTTTCCTACCTCGCTTTCTACTTGTTTATCAACGTAATGGTGCTAACTGGCCTGGCTCTGACCTGGGCCGACGACGTGACTTGGCTGCACGGCATCGAGCACACCGTGAAGGAAGTACACAACGTCACGATGTACTTGATTATCGCTTTTGTAGCGACGCATATTGTAGGGGTAGTGTGGTCAGAAATCACTAAAGACCGCGGCCTGATTTCGCGGATGGTGAGCGGCGCGGCGCAGAAAAGTTCCTGAAAAATTTTTATTTTTTATAGCTAACGGCTAAATCCGGGGCCTGCGCGGGGGCGTAGGTTGGGCATTATTGCACCTG
This sequence comes from Hymenobacter sp., assembly GCF_035709525.1. Lineage (GTDB taxonomy): Bacteria > Bacteroidota > Bacteroidia > Cytophagales > Hymenobacteraceae > Hymenobacter. Next base: position 4,499 of record NZ_DASTEP010000172.1, on the reverse strand, counting down.
CCGCCAGCCGATGAAAGTACTTGAGCCGGAACTTGAACAAGCCCTTATCCGCCGCCTGCACGCTCGCGAAGAGGCAGCTATGGTCTTGTTTTACAAGCATTACGGTAAAGCCCTACACCACACCATCTGGCGCATCGTGCGGCAGGATGAGCTAGCCGAGGACATCATGCAGGAAACGCTGCTCAAGTTTTGGCTGGCTTTCCCGAAATATGATTCTGCCAAGGGCAAGCTTTTTACCTGGGCGCTGAATATCGGCCGCAACCTGGCCATCGACCACCTGCGCGAGCGGCGCTACCGCGACGCCCAGCGCACGCTCTCGCTCAACGCCGACAACGCGCCCGACCGCGCCGCGCCGACCACCTTCCGGCCCGAGCACATCGGGGTGCGCGAGTGGCTGGAGCTGCTCGGCCCCGCCGACCGCCAGTTGCTCGACCTGCTGTACCTCAGGGGCTACACCCAGACCGAAGCCGCCGACGAGCTGCGCCTGCCGCTGGGCACGGTGAAGTCGCGGGCCGGCCGCGTAATCAGGGCGCTGGCGCGGGTGATGCGCTAGCCAAGCGCCCGCCGCGCAACCTCTGCCGCGCTTTTGCCGAACAAAGCAGCCCGGCCCAATCCCATCGGCGAACCGGTTTTTGCGCTGCTATGACGTTTTCTGCCCGCTTACTACTGCTTTTGGTGGTGCCTGCCGCCGCGCTGGCCCAGGCACCAGCCCCGCTACCACCCGACTCGCCCCTGCCCCGCCTGCTGGCCGAGCGCCGGGTGCTCACCCAGCAATACGCCGAGGCCAATGCCCAGCGCCACGGCCTGCTGGGGCTTAGCAACAAGCCCAGCAAGAAGGACTTGCAGGACGTGGTGGACGCCTTGCAAGGCATCGTGAACAAGGACGAGCAGATAGTGGCCGTGCTCAACCAAACCGCCCAGCAGGCCCAAACCACCGCCGCCCAGCTCCAAACCACCACGACCACGCTGCAAAACACCGGCCGCGACGACCGTAACCTGACCGTGCAGCGCCTCAGCGAATTGCAAAACGACTTGCAAAACGCCCGGCAGCGCGAGCGCCAGGCCGCCGAGCGCCAGCGCACGCTGGCCGCCGACCTGGCCGAGGCCCAGCAGGGCCGCACCGGGCGCGATGCGCTCATCGTGGGGCTGGCGCTGGGGTGCGTGGGGCTGTTTTTTTGGCGGCGGCGGCGCTAGGCAAGCCCGGCCAGCGGCGCTACCTTGGCAGCCCGAAACCGCCCTGGCGGCGCTGCCCCGATGATAACCTTTACCGAAGACCAAGCCACCGCGCTCGTCACCGACGCGGGCACCCTCAAGCGTGGCCGCGAGCTGGCCGGCCCCGCCAAGTGGGGCAACCTCGGCCGCACCGACACCGCCGCCTGGGGCGAGTGCGCGGGCAGCGGCTCGAAGCCCTACCTGGTGGGCATCGACCTCAGCGAGCCGGCGTTTAAATGCTCGTGCCCGAGCCGGGTGTTTCCGTGCAAGCACGGGGCCGGGCTGCTGCTCCTGCTAGCGCGGCAGCCAGCGCTATTACCCGCTGGCACGCCGCCTACTTGGCTGGCCGAATGGCTCGACAAGCGCCAGGCCAAAGGCGACGAGCAAGCCGAAAAAGCGGCCGCCAAAACCGCTAAAAAAGTAACCATCGCCACCCCGGCCGATACCGCCGAAGCTGCGCCCGAAGCCGCCGAAGCACCTGCTACCACCGCCGCCCAGCAAAAGCGCGAAGCCCAGCGCCACGCCCGCATGCAGGCCGGGGCGCTGGATTTCGAAAACTGGCTGCTCGACCTGCTGCGCGCCGGCCTGGCCGACCTGGAACGCAAGCCGGCCAGCTTTTGGGAAGACCAAGCCGCCCGGCTGGTCGATAACCAGCTGCCCGGCCTGGCCGCCGTGCTGCGCGAACTGGCCGAGCTGCCCACCGCCGGCCCCGACTGGAGCAGCCGCCTGCTGGGCCGCCTGGGCGAGCTCTACGTGCTGGTGCGCGCCTTTTTGAACCGCGACAACCTCGCGCCCACTGCCCGGCAGGACGTGTGGCAGCAGGTCGGCATTACGCCCAAAAAAGACGACCTGCTGGCTAACCCAGCCGCCGTAATCGTGGTCGATACGTGGCTGGCGCTGGGCCAATATGCCTGGGAAGAAGAGCGCGTGACGGGCCGCCGCAGCTGGCTTTTCGGCCAGAACTCGGGCCGCACGGCGCTGGTGCTGGACTTCGCTTTTGGCAGCCAGCCCTTTGCCACGGCGCTGGTGCCGCAGGGCAAATACGCGGGCGAGCTGGTATTCTACCCCGGCCTGCTGCCGTTGCGCGCCGCGCCTATCAATCTGGTGTACAAGGGTAGCGCGGCCGATGCCACGCCGCCCGGCCAGGGTATTGCCGACCTACTGGAAAGCTACGCCTCGGCGCTAGCCCGGCAGCCCTGGCTGCGGCAGTGGCCGGCCGCCCTCGGCCCCGTGCTACCCACCCCGCTGCCCGATGGCAGTTGGCTGCTGCATTCGGCTACCGAGCCGCTGGCGCTACCCCTGCGCATTATGGACGAGGATATTGCCTGGCAATGGCTGGCCTTGAGTGGCGGGCAGCCGCTTACGCTTTTTGGCGAGTGGGATGGGCAGGCGTACCTGCCGGTAATCTGCTGGACTGAGGACCGCGACATATCGGGCAACCCGCTGGTGCTGGACGATTTTTTCGTGGCCGGGGCCAGCGCGGGGCAGGCTGTGGATGCACTGTTGCCGCTGGGAACACTGCCAGTTGCCGGAGCTGCACCAGTAGCGCCGGCCACCAGGCCAGCGGCCGCGACGCGGCACAACGCGGCTGCCGCAACGAACGCGCAGACTGCTGTTGCCTCCACTTCGGAAGGAGAAATAGCCGCCGCCAGCGCTTCGGCTTCGCAAGCTGAGCTGACGGCCGCCGACCTCCCGGCCTGGCCCACGCTGCTGCGGCTGGCGCTGCTAGGTACCCGCCAGAGCGCCGAGGTCTTGCCCGCTTTTCCGACTTTGCCTGCTACCGGCTCGCGCGAGCAAAACCTGCTGCTGGCGGCCGGCGCGCTGGCGCTGATGCAAAAAGCCGGCTACCAACCCGCTGCCGCTACCACGCCGGCCCCCACCCCGGCCCCGCCCGACCACCTGCCGGCGCTGGGGCCGCTGGGCACCGAGTGCCTGCACCAGATGCTGGTGCGCGCCCAGCACCTCGACCTGCTACCCGACTACCTGCGCCAGGTGGCCGCCGCCGGCCGCCGCGTGCCCGAGGCCCTACTGATGCCGCTGCTGCAACACGCCGTTCGCTCGATTGAGGCGCGGAGCCACCTGGCAGAATTGCTGGGCGAGCGGGGCCGCTGGCTGGCGGCGCTTAATCTGGCCTGGGCCAAGCTTTTCACCCCGGTCAGCCCCGCCACTGACCCGGCCGACCCTACCAACCTTACCACCTGGGAAACTGGCCTGCTGCCCGAGCGCCTGGCCTGGCTACGCCAGGCCTTCGCCCGCGACAGCGACACGGCCCGCGCCCTGCTATTGGCCGCCCTGCCCACCGAGCCGGCCAAAACGCAAGGAGCTCTGCTGAAAATCCTGGCCGAACACCTGCACCCCGACGCCGAGCCTGCGCTCGAAACCCTGCTAAAATCGCGGGGCCAGGAGGTGCGCCGGCTGGCTGCCGCGCTGCTGGTGCGCCTGCCCGGCGCGGCCCTCACCGGGCGGCTGTGGGCGCGGGCCGCGCCGCTTATCACGGCCCGGCGCAAGCTGCTGGGGCTGGGTAAAGCTGAGCTGGAAATCACCCTACCCACGGCCTGGGACAAAACCTGGCTGGCCGATGGCATTGAGGAGAAAAACGACCAGTACCTCTACCTGGCCGGCCACAGCAAGGCCGCCGTGGGGGCCGGGGCCGCCCGCCTGGCCAACCTGCTGGCGCTGCTGCCCGTGGGCCGCTGGCTGCCGCACCTGGGCCTCTCGGCCGATGAATTGCTGACGGCGGCGCTGGCCTCGGAGTGGGCCGTGCCGCTGCTGCCCGCCTGGGCGCTGAGTACCCTGAGCCACGAAGACCCCGAGCTGGCCGCCGCCTTTGTGCGGCTCTGGCTGGGGCAAAGCCTACAGCTCCAGAAGCTAAAAATCCACTTCGACATTGAGGCGCTATCGGCGCTTTTGCCCGAAGCCACCCGCCGGCAGCTGCTGGTACCCAAGCTGGTGCTGCACCTCAACCGCGCGGGCACAGAGTCGGAGCCGGCCCTCGCCGCCCTCGCGCAGGCCGAGGTGCTGCCCGGCCCCTGGCCCTGGGCGCTCACCGAGGCCGCGCTGGCCGTGGTGGCTTTGCACACCACTCACACCGCCGGCTGGCTTTCCTACGAGCGCCGCCGCTTCGGCACCTTCATCAGCCAAACGCTGCCCGGCCGACTGGCCCCGGCCGACGCGCCGGCCGCCGCGCAGCTACTGGCCGCCATCGCGGAGCCGCACGAGTTTTACGCCGAGCAGTTTCGCACGTTTAGCGAGACGGTTCGCTTTAGAGCCGATTTGGCGGCTAGCCT
>NZ_DASTEP010000171.1:0-58767 GCF_035709525.1 Hymenobacter sp. | reverse complement strand
AAAAGCCAACCTACCCCGCCTCCCCACCCCCCGCGCCGCCTATCCCGTAGGTTTGACCACGCAAACGCTATCAACCCACGTGAAAAATATCCTCCTGTTTTTCGGCCTCCTGCTCGGGGCTACCTCCGCCGTTCAGGCCCAGCACCAGATGGCCGGCATGAGCCACGCCAGCATGGCCGGTATGACGATGCCCGCCGCCAAACCCGGCAGCCCGGTGGCCGCCTTCCAGCACGGCATGGACTCGGTGATGGTGGTGATGGACGAAGGCATGCGCCGCATGGACGGGGCCAACCCTGCCGACATCGACGCCAGCTTTGCGGCCATGATGGTGCCGCACCACCAGGGGGCCGTGGACATGGCCCGCCTGCAACTCCTTTACGGCAAAGACCCGGCCCTGCGCCGCCTGGCCCAGAGTATCATCGCCGAGCAGCAGGTCGAGATTCAGCAGATGCAGGCCTGGCTAAAGCAGCACCCGGCCAAGCCCTAGGTGGGGTGTAGCGCGGACGCTGTGAGTCCGCGCGTTGCCCGATTACTCTACGCGCGGACTTGCAGAACCCGCGTTACCTTCTTACTGTCAATGAAATATCTTCTCCTACCCGCCCTGCTGCTGGCCGGCACTGCCGCCCGGGCCCAGGCCGTGAGCCACCGCGACCGGGTGTACACCGCCGACCAGATTTCCAACACGGTTTCCGTCATCGACCCGGCCGATAACAAGCTGCTGGGCCAAGTGATACTGGGCAAGCCGCAGCCCGATTTAACGTCGGCCCTCTACCGGGGGCAGGCGCTGGTGCACGGCCTGGGGGCCTCGCCCGACCACCGGCTGCTGGCCGTGGTGTCGGTGGGCTCCAATAACGTCACGTTTATCGAAACGGCCACCAACGCCGTAAAAGGCAGCGTGTACGTGGGCCGCGCCCCGCACGAGCCCACCTTTCGGCCCGACGGCAAGGAGGTGTGGGTGACGGTGCGCGGCGAGGACTACCTCTCCGTGATTGATGCCGCCACGCTGCGCGAAACCCGCCGCATCCAGGTGCCCAACGGGCCGGGCCAAATTGCCTTCAGCCCCGATGGCAAGCGGGCCTTCGTGTGCTCCAGTTTCTCGCCCGAGTTGGCGGTGATTGACGTGGCCACCTACCGGGTTATCAAGAAAATACCCGTCATTAGCCCGTTCTCGCCCAATATTTTCCCCAGCAAGGACGGCCAGCAAATCTGGTTTACGCACAAGGACGTGGGCAAGGTGTCGGTGCTCGATACCGAAATCCTGACCATCAGCGGGGTACTAACTACCGGCCCCATCACCAACCACGTGACCACCGTGGACCTACCCACCGGCAAAGTGGCCTACGTGACGGTGGGCGGCGAAGACGTGGTGAAAGTGTACAGCCGCGAGCCGGGCTTCAAGCAGCTGGCGACCATTGCGGTGGGGGCCAACCCGCACGGCATCTGGCCCGCAGGCGATGGCAGCCGGGTGTACGTAGGCCTCGAAAACGGCGATTCGGCCGTGGCCGTGAGCACGGCCACCAACCGGGTGCTGGGCAAAATAAAGGTCGGCCAGGCCCCGATGGCCCTCATGTACGTGCCCGATGCCGTGCCCTCGGGCGTGGCCAGCGCGGCCAACCTCGGCCAGCAGCTCATCGACAAGCCCACCGTCATCCGCAACCTGCGGCCCCCTACCCCCGGCCCCGCCGCCGGCACCATGAACCTGCGCTCGGAGGGCCTCGTGGACCTGGCCACCTTCAACCTGCGCGCCCTGGCCCCGAATACCGATTACGACATCTTCCTCACCAGCTCCGCCCAGGCCCCCTACGCCCGCGACTACCCCCTCACCACCGTGCACACCGACGCCAAAGGCGGCGCGATGGGCCAGGCGCTCGGCCCCGTGCAGCGCATCGCCAGCGGCGACTTGCACCCGGCGGGCAAGGCCTTTACGCGGGTGGTAGTGGCCCCGAAAGCGGCCGATGGCCCGCCGGCGCTGGTTAGCGAATAAGCGCCGGCCAGTAGTGCACACTGAAAGTCTGCGCTACTGGCCGGCCTCGCTGGCGGCCAGCTGGCGACGGTGCACCCGAAAGCGCCACCCACCCAGCGCCAGCACTACGGCCGCCACGCTCAGCGCCGTGTAGCCCAGTCGGCCGCCCCGCTCGGGGTGCAGCTGCAAGAGCGCCAGGCCGAAGCCCACCAGCGCCAGGCTGGTGCGCACGTAGGTAAACAACGTGCGCTCGTTGGCCAGGCGGGTGCGTTGCAGGGCCAGCCGGTCGGACAGTGGTAGGGCAGGCTTGGGGGTGGAAGCGGGCATAAGGAAACTTGGTTTTCAGGCCAGCGTCACGGCCGCACCCGGCTCGGCCAAACGCAGAAACTTGATGCCGTGTTTCTCGAAATATGGCCCGTAGTTGTCGTAGCGCTGCTGCACGAAAAAAGGTTTGAGGTACCCGTCGTGCACCGGCAAAATCTGCCTGGGCCGCATCTTCAGGGCGAAGTCAGCCACTACCAACTCTGTGAGGAAGGGCGCGGTGACGGGCAGTATCAGCAGCTCCACCCCCGCAAATTGGAGCAGGTTCTCGGCGAAGGAATCGGCGGGGTTCAACACCTTGCCGTTCACCAGCCAGGCCGTCATTTGGGGCAGCGGGCTGTCGAGAATGGCCTCGTGCCGCACCGGCAGGGCTTGCAGCTGAAACGCACCCAAGTCGAGCGGGCCTTCCTCGTGAATTTGCACGGCTAGCCCTTGCTTTTTCAGCTTGGCGGCCACTTCACCATTGGAAATTAGGGTGGCCCCGCCCAGCTCGACGATGCGCTGGAGGGCATCCACGTCGAGGTGGTCGGGGTGGTCGTGGGTAATGATGACCGTGTTCACGCCCTTGAATACGTCGGGCTTCACCAGCCCCTCGTTGAAGGAAAATTTGCCGGGGTCGAACAGCAGCTGCACGCCGTTTAGCTCAAACAGCAGGCAGGAGTGGATGTACTTGGTAATGCGCATGGGGGGTAGGGGTAAAATTCTGGTATGCAGGATGATGCCAGTAAGTTCAGTCGCCCAGCCAGCGGTCGGCAACCAGGCCCAGGGCGTAGTTGAGCTGCACCAGCAGCAGCAGGATGGCCCCGGCGTACACGCTCAGAAAGCACATTCCCGCCGCCGCCGCGTAGAGCACCTGCATGAGCACGATGCGCCGCACCAGCGCCTGGCTCACGGCCGCATCCACGGCCCGCAGCATACTGTGGCGCTGGGCGTAGCGGTAGCTGCCCAGCAGGGCCGCGCCCACCAGCAGCAGGTTGGCCCAGTATACCAGCACCGCCCCGCGCAGCGGGAAGTGCGTGGTCAGAAAGGCCGTCGAGAACGGCAGCAGGCCCACCACCAGCAGAAAGGCAATGTGCCACCAGGCCAGCCGCCGGTCGCTGTGCTCCAGGTACGTGAACTGCGTGCTCTGGCACACCCAGAAGATGCCCAGCGACAGAAACCCCAGCACGTAGCCCCCGATGCTGGGCAACAGCCCCAGCAAGGCCGGCCCTACGTCGGCCTCGGTGCGCACGAGGGCGGCGGCCGGCACCCGCAAGTTGAGTACCAGCAGGGTCATGGCAATGGAAAACACGCCGTCGCTCAGCGACTCGATGCGGCGCAGATTCTGGCCCGCCACGGTGGTGTAGGCCACGGGCAGTGACGGACGATTTAGAGGTGGCCCGTGCAACGTATGTTTGTTTCCTGCGGGCTTACTATTCATTTTTTTACGCTGCCGAGATGCTAATTAATGGCCTGCTGAACCAAGTATTGGCTTTGCGCCGGACGCAAGAGAAACTGGTACAGCTAAGCGGCGAAAACTTCAACGTCTTTCGGATTCTTGGCTTGGAAACCAGAGAGGTACGGATGCACTCAGCCTTTCTCGGAGAATTGCTTAATCCGGCCGGGAGCCACGGCTTGCGGGATACGTTTCTAAAACTATTTACCCAAACAATCAAGTTTGACGACTTTAAAACAGATACCGCCCGGCTGGTGGTCGAGTATGACATAGGCCGGATTACTTCCGACTATCAGCAAGGGGGGCGAATCGACATTTATTTGGAATCGGCCGGGCAGTACATCTTTATCGAGAACAAGATTTACGCCAACGACCAGCAGAATCAGCTCGGGCGTTATCATACCTACCGCAAACAAGCTCGGCTGCTCTACCTTACGCTTGACGGGGCCAAGCCTTCCGATGGGGGCGCTGGTAACTTGCGGCCAGACCAGTACGAGTTAATTTCATACAAAGAGGGCATCGCGAACTGGCTGGAAAAGTGCCGTCAGGCCGCCGCTGCCTATCCGCTCGTGCGGGAAACCATCGTGCAGTACCAACACCTCATTAACTATCTCACCGGCAGAACTTCTAACGACTACATCAGGATGGAAATGCAGCAAATTGTCGCACAAAGTGAGGAAAATTTTGTGAGCGCCGCCGCTTTGGGGCAAGCCTTTTCTGAGCGGCAAGCACTTTACGTCGAAGATTTGATTGAGAAGTTTGAAGCAGTATGGTATGCGAGGTTTAGCGAGAATCTATCCCCTCTGCCTGAGTACACTATTTATTTCCAGTTGCATGAGGTCAGTTATGGATTCCGGGCGCTAAAGGATGGGCAGGAGGTGCTTGCAAGTCAAGAAGTTGCTTTGCAACCGTTGGTTGCGCTAGCCCTCACTATCCCCAAACTGAAGTCTGATAGTAATTGGCTGGCTTGGCGATATATGAACCATCGTTATTTTGACAACATTCAACCAGCAGAACTCTACCAAGCCGCAACGAATGAAACTGTCCGGCAACATCGCTTTGATGATATGCTAAGAGAGGGGCAATATTATTTTGACCAGTTCAAGGCACTGATGGCAGACTACGTTCCAAGTGTATGAGCCTACGAAACGAAACAACCCCGGCCGGCGCGTAGCCAGCCGGGGCTGCGGGTACCAGGGTAGCTTACGATGCAGCGCTGCGGTAGCTTCAAGCTGGGGCAAACATAGCTTCTAAACTTACTCGCCGCTGGCCTGGCCCAGCTGCACTTCCTCCCCGAGCAGGTTCGACTCGGGCGTGGCCGAGTAGGGCACGGTTTGGGGGATGAAGTCGGCGTCGGAACCGGGCTTGCTGTAGTCGTAGGGCCAGCGGTACACGGTGGGCACCTCGCCGGGCCAGTTGCCGTGCGGCACGTCGATGGGCGTGGTCCACTCCAGGGTGTTGGAATTCCAGGGGTTTTGGGTGGCGCGGCGGCCCCGCCAGATGCTGTAAAAGAAGTTGAAGAGGAAAACAAATTGCGCGAAGAACACGGCGATGGCCGCCAGCGAAATCAGCCGGTTGAGGTCGGCAAACTGCGAAAAGGCGTCGAAGCCCGTCCAGGAGTAGTAGCGGCGCGGGAAGCCGGCAATGCCCAGGTAGTGCATGGGCATGAAAATGAGGTAGACGCCCACGAAGGTGAGCCAGAAGTGCACGTAGCCCAGCTTCTCGTCCATCATCCGCCCAAACAGCTTCGGAAACCAGTGGTACACCCCGGCAAACATGCCGAAGAACGCTGCCGAGCCCATCACCAGGTGAAAGTGGGCGATGACGAAGTACGTGTTGTGCAGCTGAATATCGAGCGCCGCGTTGCCCAGCACGATGCCCGTGAGGCCGCCCGCGATGAAGAGCGACACGAACCCGATGCTGAAAAGCATGGCCGTCGTAAACCGGATGTTGCCGCGCCAGAGGGTCGCAATCCAGTTGAAGCTTTTCACGGCCGAGGGCACGGCGATGACCAGGGTCAGAAACATGAACACCGACCCCAGGAAGGGATTCATGCCCGTCACGAACATGTGGTGGCCCCACACCGCGAACGATAAAATGAGGATAGCGAAGAGCGAGCCAATCATGGCCCGGTAGCCGAAAATGGGCTTGCGGGCGTTGGTAGCCAGGATTTCGGACACGATGCCCATGCCCGGCATAATGACGATGTAGACCTCGGGGTGGCCCAAAAACCAGAACAAGTGCTGAAACAGCACGGGCGAGCCGCCCTGGTTGTGCAGCGCCTGCCCGGCAATGTAGATATCAGAGAGGTAGAACGAGGTGCCAAACGAGCGGTCGAACACCAGCAGCAGCAGACCCGCAAACAGCACCGGAAACGTGAGAATGCCCAGAATAGCCGTGATAAAGAGCGCCCACACCGTGAGCGGCAGCTTGGTCATGCTCATGCCTTTGGTGCGCAGGTTGAGCACGGTGGTCACGTAGTTGACGCCGCCCAGCAGCGTGCTCACCACGAACAGCACCATGCTCACCAGCCACAGGGTCATGCCCAGGCCCGAGCCGTCGATGGCCTGCGGCAGGGCCGAGAGCGGCGGGTACACCGTCCAGCCCGAGGCGGCGGGGCCGGTTTCGATAAAGAGCGAGGTAAACATGACGACCCCCGACAGGAAAAAGAACCAGTACGAGAGCATGTTCATAAAGCCCGACGCCATATCGCGGGCCCCAATCTGCAAGGGAATGAGCAGGTTGGCAAACGTGCCGCTGAGCCCTGCCGTGAGCACGAAAAACAGCATGATGGTGCCGTGCATCGTCACCAGGGCCAGGTAAAACTCGGGGTTGAGCTTACCGCCCTCAATCCACTTGCCCAGCAGCGGCTTAAGCCACTCCAAGGTGGCCTCGGGCCAGCCCAATTGCAGCCGGAAAAGCGTGGAGAGCACCCCGCCCACCAGCGCCCAAAACATGCCCGTGAGCAAAAACTGCCGGGCAATCATCTTGTGGTCCTGGCTGAACACGTACTTGAACAGCCAGTGCTGCGCCTCGTGGTGGTCGGGCCCGGCCAGGTGGTCGGCGTGGGTAGTGGCCGAGGCGGCGGCCGTGCCGATGCCCCCCTGCGCCTGCGAGGAGGCCGTGAACTCAGTAGCCATAGCGTAGTGCAAATTGCCCCCGGCCGGCCAGCGGCCCGCGCCAGGGAGTAGAAATAAAAGGGCGCCCTAGGGAGGGGTAGCGTGGGCTTGGTAGTCCGAGCGCTCGCGCAGCGAGCAGTTGCGGGCGAACGATGTTCGATGCCGGCTGCTCGCTGCGCGAGCGCTCGGACTACCAAGCCCACGCTACAGCAACTGGCCCAGGGCAAACTTACCCGCCCGGCCTACCGGGCAACTGGTCGTTTTCCAGGTTTTTCTGGTATAAAGCCGGGTTTTGACGGTAGGCCCGGGGCGAGCAGCCCGCGTGCTGGCGGAAGAAGCGCCCGAAATGCGAGGCCTCCTCGAAGCCCAGGGCATAGCCCACCTCGGCCACCGACAGGCCCGTGGTGCCCAGCAGGTGCCGGGCCTCGGCCAGCACCCGCGCCCCAATGAGCTGGCGGGCGGGGCGGCCCAGGTGCTGGCGGCAGCAGGCGCAGAGGTGGTCGGGGCTCAGGTGCAGGCGGGCGGCGTAGTCGCGCACCGCGTGCAGGGTGCGAAAGTGCGCTTCCAGCAGCTGCGCAAACTGCCGGGCCACCGCCGCCCCCCTACCCCCCTGCGGGGCCGGCGCGGCCGGAAAAGCCAGCGCCAGCAGCAGGTGCAGGTAGGCGCGGGCCTGGGCGGGGTCGGCGGCCGGCTCGGCCAGGGTGCGGGCCAGGCCGCGCAGCAGGGCCGGCACTTCGGCCCGCTCGGCCGGGGGCAATACCAGCGCCCACGGCCCCGGCCCGACCGGCAGCCCCGGCGCGGGAAAGCTGGTCAGGTAGTAGTCGGCCAAAAAGCACACCACCTCGCCCCGGCAGCCCGCCGCCAGCGCCCAGCCCAGCACCGGCCCCGGCGGCAGCAGCACCAGTTGCCCCGGTTGCAGCGCCAGCGCCTGCCCCGGCAGGTGTAGCACGCCCGCACCCCGCGCCACGTGCAGCAGCCAGAAGTGGTGGGTGTGGGCTACGCCCGGTGGGGCACACCCGCCAGTCGAGCAGGGGAAAGGATGTGGGGTTCATGGGGAGGGGAGTTGGTGGAATAGCGCGCCAGTGCCTACCCCTTATGGGGCGGGCGTCAGCAGCTGGCCGTTGGCCACGGGGCTGATTTGCAGCACCTGGGTGGCGCTGCCGGTCTTGCCCGCGTTGTCCACCACGGCGGCCTTTACCGTGACGCTGGTTTTGCCGGCCGGCAGCTGCAGGGTGCCGCCCACCGTCCAGCCGAAGGTGGTGCGCACGAAGCCGCTGGGGTCCACCTCGCTGCCGGCCGTGTTGAAGACGGGCGCGAGGTTGCCGCCGGCCGCGATGACGTTGCCGTTGGGTTGCAGCAGCGGCACGTCGAAGGTCACGACCAGGCCCGGCGCGTAGCGGTTGGGGCCCTTCGACGACTGGGTGCCGTCCACGATGGTGCCGCGGTCGGCATCGGCCTTGCCCAGGGCGTTCTCGTTCACCCCAATGCCGTTCTTCGACTTATCGAGGGCCGACACCTGCACGAAAAACAGCGCCCCCTGGCTGGGCGGCGTGGGCAGCACGCCCGCCGTCTGAATGCCGGGGCTGATGCTGCTGCCCGCGCGCGGGGCCAGTAGCGTTACCGTGGGGCCGGCCGGGTCGTCGGCGCCGGGCGTGAGGGTAGTAGTGAGCGGGGCCGGCGTGAGGGCCTGGCCGCTGGCGGCCCCGCCGGGGCCGGTGCCCACGCTCACTTTTTGGGTGGTCGTGGTAGTGCGCCCCGAGCGGTCCTTGATGGCGGCCGTGAGGTTGAAGCTGGTGGTGCCGGCGGGCAGCGACTCCAGCACGTGCCAGCTCACCCAGGTCGTGACGCCAGGGCCGGGCGTGTCGTCGGTGCCGGCGATGTTGAAGAGCGAGGCCAGGTTGGTGCCCTTGGCGATGACCACGCCCGCCGGGTTGGTCAAATCCACGTCGAGGCTCACCGTCAAGCCGGGCAGGTTCACGTTGGGGCTGCCCACGGCGGCGGCGTTGCGGATGTTGAGGCCTTCCTTGGTGGGAATGGTCACCGTGTCCTGGGTCACGATTTCCAGGTTCACCAGGAAACCCGCCCCGTCGAAGCTGCCCGCGCCGGTGCGGCCCACGCCGGGGGCCACCACGGCCCCGGCCACGGGCGACACGATGTGCAGCAGCGGCGAGGTATCGGCGGCCTGGGTATCGTCTTTTTTGCACCCAGCCAGCAGGGTAGCGCTGCCCAGCAGGGCCGTGGCCAGCCCCAGGGCCAACCGGCGCGGGGCGCGGGTAGAAATGGAGAGAATGGTCATGTTAGGAAAGGAGTGAATGGGTGAGCGGGAAGAAAAAACGATGCTGTTGGGGGCCTACCCCCTATTCCCACCCATTGCGCCGAAAAATGGCGTGGCCCTCGGCCGACTTCAGAAAGGCCACGAACTGCCGGGCCGTGGCCGCCTGGGTGGTGCGCTGGGTGAGGGCGATGGGCGTGCCCCGGCTCACGCGCTGGGCGCGGGGCAGGCGCACCAGGGCCGAGCCGGGCAGGCGCGGCTGCCACGAGGCGTAGGTTATCCAGGCGTCGTAGGCCTGGGGCTGCTGCTGCCAGAGGGCCACCGCCTCAGCGCTGGTCTTGACGGAGGTACGGGTGTTGTGCTGGAGGTTGGCGATGAGGGCCGGGGTGCGGGCCATGTCCTCAGTCATACCCATCTGGCCGGCCCCGTTCACGTCGAGCAGACGCACGCCTTCCTTCGTCAGGTCTTCGAGGCGCTTGATGTGCAGCGGGTTGCCCGTGCGCACCAGCACCGCCGATTCGCGGGCGTAGAGGCTGGTGCGGCTGGCCTCGTCCACCAGGCCGGGGTGGGCCAACGCCGTTTGGGTGAGCATATATTCGGCCCCGCCGTACACCAGGTCGGCATCCTGCGCGGCCTGGGCTAGCCACTGCGGCTCGGGGCCGGCGGTTACTTCCACGGCCAGGCCGGTTTGCTTGGTAAAAGCGGCGGCGCACTCCTTCATAGCCGTGGCCGGGCCGCCGGGGCCGTACACGCGTAGCGGGGGAGCCGAAAGCGGCGGGGCCGACTGGGCCAGGGCCGGCGCGGCTAATAACGTAGTGAGCATAAGGCAGCGGGCAACCCGGCCGAGCCGGGTGCGAAACAGGGTTTGCATGACGAAAAAAGCGGTTAGTTGGCCGGGGGCAGGAAGCCGTACTTGCGGTACACGGCCTGCCCGGCGGGGCTAGTGAGGAAGGCCACAAAGTCCTGGGCGGCCTGGGCGTGGGGGGCGGCCTTCATCACCCCGGCCACGTAGTTGGCCGTGATGTTTTCCTTAGCCGGAATCTCGATATTCTCTACCGGGTGGCCCAGCATTTTCTGGTAAAACGCCTCCGTGTACCACACCGGAGCGGCATCCGACTGGTCGTAGAGCACGCGCATGGGCGACTGCCGGTGGTGAATTTGGGTCAAAAACGTGCTACCCGCCTGCACCTTCGTGGTCATCACGGCCGTTTTGAGGGCCGCGCCGCCGGCCTTTTCATACGATTCCTCGATGCGCTTGCCGATGCCTTCCCACTCGGGGTTGGGCATGCTTACCCGCACCTCGGGGCGGCCCAGGCCGCGCAGGCTCTGTACCTTTTTGGGGTTGCCCTGGCGCACCAGGATGGCCAGCCGGTTTTGGGCGTAGCTGCTGGTGCGGGCAAACCACTCGGGGGTCATGTCCATCCGGCTTTTGCCGGCCGCGTACACGTCGGGCTTGAGGGCGATGCGTAGGTTGCCCACCACCAGGGCCCCGCCCTGCGCAATCTGCCTGGCCAGGATACCGGGGGGTAGGGTTTCGACGAAAATGCGCTGGTACTGGGGGTAGGCCTTACGAAATTCGCGCAGTAAGTCATCGAGCACCATAAACTGGTTGCCGCCGAAAAACACCACCAGCTGCGGGTCCACCACGTCGCCGTAGAGGTCGGGCACGTTGTCGATGCCGGGCACCGTGAAGGCCTCGCCGGCTTGAAACGGTGCGTTCCAGGGCGGGTCGAAGCGGTGGGCCGCGTCGGGCGGGGCGGGCTTTTGAATGGGCATGGCTTGGGCGAACGCGGCGGCCGGGGCCAGCGCGAGCGCGGCCAGGGCGAGCAGATGAGAAAGGCGTTTCATGGGCGTGGCTAGGGGCGAATGAGCGCTTTAGGGGTGCACCAGCGACCAGCCCTGGGCCTGCCGGATTATCAGCTCCCCGTTGCCGCTGGGCACGTAGGCAATGAGCGGCAGCAGCTCGTCCTTGCTTATCTTCTTCTCCTTGAGCGTATTGAGGCACTGCGCCAGGATAACGCCCTGCTGCTTGAGGGCCGTGAGCTGCGCCTCGTAGGGCTGGTCCTTGCGGTAGAGCGTGGTGCCATTGCCAAAGGCAATCAGCTCGATGGTCACCTTGCCCTTCAAGCGGGTATCGGCCAGCGCGTTGCTGATGTTGCGCAACGTCTGCTGAATCAGCTTGGGGTCGTCGCTGTCGAGCTGATAGATGGCGTTGTAGTGCGCCAGGTCGGCGGTGGCCCCGGCGAAGGTACCTTTCTGAAAAGCTTCGGCGTCGTGCATGGCAGCGGGAGTTTGGGCGTGGCTGGAAAAGGCGAAGCCGGCGGCGAGCGCGGCGGTCAGCAGCAGGGTTTTCATGGGCAGGAATTTGTGCTAAAATGTTTGCTACGACGCGGTTACTCCGCGCCCTTCTTGCCCTGGCTCATGGCCGCGTAGGGCCCAAACTGGTGCTGGTGCTGGGTAAACTGGTCGGCGTAAGGGGGGTAGGGGCAATCGACGGGCTTCTTGCTCAGGTCGGGGTAGTCCTTTTCAAGGTGGGCCATGCGGGGCCGGGGCATCGAGTTGATGAAGGCCGCGATGTCGTAAGCATCGGCATCGGAGAGGATGGTGTGCTCGGCGGTGGCCCCGAAGGGCATGTTGGCCTTGATAAAGCGGGCCGCCGTTTGCAGGCGGTGCATGCCGGCCCCGTCGTTGTAGCTGTCGGGGCCCCACAAGGGCGGGTACTGGTACTGCGCGTCGGAGTTGGCGCGCTGGCCCTGGCCGCCCGCCCCGTGGCAGCTGGCGCACTGCTGGGCATACAGGGCTTTGCCCTGCCCTAGGTCGGCTGCCCGGTTCGGAAACGTGACTTTTACGAAGCTCTGGCCCTGCACCTTCTCCCCCACCGGCACCTGGCGGCCCAGCCACTTCATGTAGGTCACCAGGGCCTTCATCTCCTTACCGTCGAGGGGCAGCGGGCGGCCGTTGAGGCTGCGGGTCATGCAGCCGTTGATGCGGTCTTCGAGGGTGCTGATGGCATTCTCGCGGCCTTTGTAGGTGGGGTAAATGCCCCAGATGCCCACGTAGGGGGCCGCAAAGGCCTTCTGGCCAGCTTGCAGGTGGCAGTTCTGGCAGGCCAGGTTGCTGCCCGCCAGGCGCAGCAGCGGGTCTTTCACTTGAGGCCCCAGGTACTGCGGGGTGTGGGCAATCAACTCGTGACCGTAGCGAATCAGCTCGCCCTCGGGGTTGTGTTTTACGCTGTCGAGCAGGAACCGGGCCGGGGCGAAGAAATTGGCGGACTGCTTCGGGGCCGAGCCAGCCCCCGCAACCGGCGCGGCCGTCGTAGCGGCCAGCGGCGCGGCGGGCCGGGGCGGAAACACCAGCAGGTAGGCCGTCACGGCCACTACCAGCACCAGCAGGCCGGTGAGCCAGGTCAGCAGGCCGGCCACTTTCACAAACACCTGCTTGTCTTCGGGTTGCAGACGGGGAGTAGGGTCAGGAGGCGTGGCCATGGCGGAGAGGATTGCTAAAAGAGCCTGTTTATCAGCGGGCTGGCACCCGTATTGGCCGAGCCGGCAGCATTTGCCACCGGCCCGGCGCACCAGCCTAGACGGCGTGCAGAATGACGTAGAGCGAGGCGGTCGAAATCACTACCCACAGCAGCACGCCCAGCACGTAGGGCTTGATGCCTACCGACTTTACGACCTTAGCCGACAGCCCCGCGCCGATGAAGAACAGCGTGACCGTGAGGCCGATTTTGGCCAGGTTCACCATCACCGGCCCCAGGGGCTTGGCGGCGGGCACGAACGTGTTGACCAGCATGGCCAGGATGAAGCCGAAAATGAAGTAGGGAATCTTGATTTTAACGCCCTTCTGCTTGAAAATCATGGCCGTGCCGATGGCCACCGGGATAATCCAGAGCGCTCGCGCCAGCTTCACCGTAGTGGCTACTTCCAGGGCCTGGTTGCCGTAAGCGGCCGCCGCGCCCACCACCGAGCTGGTATCGTGGATGGCGATGGCGCACCACAGGCCAAACTGGTTCTGGCTCATGTGCAGGGCGTGGCCGATGGGCGGGAAGGCGAACAGCGCAATGGCATTGAGCACGAACACCGTGCCCAGACCCACCGACATCTCCTCGTCTTTGGCCCGCAGCACCGGCCCGATGGCCGCGATGGCCGAGCCGCCGCAGATAGCAGTGCCGCACGAAATCAGGTGCACCACGTGCTTACCCAGACCCAGCCACTTCCCGACGAAGTAGCCTAGAAACAGCGTGCCGAAGATGGAGACGACCGTGAACAGGATACCTTCCTTGCCGGCCTGCACCGCCGCGTGGGCGTTCATGCCAAAGCCCAGGCCAATCACCGAGAATTGCAGCAGCTTGTGCGTAAAGGCTTTGGTGTGGCTGGTGAAGGGGTTGCCCACCGTTTGGGCCAGCACCAGCCCTAGGGCCAGCGCGATGGGCGGCGAGGCCCAGGGCGTGAGGCAAAACACCAGAAACAGCCCGAACACCACCTGCCGCAAGGTAAAATCCTGCCCAAAAGCCACGCGGGGCGTGTGCAGGTGCCGGAAGATGCCGGTGGTATTTACCCCTTCATCAAGGGCGGCGGCGGCGTGGTCCTGCTCGGCCGGCGAGGCGAAGAGCATCGGCTCGGCGCTGTGCTCGGGCTGCGGTGTGGGGGGCGCGGGAGTGGTGAGGTGGCTCATGGGGAAGTGGTTGTTATCTGGAGCAAATTTACGGCGCTTGCCCCTTGCTAGTTTATCTTAAAATGTTATGCGTAATAACCATTGGTTATGACAGGGAGCCGTAGCGTTCCCGGCACAGGGTAAGCAGCCGCGCGGCGGCCGGGGGCAGCGGCTGGTCGGGGCGGCGCACGCTCACCAGCGGGCGCGTCAGGCGCAGCCCCAGCACCCACACTTCTTCCAGTGCGCCGGCCAGCAGCTCGTGGGCCACCGCCCGGCGCGGCAGCAGCCCGATGGTACCCGGCGCGGCCAACAGGCGCTCCTTGATGGCCGCCAGCTGCGGCAGGTAGCGCACCTGCGGCAGCGCGGCCAGCTCCACGCCGTGCGCCTGCCGCAAGTGCTGCTCGATGCAGGCCAGCGTACCCGACCCCGGCTCGCGCAGCGCCAGCGGCCCGGCCAGCACCTGGGCCAGCGGCAACGGGCGCGGCGGGGGGCCGCCCGGGGTAGCCTGGCGCACGGCCACCAGCTCGTCGTGCAGCAGGTGCTCGTAGTGCAGGCGGGGGCAGCGCTCCAGGCCTTCCACAAAGCCCAAATCCAGCTCGCCCCGGCGCAGGCAGTCGGCCACCTGGCCGGTGGGCAGGTGACGCAGCTGCACCTGCAGGCCGGGCAAATGCCGTTGCAGGCTGGCCAGCAAAACGGGCAGCACGTAGCCGCTCAGCGTGGCGCTGGCGCCCAGGCGCAGCACTAGGGAATCGGATGACATCGGGGCGGGTGGTAAAAAGTAGCCGGGCGGCCTGTTCCGCCCCGGCCAATCAACTGCCAACTAGCCCGCTAGTACCAGGCGACCGGCGCTGATTGTGCGTCAAAATTACCTGGCTACCCCGCACCTTGTGTATTCCAAATGCTTATTCAGCATAACCAGAAATTATGAAGAGGCGCATGCCAGCCGCTCGCTCCCAGTCCCTAAATGCCGCCTGCCCGGCTGCCAGCTGGCCAAACCAGCGGCAACCGGGCAGGGGCCTAGGGCACGCGGCCAGCCGGGCGCTACAAGCTCGTCTGCTCGTTTTTCAGGTCGTACACGTCGCCGCCGGCGTAGCGGGGGTCGTCGAGGGCGTAGGCGGCGCGCTCCATGTCGTCATCGGCCCCGTGGGCGGCGATGATGGCGGCGGTAGCCTGGTTTTGCGCCACGTGGCCGCGCTGCTGGGCGGGGTCGGCCTGGGCATCGCTCATGCAGTAGTGCTCGGTAGCCGCCGCGTGCTTGCCCCGAAACGCGCTGAACTCGTCGGGGTTATCGTTGGAGCCGTCGTAGCTGGTTTCGCGGTAGGTGCGGGGCGCGTGGGGGTCGGCGGGGTGGCCGAAGTCGCCGTAATGGGGCGTGCCGGCGTGGGCTTCGTCGGCGGGGGTAGCGGGGTTTTCGGGGTGCTGGCTCATGCGTGAAAAGAGCAAAAGAGGTGATTGGGAAAAGTGAGTAGCCACGTTGTAGCCGCGCCGCCGAATCGCCCAGCGGGCACTGACAGGGGCTGACGAACTCAAAAGTAGCGGACGAACTACGTGGTCAGGTTATTCAAAATAGTTATCGTGAATAACCATTTTGAATAACCTCTTGACAGCTCAGCGCCTAGAAACCAGTCGTCCCCCGCCTCCGGTTTTGCGCGTAGGCAAACGGGAAAAGGGGGACGGCTGGTGTCTATGCGTAGCGTAGTCTTGCCCTAAAAGCCCGTCTGCTCGTCCTGTAAGTCGAATTTGTCGCCGCCCGCATAGCGCGGGTCGTCCTCGGCAAAGGCGGCGCGCTCCACGTCTTCGTCCTTGCCCTGGGCGGCCCGCACGGCATCAGTAGCTTGGTTCTGGTCAGCGTGGCCGCGCTGCTGGGTGGGGGCGTAGGGGCCGGTTTCGCAGCCGCCGTGGGTGCCTTCGGGGTCCATGTAGCCGCCTACGTAGGGGCGGTTGGGGTGATGCTCCGGGGTAGCGGATACATTGGCCGGGTCGCCGAAGGTCCCGTAGTGCGGGGTGCCGGCGTGGGCACTGTCGGCGGCGGGGTGGGCGGTTTGCGGCGTGGGCTGGTCGGCGTCGGGGGCAGGTTGGTTTTGCATGGTGAAAGGGGAAATAGCGGGCTTTGCCGCTGATAAGTAGCTGCTACGTAACCCTTCCACCTACGCCGGTTGTTCGCCCGGCGTTCAGTTGATTAGTTATCGCTTATTCCCTTTGGTTATGGAAACGCTGCCCTGGGCCTGCGCAAAGAGCCAGAACCGCTGGGCCGGGCGGGGCAGCGGCTGGCCCTGCACCCACACGGCCTCAAACTGCCGGGGCAGGGCCAGCCCGGCAATGGGCACCACTTCGAGCAGGCCCGCCGCCAGCTCGCGCGTCAGTGCCTGCCGCGACACAAACCCTAGGGCCGTGGGGGCCGCCTCTAGGTAGCTTTTGATGGCCTCCGTACTGTCTAGGTAAATAGCCACTTGCAGGTCGGAAAGCTTGATTTTGCGCTCACGCAAAGCCATTTCCAGCACTTCCAGCGTGCCGGAGCCGCGCTCGCGCAGCACCAGCGGGCTGGCCAGGGCCTCGGCCAGGGGTAGGGGCTTGGTGGGCGACCCGGCGGGCGTGGCCCGGCGCACGGCTACCAGCTCGTCGGGCAAGAGCAATTCGTAGTGCAGGTCGCGGCTTTTGGTGCGGCCCTCCACGAAGCCCAAATCCAGCTCGCCGCGCAGTAGCGCGTCGGCAATGCGCTCGGAATTAGCATTAAATAAGGTAAGCTGCACCTGCGGGTAGCGGGCCTGAAAGGCCGGTAGCCAGCCCGGCAGCACGTACTGGCTCAGGGTGGTGCTGGCCCCCAGGCGCAGGCGGCCGGCGGCTTCTTCGGGGTCGCGCAGGCCGGCCAGCTGCTCGTCGAGCTGCTGGGCCGAGGCGGCCACGGCTTCGGCGTGGGCGTGCAGCAGGCGGCCGGCCTCGGTGAGGCTTACGCGGTTGCCGCGCCGCTCCAGCAGGCGCTGACCGTACTGGGCCTCCAGCTCCCGAATGTGCTTGGTGACGGCAGGCTGGCTCACGAACAGCTCCTGGCCGGCCTTGGTGAAGCTCAGGTGCCGCGCCACGGCGGCAAATACGCGCAAGCGAAAATCGGACATGGGCGCGAAGGTCGGGGCCGTAGCGCGGATTTTCCGGCAAAAAGGGCGAGTGGGCCGTATGGGCCTCCTACTTTACCTGCTCCCGCATGTTCGCACACTTATCCACTCCCCTGTTGCTGCTGGCCTTTGCGGCGGCCGGGGCGGCCGTCTGGGTGGCCGGCATTTACCTGGCCAACGCCACCTCGGTGCTGGCCAAGCGCTTCGGACTGGGGCAGGCGCTGGGCGGCCTGCTGCTGCTGGCCGTAGTTACCAACCTGCCCGAGCTGGCCATCACGGTCAGCGCCGCCCTGAGCCAGCATCTGGAATTGGCCATTGGTAACATCTTGGGTGGCATTGCGATGCAAACGCTGGTGCTGGTGGTGCTCGACGTGTTTGGCCTGGGCAAAAAAGCGGCCCTCACTTACCGGGCTGCCTCGCTGGCACTGGCGCTGGAAGGCGTGCTGGTGCTGGCGGCCGTGCTGGTGGGCAGCCAGCTGCCGGCCGCCGTTATCGTGGCCCGCACGACCCCGGCGGGCCTGCTCATCCTGGTGCTCTGGGTAGTGGGCCTGTGGCTGATTGGCAAAGCGCAAAAGGGGCTACCCTGGCAGGCGCACGACGCGGCCCCAACTGGCAGCCCGCCGCCTAAGCCCCCGGCCCCGGCCCAACCACAGCCCCCGGCCAGCACCGGGCGCACGGGGCTCGTATTCCTGGCTTCGGCCGTGGTGACACTGGTGGCCGGCGTGGTGCTGGAGCGCAGCGGCGACGCCTTGGCCACCCACTGGGGTTTGAGCGGCCTGCTGTTTGGGGCCACGGTGCTGGCGGCGGCTACCTCGCTGCCCGAGGTATCGACTGGCCTGGCCTCGATGAAAGCGGGCGCGTATGAGCTGGCCGTCAGCGATATTTTTGGGGGCAACGCCTTTTTGCCGGTGCTGTTTGTGGTGGCCAGCGCGCTCTCGGGCCAGGCCGCGCTGCCCCACGCCGGCAAGGCTGACCTCTACCTCACAGGCCTGGGCATGCTGCTCACCTGCGTGTACGTCTATGGGCTGGTTTTCCGGCCGCAGCGGCAGGTGGCCCGCATGGGCCTCGACTCGCTGGCAGTGCTCGCGCTATATGCGCTGGGTATGCTGGGGCTGCTGGCTATCAGTCACTAACAACCCTACTACTTTTCCCTACCCCATGCCCGACATCGTTTTGCTTCGCCACGGCGAGAGCACCACCAATTTGGCCAACGTCTTCACCGGCTGGACCGACGTGGACCTCACGCCCCAGGGCGTGGCCGAGGCCCACCGCGCCGGCCAGCTGCTGCACAAGCACGGTTTCCGCTTCGACGTGGGCTACACTTCCTACCTCAAGCGCACCATCAAAACGATGGACATCGTGCTGGAAGAGCTGGACCTGCTCTGGATTCCGGTGCAGAAGACCTGGCGGCTCAATGAGCGCTTCTACGGGGCGCTGCAGGGCCAGAACAAGGCCGCCGCCGAAGCCCAGTACGGGGCCGGGCAGGTACTGCTGTGGCGGCGCGACCCCTACGCGCACCCGCCTGCCATCACGCCCGCCGACCCGCGCTACCCCGGCCACGACCCGCGCTACCAGCACCTCACCGACCGCGAGCTGCCCCTGACCGAGAACCTGAGCGAAACGCTGGCCCGTGTCCTGCCCTTCTGGACCGAGACGGTGATGCCCGCCCTGCGCCAGCAGCAAAAAGTCATCGTCTGCGCCCACGGCAACAGCCTGCGCGCCCTGGTGCAGTACATCGACAAGCTCACCGACGAGCAGGTGACCCAGCTCGACATCGTCACCGGCGTGCCAATGGTGTACCAGCTCAATGACAACCTGGAGCGGATAAACCATTATTTGCTAACGGAATAGGGCTACGGCAGCGCCGCCACCTGCGCGGCCAGCTGGGTTAGCTCCTGCTTTAGCAGCGCCACGCTGGATTCGAGCTGGTCGTAGAAGTTGGCCCGCATTTGCAGCTCGCTGGCCGCGTAGGTGCCGCCGCGGCCGAAGAGCAGGTGCAGCAGGCGCTGCCGGTCAGCGGAACTTCTAGCCCCTAGCTCGCCGGTGGTTTGCCAGCGGTGCAGCAGGGCTTCGCGCCGCGAAAGCGCGCCCGTCGCGCCAGCGGGGGCCGTGAGGTAGGCCCACACCGGCGCGGCCAGGGTGCGCGGCTGCGTAGTCACCGGCCCTAGGTCCACTAAGCCAATGTTGGCCAGCGCGTTGCGGCGGTGTGCGTAGGAAATGCGCGCATCGGGGGCGTAGAGACTGAGCAACCCCAGCGCCGCCCCGGCCAGGCCAAACGCGATGCCAACCGGGCGGTAAATTGATTTGCGCACTTCCAGCAGCGCCAGCCCGCCGGTGACGACCGTGCCCAGGGCCCCGAGCACGATGGCCAGCAGCGTGTAGCGCCGGATGCGGCGAGCGGCCTGGTCGAGCAGGTAATCGGCCACCTGGTCGGCGCGCTCCTCCTCGCAGTCCAGCTCGGCGGTGGTGCTGCCCACCAGCAGGGCTAGGGCCGCCAGCTGCTCGCCCACGCGCTGCCGGGCGCTCAGGCGGGCCAGCGAGCCAAGTGGGGCCGCCACCAGCTGATGCAGGGCCGGCGCCAGGCCGTAGCGGTTGGCAGCGGCCAGCGTGGGGGCCGTGAAGTGGCGGCGCAGCAGGGTATCGGCCGCTAGCTGCGGGGCCGTCAGCACCGGGCCGGGGAGCGCGTAAGGCAGCTCGGCGGGGGCACACGCCACGGCAGCCGCCGGCGCGTCCAGCGCCCGCGAAGCGCCTACCTGCGCTACCACGCAGCCGCTCAGCCAGGCCAGCAGGGCAAAGCCGGCCCCGGCCGCCGCACGCCACCGCCGGGCCGCAGACAAGAAAGGGAAACTGGTCATGGCAGCAGGCAAAGAAGCCTCCTTAACGGCCGGGCCCGCCACAGGTTTTTAGCAATAATAGCCGGCAGGCTGCCCAATTATCACAACCCGCCCGTCGTCGCCTCGTATAAGGGCGCAGTACGGTGATGGATTTCCACCGCGAACCGCCGGCGCCTGGTGCGCTGCGCTGATGATTCCTACGAGACGGCTGGCCCTGGTGGCTACGCCGAGTAGTTCATCTTAGCGTTCGCTCCCGTGGCTTATCACCCCCTTTACTCCCGCTTAGTACCCGCCCGTTTACGGGCCCTCTCGCCTACCCCCACGGCTTGGTTTGTGGGGCGCTGGCTGCTGCTCTCCAGCTTGGTCGGCGCGCTGGCCGGCACTGCCTCGGCCGGCTTCTTAGTGAGTTTGGAATGGGTGACGCGCTGGCGCGAAACCCACCCCTGGGCCCTGGCGCTGCTGCCGGTGGGCGGCCTGCTGGTGGGGCTGGCCTACCACCGCTTTGGCAACCGGGTGGTGAAGGGCAACAACTTGATTTTGGACGAAATACACGCCCCGAGCGAAGTAATTCCGCTGCGGCTGGTGCCGCTGGTGCTGGGCGGCACGCTGCTCACGCACCTGTTTGGCGGCTCGGCGGGCCGCGAGGGCACGGCCGTGCAGATGGGCGGGGCGCTGGCCGACCAGCTTTCGCGCTGGCTGCCCCGGCGCGAGCGGCAGCTGCTACTCATCGCGGGCATGAGCGCGGGCTTCGCCTCCGTGTTTGGCACGCCGCTAGCCGGGGCCGTGTTCGGGCTGGAGGTGTTTCTGCTCGGCTCGATGCGCTACGAGGCCATTTTGCCCAGCTTTTTGGCCGCTATGGTGGCCGATGCCGTCACGCGGGCCTGGGGCGTGGGCCACACCGCCTACCCCGCGCTAGCGGCCCTGCCGCTCACGGCCCCAGGACTGGGCTGCACCCTGCTGGTGGGGGCCTTGTTTGGCCTCACGGCCCGCAGCTTCGCTACCCTCACCCACTGGATAAGTAAGCAGTTTGCCCGCATCGCCTACGCGCCGCTGCGGCCGGTGGTGGGCGGCGTGCTGGTAGCGGGCATCATGTGGGCGCTGGGCACCATGCGCTACGCTGGCCTGGGCGTGCCGGTCATCGTGGAGGCGTTTCAGCACCCGCTGCCGCCCCAGGATTTTGCCTGGAAGCTGGCCCTGACGGCCCTCACGCTGGGGGCGGGCTTCAAGGGCGGGGAGGTCACGCCGCTGTTTTTCATCGGGGCGGCGCTGGGCTCGGCGCTGGCCGTAGTGCTGCCGCTGCCGGTGGCGCTGCTGGCGGCGATGGGTTTCGTGGGCGTGTTTGCGGGTGCGGCCAATACGCCACTGGCCTGCCTGTTCATGGGCCTGGAGCTATTTGGTACCCACGCGGGCATCTACCTGGGGCTGAGCTGCGTGGTGGCCTACCTGTTTTCGGGCCACAGCGGCATCTACTCCTCTCAGCAGGTGGGCCAGCCTAAGCACCCGCTGTTGGGCCGCCACCGGGGCCGCCGCCTGGGGGCGCTGCACCAGCCGGCCGACCGGCGGCCCTAGGGCAGGCCGCGGCCTTTTTCTTCACCACCCTCCTTTTCCTCGCCATACTCGACCAGCTGCAAACCCTGGACACACGCCTGCTTCTGCTGGTCAACGGCCACCACACGCCCTTCTGGGACGGCCTGCTGTGGTGGGCAAGCCAGACGTTTACCTGGGTGCCGTTCTACGCCGCGCTGCTGGCCGTGCTGGTGGGCAGCTTCGGCCGGCGGGCCTGGGTGCTGGTGCCGCTGATTGCGGTGCTTATTCTGGCCAGCGACCAGCTGGCATCCGGGCTGCTCAAGCCCTGGGCGCACCGGCTGCGGCCCAGCCACGAGCCCGGTCTGGTGGGGCAGCTGCACCTGCTGCACGGCTACCGGGGCGGCCCCTACGGCTTCGTGTCGTCGCACGCAGGCAATGTGTTTGCGCTGGCGTTTTACTTGTTTTTCACGGCCCGGCACCGGCTGCCGGGGCTAGCCTGGGTGCTATTCCCCTGGGCGGCACTGGTGGCCTACAGCCGGGTGTACCTGGGTGTGCACTACCCTTCCGACGTGCTGGTGCCCGCGCTGCTGAGCCTGCCCCTGGCCTACGGCGTGAGTTGGCTCTATACCTGGATTATCGCGCGCTATGTGCCACTTTCCCCCGCTTCTTCCCCACCAGTTGTCTGATGCCTAGTCCTTTGCCCACCCCGCCGGCCGGGTTCCCGCTCTCGGCCACGCACCAGCGGGTGCTCAGCTCGCTGATGCTCCTGCTCGAAGACCGCCTGGCCAGCCTGCGGGCGGTGCTGGGGCCGCCCGCGCCCGGCATTGCCCAGCGCTGGGCTGCCGACTTGCCCGCGGCCGACCGCGCCGCCCTGGCCGCCACGGCCGAGGCGTTTCACGCCGAGCTGGCCGCCTTGCACGCCGCCTACCGCCTCGACACGCAGACCCGCTCGCCCCGCCACGAGGTAGCCTTCCGCGCCGCCCAGCTCTGGGAAATCCTGGGCGACGCGCCGGCCGCCAAGTTCAGCAGCTATGGGGCCCTACCCCCGGCCCTGGCTCCCGACTGGGATGCCCGTGTGCTGCGCCTCACCGAGTTAGCCAACCAGCTGCTGGCGCAAGCCAACGCCCCCGATTCACCCCCCGCCTAGCCCTGACCAAGTTGGTCCGGCCATTTTATCCTACTTCATTTTTTCAATCCCCTATGAAAATCACCTCCCTAACCGCCCTCGAAGTGCTCGACTCGCGCGGTAACCCCACCGTCGAAGCCGACATTACCCTTGAAGGCGGGGCCACCGGCCGCGCCCTGGTGCCCGCCGGGGCCAGCACCGGCGAGAAAGAAGCCGTGGAGCTGCGCGACCGCGACCCCAAACGCTACGGCGGCCTGGGCGTGCAAAAGGCCGTGGCCAACGTGCAGGGTGAAATCAGCCAGGCTATTCTCAACCAAGACCTTACCGACCAGGCCGACCTCGACCACCGCCTCATCGCCCTCGACGGTACCCCCAACAAGAGCCGCCTCGGGGCCAACGCCATCCTGGCCGTGTCGATGGCCTACGCCCGCGCCCTGGCCGCCGCTAACGGAAAACCGCTCTACCGGCAGCTGGCCGACCAGGCCAGCTACGTGCTGCCTGTGCCCTGCCTGAACGTGCTCAACGGCGGCCGCCACGCCGATAACAACGTGGATTTTCAGGAATTCATGATTGCCTCGCACAACGCGCCCACCTTTGCCGAGTCGATTCGCATGAGCGTGGAAACGTTTCACGCCCTCAAGGCCCTGCTCAAGCAGAAGGGCTACTACACGGGGGTAGGCGATGAGGGCGGCTTTGCCCCCAATCTGAAGTCGAACGAGGAGGCCGTGGAGCTGCTGCTCGAAGCCATCACGAAGGCTGGCTACCGGCCGGGCACCGACATCTCGCTCTGCCTCGACCCCGCGTCGAGCGAGCTGTGGGAGAAGGGCAAGGATGGCCAGCCGGGCCAGTACCGCTTGTTCAAATCGACCCAAAAAACCTTCACTTCCGCGCAGTTCAACGACCTGTGGGTGAGCTGGGTAAGCCAGTACCCCATCATCCTGCTCGAAGACGGCATGGGCGAGGACGACTGGGCCGGCTGGCAGCTGCACACCCAGGCCCTAGGGAGTAAAATCGAGCTGGTGGGCGACGATATTTTCTGCACTAACCCCGCCATCCTGCAAGCCGGTATTGACCAGCACATCGCCAACTCGGTGCTCATCAAGCTCAACCAAATCGGCACCGTCACCGAAACGCTCGCCACCGTGCGCCTGGCGCAGGCCAACGGCTACAACCAGTTCGTCTCGCACCGCTCGGGCGAAACCGAGGACACCTTCGTGGCCGACCTGACGGTAGCCACCGGCGCGGGCCACCTCAAAACCGGCAGCGGCTCGCGCTCCGAGCGCATCGCCAAGTTCAACCAGCTGCTGCGCATCGAGCGCGAGCTGGGCGGCGCGGGGCGCTTTGCGGGCATCAAGGCCTTTAAGAATCAATAAATGACGGCGGTCGCCTCGGTGGGCTACTGGCGCCAGTAGTCCGCCGGGGCTGACTTCTCACGTGCACCTTATGTCTCGATTGCTAGCCATCATCGCCGTGGGCGGGGCCCTGGGCAGCGTGGGCCGCTATTTGTTGCAGCTGCTGGTGGCGCGGCACTTCGTGCACCCTTTTCCGCTGGGCACGCTACTGGTCAACGTGCTGGGCTGCCTGCTCATCGGCTTCTTCTACGCGGCGGCCGAGCGGGGCACCATCGGCTCGCCCGAGCTGCGACTGTTGCTCACCACGGGCTTTTGCGGGGGCTTCACCACGTTTTCGACCTTCTCCTACGAAACCATCGCCCTGCTCACCGACGGCGAATACGCCTACGGGGCGCTCTACGTGGCCGGCAGCGTGCTGCTGGGGCTGGGGGCCACGTTTGCGGGCGTGGTGGCGGTGCGCTTTTTATAAACTTCTCTTCTTAACCCTTTTATCGCATGGCTACTTTGCAACCGGCGCAGCTGCTACGCCTCTACGTGAGCGAGCAGGACAAGCACCAGCACCAGCCGCTCTACGAGGCGCTGGTATACGCGGCGCGGCAGGCGGGCCTGGCCGGGGCCACCGTCACCAAGGGCGTGCTGGGCTTCGGGGCGCAGGGCCAGGTGGAATCGGCCAAGCTGCTGACCCTGGCCGAAAACCTGCCCCTGGTGCTGGACTTCGTGGACAGCCCGGCTGCCATCGCCCGCTTCCTGCCCGAAGTCGAGCGCCTGTTTAGCGAGGCCGGCAGCGGCGGGCTACTCACGCTGACCGAAGTACAAGCCGCGCATTATTAAGTATTGACTAATGGCCCCTACCCCACCCCCGTTGCCCGCCGTGCGCGAGCTGGGCGAATTGCGCATCTACCTCACCCAGGCCGACAAGCACGCCGCGCCGGGCCTGCGCGGCCGCCTCTTCCCTGACCCGCTGGCCCACGCGCTGGTCGACAAGGCGCACGCCTTCGGCATTTTACAAGCTACTACCCACACCAGCGGCTACGGCTACGCGCTGGGCGGGGCCGTGCGTGCCCGCCACCTCGAAGTAGAAGCGGGCCAGCTGGCCCTATGCGTGGAACTGCTCGACGAGCGCACGCGCCTACTCGCCTTCTGCCAGCAGCAACAGGAGCTACTGCGGGGCAAAGTCGTGGTGTTCCGGCCGGTGGAGCAGTGGGAAGTCGCCCGCAGCTTGCCGGAACAATAGCGGGACAATCCGCGCCAAAAAAACCTTAGTAGGCGACCAATCTGCTGGCCGTGCCGATGCAGGTGGCTGATGCGCAGGTGGCCCGAGCCGTAAAAGGCGCTGGGTCTGTTTTGCGACAGCTTATAGCCCGTCGTAGCTGCGCAGCAGCTGAGCTATCCGCCGCATGGTGAGCAGCACCTGGTCAAAGGCGGGGAGTTGACTGTGCAGCAGCCTTGGTAAATCCCGCTCGTAAGGCTGTTGAAGCTGGCGTAGGTTCGCCGCCTGCTCGGTGTAGGCCCAGCAGGCCGTCAGGGGTCGGGTTTTCCATTCCCGGGTGGGGCCAATGACACCGGCTCGCGCATCGTCGCGCTGTACGGCCGCCAGCTGCTGGGCCAGGCCGGGGCCAGCTAGCAGGGCTACTATTTCGGGGTGACTGACCAGCTGCTGCAGGTCGTAGAGGTGGCGCACCTTGCGGCCGGCCGCCGCGACCGGGTCTGTTTCGTAGGAAACTCGCACCAGGGCCATTATTTTCTCGGCAAACGTGCGTGCGAGGCTCAGCACGTTGAAATCGAATGCTTCCAGGCCGTATTCCCGCACGGCTTCCGGTTGCCCCTGGTCGAGCAGGTATTGCCCCAGGTAAGATAGCAGCGGGCGCTTGCTATGCGGCTCGGGCTCGCCGAAGGCCGTTATTTCCAGCAAGATGTGCTCCGTAGTGGTCGGCACCGGGTCGGTGAACAGGTGCGGGTACTGGTGGTACACCAGCCGGTTGTGGCCGCGTTTGCTGGTCAAGCCGGCTAGTTCTACTTCCGGTAGGTCGCCGGCTGCGGTTTTATGAATTTCTCGGATGAGTTTCTTCAGCGCGCCGTCACTTTGCTGCTCCTGTAGGATAACCGCCAGGTCCACATCCTCTGAAAAGCGCTCGATGAGCCCGTAGCCTTTGGAAAGCGATGTGCCGCCCTTGAACACGACCTGCTCGGCAACGGTCGAATCGGCGAGGTTGCGCAGCACCCACGTCACCCAGTAGTCTTTCTCAATAAAGCTTTGCCGCATGCCCCGCGCCGTCGCGGTAATGGTAATCAGGTTGCGAAAGTCCTGCTCTTGGGTATGCAGGGTCATTGGATTCGCCATGGCGCACGGTTAGGTAATACCTGCTCAGACAGGCCAAGCTTGTAGGAGGTTAGGGGATTTAAACCAGCTTTTAGCTTGGTGGCCAGCTTGTTTTCGCCCAGCCCTTCCAGCAGCGCGCCCAGTATGGCTCGAGTGGCGGGGTTATAGCCCTGCGCCAGGCGAACCACCTTGGTTTTGTCAGCTGGGGGCAGCTGGTTTACCTGCTCGCGCAGGCGTAGCAGGGCCGTCGCCGGCGAGGTGTCGGGTAGGCGTTTGAGCTGCCGCAGGGCGTCGAGCAGCTGGCGCAGCGTCACTTCCTCCAGCTTCACCTCGCCCCGACTCTGCACAAAGCGCACGCGCACGTTCCCGACTTTTTTGGGTCGGCCCGGCCGGGAAGTAGCGATTTCGATTTCCTGGGTCACCTGCGTAGTCAAGCCCAATCGATTAAAGGCGGCTACCCCGGTCGGGTAGCCCCGTAGTTTCTTGTTGGACGCTTGCAGGAGTACTTGCAGCACCTGCTGCTCGGAAACCGGCACCGGTCCGAACCGGCTTTGCAGGGGTAGGCGATAGGTACCCTTAGTAACCTGTTGCACCACCCCTTGCTGGCGCAGCCGGCTCAGATTCACGGCGACGGTGCCCGGCGCAATACCCAGGCCGGCAAAGTCACTATAGCGCACGAGCGAGCCCGGCGCAAGCTGTTGCAAGCGGTTGAGCATCTTCTGGCGGGCAGTTGTCGGTCTGGTTGGCTCTGGCATTGGTCGCGGCCGGTAAAGATAGCAAAGGTGTAAAGTTTTTTTACTGCAAAACATTACAAATCGCTCGCTCTACTTCTCGGCGACTCATCGTCTGTAATCAGTAGCTAGCCCCCTCAAACGGCGGGCTGGCGCTCGGTGATAGGCGGCGTGGCTACCTGGCAGCCCACCTCGTTTGGCAAAACCTACGCCGTGTACGGGGAGCTGTTCATCTCTTCTCCATGGCCTGGGCCTGGTAGCTCGACGGGTTCCGGCCCGACTGCTTCGATGTTATTGGGGGCTTACCTGCACGATGCTACTGCTTGTGCTTTAACCGGGCCAACATACGCTTCATTTGGCCAATTTCGCGTTGCTGGGCGCTGATGATGCTGTCGGCCAGCGTACGTACTTCGGGGTCTTGGATGGTAGCGCGCTTACTGACCAGGATGGCAATGGAATGGTGCGGAATCATGGATTCCATAAAGCGCGTGTCATTGACCAGCGCTTGACTGCGCAGCAGGGCCAGCGTACCCAGGAATACGGCCACGCAGCCAGCGGCAATGAGCCGATTTTTGCCCGGTTCCAGGTACATGTGCCGCATAAAGCCCAGCATTAGCAGCCCCATTGCCGACACCATGAGTGTGGTCATGTAGAAGCGGTTGATACTGGGGTAGATATGGTCCCACTCGTAGGTGTTCAGGTACGTGATGACGTGCATGACCACGAAGGAGGCGGCCAGCATCAGGAAAAAGGTGGTATAGCTGCTTTTCTTCATCGGTGCTGGAAATAAAAGCGCCCGGCAAAATGCTGCCGGGCGCGGTAATGAACTAGGTGCCAAGCTTACGCAGCTTGAATCCGGAAACCGGCCTGCTCGACGGCGTGCACTACTTCCTCTGGCGTGAGCGTAGCCGAGGTAATGGTTAGAATCTTACTGGGGTTAGCCGTATCGACCTGCCAGTTGCCGGTTCCGACCTGCTGGTTAAGAGCCGGCGTAACGGCCTTGAGGCAGCCGCCGCAATTGATATTGGTGGTGAAGCGCAGGGTTTTCATGACGAAGTGGGGTGAGGGTACCCGAACCGGGCCCATGGCAATACAACACGCAAAGCGGTGGCCAAAGTGGCCCTCAAAGGGTGTAGAATTGCGCTCCTGGCTTGCATGATTTCCGGCGGCCGTTCGCCACTATCACCAGCCTAGGCCGCTTGCAGCCCCTGGCGGCAGGCTTCTTCGCAGCGGCGGCAGGCTTCGGCGCACGCCTGGCAGTGCGGCATGTGGGTGTGCTGGGCGCACTCGTCGCCGCAGGCCTTGCACACTTCGGCGCACTCGCGCAGCAAATGAGCAGCGTGCTCCGAACCGCGGGCCACTAGCCGGGCCGTCAGGGCGCACACGTCGGCGCAGTCACGGTCGAGGCTGATACAGCGGGCCATCATCTTTACATCGTCTTCCTGCAGGCAAGCGGTAGCGCAGTGCTCGCAGGCGGCAATGCAAGCGTTGAGGGCGTCGAGGAGAGATTGGTTTTGAGCGTGCATGAGTAAAAACGTTAAAGTGGAGCAGGGTAAGCCGCAGCTATTCTTGCTTATACCCGCCGTGCTTGGCCTGGTTTTATATCAATTGCCTCAAGGCTTGCATCATTTAGCGCTGGGGCTTCGGTTTCGGGCTGGAGGCCGACTGCCACCTGCTGGCGGTAGGCTGACGGAGCACACTGCGCAAACCGCCGGAACTGCCCGGAAAAGTGCGCCAGGCTGCCGTAGCCCAGCTGCCGGGCTATGCGCCCGATGTCGAGCCGGGAAGTCGCCAGCAATTCCTGGGCATAGGCCAGCCGTTGGCAGGTGATGTAGCTGAGGAGGCTTTCGTGGCCGGGCAGCTGGGCAAAGGCCGTATGCAGGCGGCGGCGGCTGAGGCCTATTTCCAGGGCCAGGGCGGGAATGAACTCGCGGTGCCGCAGCGTGTTGCCGGATTGCCGCAGCAGCTGGGCCACGGCCAGCTTCACCCGGTCAACCAGCGCCTGCGTGGGGCTTTCCAGCAGGGCAAAGCCAGCCGTGGCCAGCGCCTGGCGAATGCGGGCCCAGTCGAGCTGCTCGGCTGGGCCCATAACCATTGCGGCGCCCAGCCGCACCTCCACTACCTGCAGCCCCAGGCTTTCCAGCTCCCGCCGTACTACCCGAATACCCCGCGCGCAGACCATGTGCTTGATGTAGAGCACACAGCCGGCATCTTCAGGAAGGGTGGATAAGGGAAGCCGCATAGTATCGGATGGGCTAAGCTGCCAGGCGCGATACAAGCCGCCGGAAGGAGCAGAAAAGGAAGTTTTGGGTCGTTTCAAAAGGCGTAACATGGTCCTCGGTCCGGCATCGGATTTTCGTAAATCCGCGTGCTAGCGTCGCTGCCAGCTCCTGCTCGTCGTATTGGTGCACCTCCAGGCCGCTGCACTTCGTGGGGCCCGCCGTCGAGAAAGTGCCAATGGTCAGGTAGCCATTCGGCCGGATAGCCGCCTGAGCCAGGGAGAGGTAACGGGCGATTTGGTCGGCCGTCGTCAGAAAATGGAACGTCGCCCGGTCGTGCCACACATCGAACGGCACGCTGGGGGTAAAGGCCAGCACATCCGATACCACCCACGTTACCTGCTGGGCGCGGGCCCCTAGGCGTCGGCGCGCTTTGGCCAGGGCCGTGGCTGAGATGTCCAGCAC
This sequence comes from Hymenobacter sp., assembly GCF_035709525.1. Taxonomy (GTDB): domain Bacteria; phylum Bacteroidota; class Bacteroidia; order Cytophagales; family Hymenobacteraceae; genus Hymenobacter. Next base: position 29,317 of record NZ_DASTEP010000171.1, on the reverse strand, counting down.
GGTAATATTCTGGTAGCCCTCCGCTACTAAAAAGTCCACCAAGCAACTGTCGCCACCGCCCACGTCAATAATCCGGGCCTGCTTGTCAAGTGGGAACGAGTGAATGAATTCCAACGAGGTAGCCGGCACGGGTTGGGTCCAGCTAACCTGGTCGGGCTGTTTAGTGGCATACACCGTTTCCCAGTGCTGCTGCGCATTCGACGTGGACATAGTAGTGAGCGTGAAGGGTTGGCTAATAGCTTAATAAGTCCGGCCTACTGGGCTCAGGTCGGCGGGCGGCGTCAGGGGCTGGGCATCCAGCTCCGGCGGGTGGGCCTCGAGGCTGACCTCGTGGTGGCCGCGCTGGTACTGGGCCAGGGCCCTAGCGCCGAAAAGCCAGAACACGACCGGCGTCACCACGATGTCGAGGAAAGTGGAGCTGAGCAGGCCGCCGAGGATGACGGTGGCCACCGGGTAGAGGATTTCCTTGCCCGGCGCGTCTTTGGCCAGCGTGAGCGGCACCAGGGCTAGGGCCGCCACCAGGGCCGTCATCAGCACCGGCACCAGCCGTTCGAGCGAGCCCCGGATAATCATTTCCTTGCTGAACTGCTCCCCTTCGTGCTCTACTAAGTGAATGTAGTGCGAAATCATCATGATGCCGTTGCGCGAGGCAATGCCGGTGAGCGTGATGAAGCCCACCAGCGAGGCAATGCTGAACGTGCCGCCCGTGAGCAGGACCGCCACCACCGAGCCGATGAGGGCCAGCGGAATGTTGAGCATAATCTGGCCCACCAGCAGCCCCGACTTGAAGTGCGCGTACAGCACCAGGAAGATGCCGGCCAGCGAGAATAGGCTCAGCCAAAGTATCTTCTGCGAGGCCGACTGCTGGCTTTCGAACTGCCCGCCGTAGGTCAAGTAGTAGCCCGCCGGCAGCTTCACCTGCTGGTTGATGCGGGCCTGTACTTCCTTCACCGTACTGCCCAGGTCGCGCCCGGCCACGTTCATCGAGATGGTAATGCGGCGCTGGGTGTTTTCGTGGTTGACGGTGTTTGGGCCGGGCTCGTAGCTCACGTCAGCGACCTGACTTACCGGAATCAGGGCCCCCGAGGGCGTTTCGATGCGGGTCTGGGCGATGGTGGCGATGTCGTTGCGCTGGGCTTCGGGCAGCTTTACGATGAGGTCGAAGCGCTTCTGGCCGTCGAGCATCTGCGACACCACGTCGCCCTGAAACAGCGTTTCCAGCGTGGCCACCACCTGGCCGCGCTCCAGACCGTAGGCCCGCAGGGCGGCGTCGCGGGGACGCACCAGCAGCTGCGGAATCTGGACCTGCTTTTCGACCTGCAGGTCTACTACACCAGGCACCGCGCCGGCGGCCGTGCGGATTTCGTTGGCGTAGCGGCGCAATTCCAGCAAATCGTTACCAAATACTTTAATCGCTACCTGCGCCCGCACGCCGCTCAGCAGGTGGTCGAGGCGGTGGCTGATGGGCTGGCCGATATTGACGTTAACGCCCGTAATCAGGGCCAGGCGCTGGCGCAGGTCGGAGAGGATTTCCTCCCGGCTGCGCATCTTTTTTCCCACTTGTTTCAACTCAGCCTCCGTTTTGAAGGCCACCTCGATTTCGGAGTTGTTCACCGACTCAGCGTGCTCGTCCAGCTCGGCGCGGCCGGTGCGGCGGGCCGTGTAGGCCACTTCCGGCAGCTGCAAAATCTGCTCCTCTCCCAGGGTGCTCAGCTTATTGGACTCGGTGAGCGAGGTGCCGGCCGGGGCTGAGAAATTGACCGTGAGCGAGCCCTCGTTGAAGGGCGGCAGAAACTCAGTGCCGAAGAAGGGCACCAGCGAGGCCGCCAGCGCAAACAGCAGCCCGGTGACCGTGAGCACTACTTTCGGGTGGGTCAGGCCCCAGTTGAGCAGGCCCGTGTCCTTGCGCTTGAGCCAGCGCACGAGGCCACCCTCCTGCTCGGCGGCCCGAATCTGCTTCATCTTGGGCAGCAGGTAGTAGCACAGTACCGGCGTCACGGTGAGCGACACGAACAGCGAGGCCACGATGCTGGTGATGTAGGCGATGCCCAGCGGCGCGAAAATGCGCCCCTCCATGCCTTCGAGCGCGAACAGCGGCAGAAAGACCAGCACGACAATAATCGTGGCGTACACAATCGAGTTGCGCACTTCCGAAGAGGCGGCGTAAATCACCTGCAAGGCTGGCTTAGGGTTCGGGGAGTGCTGATTTTCACGCAGTCGTCGGAACACGTTTTCCACGTCCACAATGGCGTCATCGACCAGCTCGCCGATGGCGATGGCTAGCCCCCCTAGGGTCATAGTATTGATGGAAATGCCCGCGAAGCGGAACACCAGCGCCGTGACCAGTAGCGATAGTGGGATGGCCACCAGCGAAATAAAGGTGGTACGCACGTTCAGCAGAAAGGCAAACAGCACGATGACCACCAGGATGGCCCCGTCGCGCAGGGCCTCTTCGACGTTGGTAATCGACGACTCGATGAAGTCGGCCTGCTTGAACAGGCGGGTGTTCACCTGCACATCCTTGGGCAGCGAGGGCTTCAACTCGACCAGTGCTTTTTCCACGGCCTGGGTCAGGCCCACGGTGGCGGTGCCGGGCTGCTTTTCGATGCTCAGAATGACGGCGGGCTTGCCGTTTACGCTACCGTCGCCGCGCTTGAAGCGGGCCCCGAAGGCCACGTTGGCTACCTGCTTGACGCTGATGGGCGAGCCCTCGCGGTAGCCGACGATGATGTTCTCGATGTCAGCCACCGAGCGCAGGCGGCCCAGGTTGCGAATGAGTACCTCCGAGCCGTTGCGGTCGAAGAAGTTGCCGGTGGTGTTGAGGTTGGAGCGGCGCAGCGCCTCCTCTACCTGCGTCACCGTCAGGCCCGTGGCGTTCAGCCGGGGCATGTCCAGCAGCACCTGGTACTGTAGGTTATCACCGCCGATGGGAATGACCTGCGCCACGCCGGGAATGCTGAGCAGGCGCTGGCGCACGGTGTAATTGGCCAGCGTGCGCAGGTCGGCCGCGTTGGTCTGGCTGCCCCCCGAGAGGCCCACCAGCATTATCTGGCCCATGACCGAGGAAATTGGCCCCAGCACGGGCGTGATGCCGGTGGGCAGCTGCCCGCTGACGGTTTGCAGCTTTTCGGCCACAATCTGGCGGGCGGTGAAGATGTCGGTACCGTAGTCGAACTCCACGAATACCATGCCCAGGCCGATGGCCGAGTTGGAGCGCACGGCCGCCACGCCGGTGGCCCCGTTCAGGGCCGTTTCCACGGGCAGCGTCACCAGGGCTTCCACTTCTTCGGGGGCCATGCCGGCGGCCTCCAGGAACACGGTCACGCGGGGTCGGTCCAGGTCGGGCAGCACGTCCACGGGCAGCTGGCGCGCCGTGTAGGTGCCGGCGATGAGCAGGCCCACGGCAAAGGCCAGCATGAGCAGGCGGTTTTGCAGGGCAAAACGAATGATTTTATCGAGCATCCGCTATTGGTTGAGGTAGATGGATTTGAGCTGGTAGGTGCCCACGCTCACCACCCGGTCGTTCTCGTTCACGTCGCCACCCAGCAGCACCGTCTGCTCGCCGTTGGCCGAACCCGGCTGCACGTAGTGGATTTTAAAGGTTTCGGGGTCGGTGTGCACGAAGACCACCGGCTTGCCATTCAAATCGGTCAGGGCCGAGGTAGGAATGACCAGCTGCTTCTTGCCGCCGCTGCGGCCCAGCACCTGCACGTTCACGGCCTGACCGGCGCGGAACAGGTTGGTGCCCGTGTTGTCGAGTTCAAGTACTAATTGGCGGGCCTGGTTCACCGGGTTCACCACGTTGCTGAATACCACCAGCCGGGCCGGGGCGCTGCCGGTCTGCCCCTGCAGGCCTTCGACCTGAAACTGGGCCCCGGCCGGAATCTTGTCCAAATCCTGGGCGAACACCTGGGCTTCGACCCGCAGCTTGCCGGGGTTGAGCACCCGGAATAGCTCGTCGCCCTGGCTCACCTGCTGGCCCACGGCGAGGGTAAACACGTCCACCGTGCCGCTGATGGGCGAGGTAATCGTGACGCGGCGGGTGCGGGCCTGCCCGTTGAGAATGCCGGCGTTCTGACGGGCCTGGCGTAGGCGCAGCTCGGCGGCCACTACGTCCTTGCGGGCGGCGATGTCGGCGATGGTTTGCAGGCGGGCGTAGTCCTGCTGGGCGGCGCGCAGCTCGGCCTGGGCGTTGGCCCGCTCGGTGCTGAGGCCAATCTGCTGGGTGGCGTCGAGCGTCTGGTCGATGACGGCCAGGGCCTGCCCGGCGCGCACCACTTGGCCCACTTTGGCCGCCAGACTCACGATGCGCCCGGTCTGGGGCACTACTACCCGGCCCTCACCGCCCGCCGCCGCCGATACGGTACCGTAGAGCGTGAGGCGGTTGTAGGTGTCGGAGTAGCCGGCCAGGGCCGTGCGCACCCCAAACAGGAACTGGCTTTCCTTGGGCAGAGCTACGGCATCGGTCAGGGCCACACCGGTCGAAGCCGGTGCGGCTCCGCCGTGGTCTTCGCCGCCGTGGGCCCACAGCGCGGCGGGCGGGGGCAGCAGCACGGAAAAGGATAGGCTGAGGGCGGCCGTGGCGGCGAGAAACTTATGCGTGGTTTTCATAAACAGCGGGCGTTGAAGTGGGGACGGCCGCTACTGGGCGACGGCGGCGCATAACCAAAGCGGTGGCGGCGATGCCCAGCGCGAAGGCTCCGAAGAGGAGCAGCACGGTTTTCCAGGAGCTGATGAGGGCGGGAGCCGAGGCGGCCGGGGCCGCCGCCACGGGCAGCAGCTTGCCGACTTCGATGCCCGAGAGCAGCATCAAATCGGCCTTGTCGCCGGCCACGATGTTCACGGCCAGGCTGTATTTCTTATTGGCCGGAAACACGCCCTCGACCAGGTAGGCCCCCGGCGACTTTTCGCTGACGGCAAACTTCAGGTCGGCCGCTTCCGGGCAGGTCACGGTCAGCTTAGCCCCCTTGATGGGCGCGTTAGTAGCGTAGTCCGAGATAAAAAGGCGCATGTCCGCGTCTTTGCCCTTGGTCAGGGGCTCGAAGCGCAGCAGCAGCTCAAAGCTCTCGGAGAGCGCGGCCACCGAAAACGTGGTAGCTACCGCCCCGGCCGAGGGCTTGGCCGCGTCGCCGTGGTCTTCGCCGCCGTGGGCGCGGGCTCCGGTGGCCAGCAGCAGGGCCAGCAAAAGCAGGAGAAGGTTCTTCATTATTGTCCCCGCAGGTAGTTAAGTGCCACGATGGCCTGACGGTAGTCGCGGATGGTCGTCAGGTAGGTATTCTGAATGGTAAAGGCCTGGTTGAGGCTCTGAATCAGCACCAGGTAGCTGATTTCACCGGCCTTGAACAGGCGCTGCGACTGGCTGATAATGGCCCGCGACTGGGGAAGGCCCGTCTGCTCGTAGTAGGTGAGCGAGGCGGCAAACTTGCGCGTGTCGGCCAGGGCCTGCTGGTACTGGGTGCCCAGGTCGAGGCGCTGCACTTGCAGCTGGGCCTGGGCGGCCTTGCTGCGCGCCGTGGCCGCTTGCAGCTGGGCGCGGTAGGTCCAGAACCAGATGGGTATCGACGCGCCAAACTGGAAGCGGTACCGGGTGGGCGAGTCGCCGTAAGCCTGGTTCTGGTAGCCTACCGTCAGGGCCGGGGTGCGCCGGGCGCGCACCAGGCTAATGCCCGACTGGCTCAGGGCCACGCTCTGGCCGTAGTAGGCCAGGGTGGGGCTCAGGGCCACGGCGGCGCTGTCCTGGGTGGGCAGCGTGCCCAGCAGCTCCGCACCAGCGCGGGCCAGCTCGGGGCCAGTCTGGCGCAGGTCGGTGTCGGCCGTCAGGTTGGCCTCGGGCGCTCCTACTAAGAGCCCCAGCCGCCGCTGGGCCGAGCGCTGGTCTACCACGGCCTGGTCGAGCTGGTTGCGCACCTGCCGGGCTTCGGCCTCGGTGCTCACCCGCTGCAAGGCCGTTACCTCGCCGGCCTTAAACAGGCGGTCGGTAGCCACTTGCAGCGTCTGAAACAAGCTGTCCTGGTAGGTGAGCTGCCGCACCTGCGCTTCCGCAAATTGCAGGCTCAAAAAGGCCTGGCGCACATCGCGGCGCACGGTGGCCCGGTTCACGTCGAGGCCCCGCTCGGCCAGGGTGATGCCGGCCTGCGCGGCCTGCGCCTGCCGGCGGTACACGGTGGGGAAGTCGATGGTTTGCACCACGCCCGGCGCCCACCGCTCGCCCGTGGGCGCGGAAAACAGAAAGTCTGGGTTGGTGGGCGAAAAGCTGCCGCGCTTCAGGGCGCGCTGCTCCGCGATTTCCTGCGCCGACTGGCGCAGGCGCGGGTGCCGGCGCAGGGCCTGCTGCTCGGCGCTATCCAGGCGCACCACGACCTGCTGCGCGCCCGCCGGCCCGGCCGCCAGCAACAGCAGCAGCAAGAGCCCGGGCAGGCGATGGAAAATGGGAAGGTGATTCATAGGCATTGGTTAGGCCGCTTGTCCCCTCCGCCGGCAGCGGCCAGCGGAGGGGAGCGGTACACAGGGGCGGCCCGAACGCGGACCACCAGCAGCTAGGATTTCTTGACCAGCGCCATGCCGCACTGCGGGCATTTGCCGGGCTCGGTGGCGGCTACTGCCGGGTGCATGGGGCAGGCGAAGGCTGCGCCCACCGTCTTGTGGGGATGGGCCTCGTCCAGTTTGTCGAAGCGCACGGTCAGGGCTTTGCCGTCGGCCGTGTTCAGCGTCACGATGGCCGTGCGCACCTTGGCCCCGGCGGGCAGCTTGGCCGTGAGGTGGTCCTCACCGGCCGGGGCGAGCGGCACGGTTACGGTCGCGTTGGTAGTCAGCTGCACCAGCACCGAGCCACTCATGCCCTTGTTGGGCACGGCGCTCATCTTGGCTCCAAGCAGGTAGAAAGCCAGCTCGGTGGGCTGGGCGACCAGTTCGAGGTGGTAGGGGCTGGCCGAGCGCACCACGCCGCCGTGGGGGGCGACGTGGGCGTGGGTTTCACCCGCCGCCATCTCAGCGTGCTGGGCGTGGGCAAGGGGCGCGGCGGCCAGCAGGGCCAGCGCGGCGAGGAAGGTGCGAAGCATTGGGAAGGGCTGAGCTAGAGGGGGTAGGAGCAGGATTAAGCCTTTTTCAGGTCCATGCCGCACTTCGGGCACTTGCCGGGCGCGTCGCCCTGGCCCCCGTCGTTCATCGGGCACACGTAGGCGGCGGCGGTCGTCTTCATTTTGCCCTCGTTCTTGGCGTGCCAGTCCTTGAACTGCTGGATTTCCTGCTGCTGGGCATCAATCATCATTTTGGCCATCTCCTTGAGCTTGGTATCCTTGCCGTGGGCCAGCTCCACTTTGGCCATGTCCACGGCGCTCTGGTGGTGCACCGTCATCATCATATTGAAGTTCATGTCCGGGTCGGCCACCAGCTGGGGCATGTTTTTCATCATGCCATCCATCGAGGCCTTCATCTGGGCAGTGAAAGGGTCGGCCGGGTCCTGGGGCTTGTAGTTGGTCGGGGCCGAGTCCAGGCGCTCGGCGATGGGCTCCATCTCGCCGATTTCCTTCTGCTGGTCGGCCTTGATTTTTTCGGCCATCTGACGCATGGTGGCGTCCTTGCCGTCGCGCAGCTCGATGTCGGCCATGGCCACTGCCCCCTTGTGGTGCTCCAGCATCATGTGGGCAAAGTCGTGGTCGGTGTTGCCCTTCATCTTCATGGCGTTCATCTTGGCCATCATGTCGTTCATGGACGCCATCAGGGGCGAGGTGCCGGCCGCGCCATCTGCCATTTTCGAGTGGTCCATGCCGGCCATGTCACCAGCGGCAGCAGTGGTATCGGCCGTAGCCGAGTTCGTTTCGGTAGCCGTGGTATCAGCTGATTTGTCAGCGTTGCAGCTGCCTAGCAGCAGGGTGCCCGAGCACAGGGCGGCGAGGAAAAAAGCGGACTTGTTCATGGGGTTTGGGTAAGAGGTGGTGGTGAAAAAGGGGGGGGGGTGACGATGCCGGTTAGGCCTGCACGTTAATGGTGAAGTCGCTGGTGTGAATCTGCCCGCCGTGGTTGAATTGCAGGAACACGCGGTAGAGGCCGGGCTTTTCGAAGTTGGTATTGAAGCCGATGACGGGGCCCTTGTCGGCTTGGTCGTTGGGGTGCACGTGCAGGTAGCGCTCGGTGTCCTCGCTGATGACCACGACGTGGCCCAGCGCCCCTAGGTACTTGTCGAGGTCCGTCACGGGCTGGCCGTTCTTGCTAAGGCTGATTTTCATGCCCAGCAGCTGCCCGACTTTCAGCGCCTTGTCAAAGGAGAGGGTGGCCTGGTAGCCATCCTGGCGCCACTGCATCTGGTCTTTGCTGAACTTGACGGGTGTGTACTTGGGGCCCTGCACGCTCACCACCTGGCGGCCGAGCTGGTGGCCGCTGCCAGCGGGCGTGTAGTCCTGAAACAGCACGTAGTCGCCGCCCTTGGGGAAAGTGAAGGCGGCCTTGTAGTTGCCAGCGGCCGTGAACTCGGGGTGCTCGTGGTCGAACACCGAGAGGTCCTTGCGGACGATGATGAGGTGGATTTTCTTCTCGTGCACCACGGCCAGCGGTACCGGAGCCTTTTCATTGCCGAGTTCCTGCGGGGTGTAGGTGAGCGTCGCCGGCTGGCCGGCCACCAGCTGCATAGGCTGGGGCTCGAACTTCATCTGGTAGCTTTTGCCATTGCTTACCTGGTCGTTGTGGACTAGCTCCATGCCGCACTTGGGGCACTTCTCGCCGGGCTTGGTACTGGTCACCTCTGGGTGCATGGGGCAGGCGTAGGTGTGGCCCCCGGCGTGGGCAGCGGTGCTGTCGGGCGCGGTGCCGGTGGGCGTGGTAACGGTGTTGGTGGCGCTGCTGCTGGACGAATCCGAGGAGCAGCCGGCAACGGCGAAAATGCTGGCAGCGGCCAGCAGCGGAACAAGAATGCGATGCATGAAAACGGGTATGGGATGGGAAATGCGGGGCCGAAAAGGCCGTTGGGGCCTACGCCTGCCACTGCTGCCAGAGCACGAAGCCCAGCGCGGCAGCCAGCCCGGCGTAGAGCAGGTAGGACAGCCAGCGACGGCCCGGCCCACGGGGGGGCGGCGCGCCGGCCTCCTGACAGCAACTCTTCATTGCGGAGGAGGAAAAACCAGGAAAATGGGGGGAGGGGGCGCGGCCTAGCCACGCGGACGAGCAAACGAAAAGGCCCGCCCCGGACATAGCATAGCTATGCCGGCGCGAGCCTTAGCGCGTCGGAAGAATCAGACAGTCAGCGACTGGATGAAAATGCGGATGTCGGGTATTTTGGGCTTGAGCTGCCGGGGCGAAACCAGGACAACGGTAGCCGTGCGGTCCCACTTGCCAGCCAGGGGCCGAAAATGAAACTCGATTGCCGCCGGCAGCACAGCCGGGGCAGGGATAAGCAGGTGCTTCTGAGCGGGCGTGGTCAGCGACGAAAGCAGCGAAGCCGACTTATCCTTGCAGCAGTCGTGGCTGCGGGGCGACTTGGCCGGGTGGCCATCGTGCTTGACCTGGTGCTCGGCTACCGCGCCGTGCCCGTGGCAGCCGGGGTGCGCCGGCTTCTGGGCTTCGTGGTGGCGCATGGCCGCCATCGGCGGTGCCAGCAAGGTAGGATTTACCGTCGCGCACCAGCACTGCCCCACGAACACGTTGACGAAGACGAGCAGGAAGCTCGTCGCCAGCAAACGGCGGAAAGGGTACAGGCTACGGAACATAACGGGCGCTAAGCAGCCGCAAAATTAGGTTTTCTCCCGAGAGGAAATGGGCTGCTTCCTTACCCGCGAAGCCGCAAAAGGGTTCCGGCAGCTAGGTCAGGCTTATGGAGATGCAGGAGTAAAAAGGCCTCCGTGAGTGCCCTAGGGCGTTTTGCTGAGGCAGCCGCCAAGCGTCGGGTGAGTACTTAGTGCAAAATTATGCAAGTATGTGACGTGATTTTATAAGCATGTCGCTGGTAACTGCCTGATAATGCCGCAGGGCTTCGAAAATAAATTTTAGCCTTTTTCCAAGCGGTGGGGTGGATTTCGTATTCATTGGTGAGCGGGGTTATCAGGACCTGATTCTTGGTGCCCCAATCAATAACTTTATTTTTTACCCCTTTTACCTATGGCAACTACGCCAAAAATGCTGGGGCTTTTACAAGAGAAAGCCCAAAGACTTGGTATCGCTACCGATGCGATACTGCAATCAACCATCCAGTTCTACTGGTACAACGCCGACGACCAGTTTGAGGCGCTCGGCAGCGGCGTGCTGCTGACTGTTGAGAGCCGCTACTTCGTGGCCACGGCCGCCCACGTCATGAAGGGTGCTACCGCCAACACCTACGTGGTGCTGGGTGGCTACGAAATGAAACTGGCTGGCCGGTGGTGCTCCACAAGCACCATCGTCAATGACCTAGCCGTGCTGGAGCTGAGCGACGCGCCGCAAATAGCGGAGTTGCAGCAGGCCTACCGATTCCTGACGCTGGATGACCTGACCCTGAAGCTGGAAAGCCTTACCGGCAACTACCTGCTGGTGGGCTATCCGGCCACCAAGACTAGGGTCTACGGCGGCGGGGTGCATCCGAAGCCCTATTTTCTGCAAGCGCCGGAGGCAACCGACTTCAACCTTGCTAGCAAAAGTCTGCAACGCGCTGCCCACCTCGTGCTCAACGCTACGGGCCTGGTAGTGTCCGCTACCAACCCCAACCCTCACAAAACCCCGGAACTGGAAGGCGTCAGCGGCGGCGGCGTGTGGGATACCTGCAACTACCTGCTGCGCGACCCGGCCCAGGAGAAAAAGCTGGCGGGCATCATCACCGAGGAAGTGAAGAGTAGCCGTGGCCGCCTGCGTCACTTATTAGTTACGCGGACGGCCGTACTACTGGAAGTCATGCGGCGGGGCTTTGACTTGAACCTACCGGCATCTACGACCATAAAGACCAAGGCCAAACCTGATTATTTGGCTGTTCCGTAGCTGGTGGCGTCTAAAACGCAGATACTATGGGGCCCGACAGGAAGCGTAAACTTCTGCTGTCGGGCCCCGGCGCGTTGAAGCTACTGGCTAGTGTACCAGCGGCGGCGGAACCAGAAGGCGACGTTTACTAGGGCAATCAGGGCTGGCACCTCAATCAACGGACCGATGACGCCGGCAAAGGCTTGCCCTGAGTTCAACCCAAAGACCCCAATGGCTACGGCAATGGCCAACTCAAAATTGTTGCCGGTGGCCGTGAAGGCGATGCTGGCGTTTTCAGCGTAGTCAGCCCCCAGGTACTTGCCGGCCGCGAAGCTGAGCACGAACATAATACCGAAATAGAGGGCCAGCGGAAGGGCAATGCGCAGCACGTCGAGGGGAATCCGCACGATGGTTTCGCCTTTCAAGCTGAACATGACCACGATGGTTAATAGCAAGGCAACCAAGGTAATTGGGCTAATGGCCGGGATATACACCCGCTCATACCACTCGTTGCCTTTGAGACGGCGCAGCACTAGGCGCGAGAGAAACCCGGCCGCGAAGGGGATGCCCAGGTAAATCAGCACGCTCGGGGCAATGTCACCCATGCTGATGTTCACGGCGTAGCCTCTCAGGCCGAAGTGCGGGGGTAGGACCGTGATAAAGAGCCAGGCCAGCACGGCGTAAAACAGCACCTGAAAGATAGAATTGAGGGCCACCAGGCCGGCCGCGTACTCGCGGCTGCCGTCGGCCAGGTCGTTCCAGACGAGTACCATCGCAATGCAGCGGGCAATGCCAATGAGAATCAGCCCCATCATGTACTCGGGCTTGTCGGGCAGCAGCCAGATAGCCAGGAAAAACATGAGCAGCGGCCCCACTAGCCAGTTCAGCACCAGCGACAGCCCGATAATGCGCGTGTTTTTAAAGACCGTGGGCAGTTGCTCGTACTTGACCTTAGCCAGCGGCGGGTACATCATCAGAATCAGGCCCAGGGCCAGCGGCACGTTCACCGTGCCCACCGAAAAGTAACTTACGGCGTCGTTGATGCCGGGCACGAAATAGCCCAGGCCTACTCCCAGGGCCATGGCCAGAAAAATCCAGAGCGTCAGCCCCCGGTCGAGGCCCGAGAGCTTCTTCTGGGCGATAGCCGTTGGGAGCGGCGCGGAAAGTGATTGGGGAAGCATAGTCATGAAAAAAAGAGGTTAAGCGACGCCCACGCTCGGGCTGCGGCGCTCCATTTGCACCGTATTGCGCCACACGCCGTGGTGCTGGCCGATGCGTTCGCGGTGCCCGATGACGCGGAACCCCACTTGGGTATGCAGGCCAATGCTGGCCGCATTTTCCTCGAAGGTGCCGGCTTGCAGCGTCCAGATGCCATTGGCTTCGGATTCCTGAATCAACGCCTGGAGGAGCTGCCGCCCCACACCTTGCCCCCGCGCCTCGGCGGCGATGTACACACTGATTTCAGCCACACCGCCGTACACGCAGCGGCCCGAAACAGGCGAGAGCGCCGCCCACCCCAGCACGGTCCCGTCAGCGGCCAGCGCTACTAGGCGACTATGCGCCAGGTGACCCTTATCCCAGGCTTCCCACATCGGGGCTTGGGTTTCAAAGGTGGCATTGCCTGTCGCGATGCCGGCCTCGTAGATGGCCCGTACGGCTGGCCAGTGGGCAGGGGTAAGAGAAGCTATTTTCATAATAAAAAAGGCAGGTGAAGCGGCTAATCATTTGCGGTTGAGTAGATAAGCTCCGGCTGCTAGCAGGACGACGCCGACCAGCTTGGTCAGGGAGAAGCTGCTGCGGGGCAGACCCAGCAGGCCAAACTGGTCGTAACACAGGGCCGTGAGCAACTGTCCGGTCACGACTAGGGCGAAGAGACTAGCCGCGCCGACCCGTTGCAGCGAGAAGGTGATGGCCGCCAGGTAGACCATGCCCAGGGCGCCCCCGGTCCACTGATACCACTTCAGCGCGCCGAAGGTGGCCAGGCTCGGCATGGGTTCCTGGCCAGCCACCAGCACGGCTGCCGCCGCCAGGCTCCCCACCAGATAGGAAGTGAGCACTGCCCACGTCACGCCGTGCAGGGCACCGCGCAATTGGCTGTTTACCACGGATTGCGTAGTCAGGGCCGCTCCTGCGAGCACGAGCACCAGCAACGAAAAGACTTTCATGGAGCAGGCTAGTAGGCCTTGCGCAGCATGTCGGCGTACTCGTTGGGTAGCGGCGAGGCTTCGACCGCTTGCGCGGCTTGCTCCACATCGTAGGTCACCCGCACGAACTCCGAGCGTAGGCTGCTAGCGTCGGTAAGGGTAGTATGCTGGTCGAGGTGCAGCAGCAGGTAGGCGGCGCGGGCGTCACCATCCTTGGGCTTGCCCACGGAGCCGATATTGAGCGCGTGCCGGTAACGGGTTTTGCCCTCGTGCTGGTAGGGAATGGCCCGGTGGTAGGGCTTGTGGGTGTGCCCGAAGAGCAGAATATCAGCCCCGGCCCCTTCCAGCAGGCGCGCAAAGCTGCCTTCCGGGAAGTCTTCGAACAAATACTGGTTGATGCGGCGCGGCGAGCCGTGGACCATGAGCAGGCTGAGCGTGCAGGGCTCGTCCTGAAAATCCAGGCGCATGTGCTTGGGCAGCAGGCGCAGGTAGCGCCGCTCGTCGTCGCCCACGACCGAGTTCGTATAAGCGATGCTTTGCGCGCCCAGGCTCTTATCAATGTCCGTCTGGTAAGCGCAGCCGCAATCGGAGCTGGCCAGGCCAATGCCCTGGTCGTAGTTGCCGGCCAGCGTAGGGATGCCCCGCCGCCGCACCTCGTTCACCACTTCATTGGGCCAGGGCGCATAGCCCACCAGGTCGCCCAGGCAAAACACCATGTCCGGCCGGCGCTGGTCCAGGTCAGCCAGCACCGCTTGCAGGGCCGGCAGGTTGCCGTGCACGTCGGAAAAGAAGGCAATTGTCATCGAAAATAATTAAGCAGAGGGGATAGAAAGCAAAACGGCGCAACCCGAGGGGCTGCGCCGTGGGAGGCCTTAGCAGCACCCGCCGCCCGGCGTGCAGCACGCCGATTGCAGCTGGGGCAAGGCAAAGGCAGCGTTGGGGATGCCACAGGCGTCTTGGGCTAGGCAAGCGGTCTGTTTGGGCGTCAGCATGAAGTCGATACCGTCGAAGTCAAGGCCAAACTTGCCGATAGTGGCTTGTTGATATTCAACCTCAATGGGCAAATCCTCGCTGCCTAGAATCTTCTCCGACAGGTTCAGGATGTGCAGAAATTTTTGCGGGGCCAGGCGGTGGTCGTAGTCGCCAGCTTCCCAGAGTTGAAAGTTGGCTACGGTTTCCTTCCGCTCCACGCCGCCACAGTCGATGAAATGCTTGCTCACCAAACCGACTTCCGTGACGTGGAAGTGCGCGGGTAGGTATTCGCCCGAGGGCAGGCGAAAATTCACGGCCTCCAGCCCCGCCAGGGACTGCTTCATTTCGGAGATATTCATAAAAACGCTTTAGGTGAAGTTGGTAAGATTAGCAGGCGCAGGCGTCTTCTGGCCCGCACACCGGCCCTGTCGCGGTGGCCTCGATGAAAAAGGCCGTGAACTGTTGGTGTACTTGGTGCAGCAATTCAGTATTGAGGCAGTAGCAGACCGTGAGCCCGTCGATTTCGCCACGAATCAGGTCCAGTGCCTTCAGCTCCTGCAAGTGCTGCGATACGGTGGTGCGCGAGAGGGGCAGCTCAGCGGCAATGTCGCCCGAGATGCAGGTTTTCTTGCTGGCCAGAAACTGAATGATGGCTACTCGCGCCGGATGGGCCAGGGCTTTGGCTACGCGGGCGAGCTGCTGCTGGTCGGTAGTGAAGGCGGCGGTTTTGGCGTAAGTCATGGCTAACTATAAAGTATGTCGCAAATATACGACAAACAATGACGCAAGTATACGACATAGCGAAATATTCTCTTTTACAGTAAATAGGCGATATGTCCTTAGCGTAAGTTTCTGGCCTAGCTCTGGTGCTATTCCTAACTGACTGCTTCCTTACCCAAACTGCATGGCGAGGGTGTTCGTGGTTTACCTTCCAGCATATTTGAGCAGTCATGCCGCTAGTACCGAAAAACCCGGGGGGTACGTTGGCCGAGCAGTACCTTGCTGAACTCGGTGAGCGCTCTTTTTTAACGCTATGGAGCTACGTCAGCCCTTTTCGCAACCAAAGCTTCAGCGCGCAGGGTAGCGAAGGAAAAGAGCTGTGTGATATGCTGGTGGTGTTCGATGAGCACGTCATCATCTTTTCGAGCAAGCACTGCGATTATCCCACTACCTCCAACCCGGTATTGAACTGGAGCCGTTGGTACAGGCGAGCCGTGGCGGCGGCGGCTGACCAACTCTACGGGGCCGAGCGGTGGTTGAAGCAGCATCCTGACCGGGTATACCTAGACAAGGCCTGCCAGCATCCTTTCCCGGTGCCCTTGCCAGCTCCGGCCGCCATGAAAGTCCACCGTATAGTCGTGGCGCATGGTGCTTCGCAGGACTGCCAAGCGGAGTTTGGCGGGACAGGAAGCTTAATGCTGGACAACCGGGTGCAGGGCACGGCCCACTACGACACCCAGCGCTTCACGCCCGAGCCGTTCACCCTTGGCTTGGTGGACCCGACTAAAGCCTACGTGCACGTCTTCGATGATGCCTCATTGGCGGCCGTGATGCACCTGCTGGATACGATAACGGATTTCGTGGCCTACCTAGAGAAAAAGGAAGCCCTATTATCCCAGCGTGGACTAAAAGTGTGGGCGGCTGGCGAGGACGATTTATTGGCCTACTACCTGCGTAACACGGACCACGACGAAGCTAGTCCTACGTTTGGTCGCCACATCTTCCCCGTTGCGGCGGGCTACCAAGGTTTGCGCATTTCAGAGGGATTTTGGAGCGACTTCATAACCAGTCCGCAGTACCAAGCGCGTCGCAAAGCTGACCAGGGCAGTTATGCCTGGGACGGCTTGATAAAATTCATCTATGAACACACAGACGCTGGCAAAGCCTACGCCCTGCGTCTCGACACCTCCTTTACCAACCGAGAAGCAGCCTTGCGCATCATGGCGCGCGAGTCACGGCTGAGCCGCCGAATGCTGGCCAAGTCCTTCCGGGAAATGATAGCGATGTCAGAGCCGGACGAGTACCGCGTGCGGCACACCGGTGCGCTGGAAGATAGCGGCGTGCAATACGTATTCCTGCTCTTGCCCCGACGCAAAGGAGAAACGGTGGCTGAATACCGGGTGCGGCGCTTTGAGGCGCTACAGGGGTACTGTCTAGCTATCAAGTTTCAGCAGTTTGGCCAAACGCAAAAGTTCTTCGGCATTGCAACTGAAGCCGGGGGGTTCGACGCGTTGAGCAGCTACGATTTGATGTATTTCGAAGGCGACGTGTGGGAAGATAACGAGCGGGAATTAGCTGAGCAGGCTAGTTTGCATTTGTTTCGGAACCCCGTAGCCTCAACCGCTCATGAAGACGAATACCCAGAGGGCAACGAAGGTGAGTAGCGCTGGTAATCCCATATTGCCTGTCAAATTATGCAAGTCTGCGACAGTATTTAGTACCAACTTTGGGGAGTAGGAGCCGTTGCTTTGTAGGGTAGTTGTAGGCCTAAGCCGTGAGGCTAGCGGGCTCAGCAACCTGCTACAAATCTACTAGCTATGGAACCTGCCACTAAAACCGAAACCCTCGATATCGAAGGCATGACTTGCGCCTCGTGCGCGTCCTTCGTCGAGAAGTCGCTCAGCCGCACGCCGGGGGTGCAGCGGGCGATGGTCAACTTTGCCACCGAGAAAGCTACCGTGGACTACGTGCCCACCCAGGCGTCCCCGGCTACGCTGAAAGAGGCAGTTGTCAATGCCGGCTACGGCGTAGCGGAGCGCGCCCCCGATACCAGCGCCGCCGAGCGCAGCGCCGAAATCGACCGCCAGAAGGCGCTGGCCTACCAGAAGCTCAAGCGCCGCTTCGGGGTCGCCGTGGGGCTAGCCGTCCTCATCATGCCCCTGAGTATGCTCATGCTCTGGCCGGCGATGATGCAGCGCGTGAACATGCAGTGGCTCAACTACGCCCTGCTACTGCTTACGCTGCCCGTGCTGCTCTACAGCGGGCGCGAGTTCTATGTGTCGGCCTGGAACGGCTTCAAGCACCGGGCCGCCAACATGGATACACTCATTGCCGTGGGCACCGGCGCGGCGTTTCTCTACAGCCTGGCCGCGACCGTCGTGCCCGGCTTCTTCACCAGCCGGGGCCTGATGCCCGAGGTATACTATGACACGACGGCCACCATCATTGCCCTGATTCTGCTGGGCAAGGTGCTGGAGCTGCGGGCCAAAACCCAGACCTCGGCGGCCATGCGCAGCCTCATCGGCCTGCAAGCCAAAACCGCCCGCGTGGTGCGGCCCGATGGGGCGGAAGTCGATGTGCCCATCGAGCAGGTGCAGCTGGGCGACCTCGTAGTGGTGCGCCCCGGCGAGAAGGTGGCCACCGATGGCCTTATCACCGAAGGTTCCTCTTCGCTCGATGAGGCCATGCTCACCGGCGAAAGCCTGCCGGTGCAGAAGCAGGCGGGCGACCCGGTATTCGGAGCTACCCTTAACAAGACCGGCTCCTTCCGCTTCCGCGTCACCAAAGTAGGGGCCGACACCATGCTCTCCCAGATTGTGAAGCTGGTAGAGGATGCTCAGGGCAGCCGCGCCCCCATTCAGCGGCTGGCCGATAAGGTGAGCGCCATCTTCGTGCCCACGGTCGTGGTCATTGCCATTCTCACCTTCGTGCTGTGGTTTGATTTTGCCCCGGCCGGTGCCCGCCTGCCGCTGGCAGTGGTCAACTTCGTGGCCGTGCTCATCATCGCCTGCCCCTGCGCGCTGGGGCTGGCCACGCCCACCGCCATTATGGTGAGCACGGGCAAGGGCGCGGAGCATGGCGTGCTCATCCGCAACGCCGAAGCCTTGGAAAAGGCCTATAAAGTCAACACCGTGCTCCTGGATAAAACCGGCACCATCACCCGCGGCGAGCCCGCCGTGACGGACTTCTGGACGCTGCCCGGCCAGGAGGCGAGCCAACTGCTGCAAGTGGTGGCCGCCGTGGAGCGCCAGAGCGAGCACCCGCTGGCTGAGGCCGTGGTGCGCCACGCCGACGCCCAGGGCGGGGCCAGTCTGAGCGCCACCGGCTTCCGCGCCGTGGAAGGTAAGGGGGCCGCCGCCACCGTCAACGGCCAGGCCGTGCTGATTGGCAACCGCCGGCTGCTGGCCGATGAAAGCGTAAGCCTCTCCCCTGCCGTGATTACCCAGGCCGAGCAGTTGCTGGCCCAGGCCAAAACCGTGCTGTACGTCGCCGTGGCCGGCCAGGCCGTGGGGCTGCTGGGCGTAGCCGATACCGTGCGCGACACGTCGGCCGCGGCCATCAAAAAGCTCCAGGAGCTGGGCATCGAGGTGGTGATGATGACGGGTGATAACACCGAAACGGCCGCCCAGGTGGCCGCGCAGGTGGGCATCACGCGCTACTTCGCCGAGGTGCTACCCGCCGATAAAGCCGGCAAGGTGAAGGCACTGCAAGCCGAGGGCCGCACCGTGGCCATGGTGGGCGACGGCATCAACGACGCGCCGGCGCTGGCCCAGGCCGACATTGGGCTGGCCATCGGCTCGGGCACCGACGTGGCGATGGAAGCGGCCGGTATCACGCTCATGCGCTCGGACCTGCATGGCGTGGTGACAGCCATCGAGCTGAGCCGCCAGACCATTCGCACCATCAAGCAGAACCTGTTTTTCGCCTTCATCTACAACACGCTGGGCATTCCCGTGGCGGCCGGGCTGCTCTACCCCTTCTTCGGTATTCTGCTCTCGCCCATGCTCGCGGCCGGGGCCATGGCCCTCAGCTCGGTATCGGTGCTCACCAACTCGTTGCGCCTGCGCGCGTTCGACAACCACTAGTCTTTACCTGTTAGTTATGGATACGCCCGCTATCATCGTGACCGTCGCCGGCCTGGCCCTCGCCGGGTTCGTGCTCTGGTACTTCTTCTTTTCGGCCCGCCAGACGGCCAGCGCCGTTTCCTCTTCCAGTGGCGTGCAGGAGGTGGCTATTACCGTGAAGGGCGGCTATTCGCCCGACGTGATTGAGGTGCAGCGCGGCCAGCCCGTGCAGCTGAGCTTCTACCGCGACGAGGAAAACAGCTGCTCGGAGGAGCTGCTGATGCCCGATTTCAGCGTCCGCCGCGACCTGCCGGCCTTCAAAACCACGCTGGTCGAGTTGCTGCCCCAAGAAGCCGGTACATTTCCGTTCACCTGCGGCATGGGTATGCTGCGGGGTAGCCTGGTCGTGAAATAATGACGCATCCCATGAAAGCTGACGTTAGCATTGCCCACGTGCTGCCCCCGCCCGATTCGCACCGGCTGCTGATTAAGAACATGGTGTGCCCGCAGTGCATCCGGGTGGTAGGCGAGGATATGGCGGCCCTGGGCCTGCGCGTGCACCGCGTGGCGCTGGGCGAGGCCGACGTGTCTACGCCCGATGGTACGGCCCCCGACTGGCCGGCCATCCGGGCCAGCTTGCGGGAAGCCGGCTTCGAGCTGCTGGAAGACCCCCGCGACCAGCTGGTGGACCGCATCAAGACGCTGCTGGTGGCCCTGATTCACTACCCGCCGCCCGGTCCGCGCCTGCTCAACTACTCGGATTACCTGGTCGAGCACCTGGGCAAGGACTACCATTACCTTTCCCACTTGTTCTCCGCTTCCGAAGGCCTCACGATTGAGAAGTTTATCATCCGCCAAAAGGTGGAGCGGGCCAAGGAGCTGATTGGCTACGGCGAGCTGCCCATTGCCGAAGTGGCCCAGCAACTGGGCTACAGCAGCCCGGCGCACCTCTCGCGGCAGTTCCGGCAGGTGACGGGCCTTACGCCCACCGAGTTTCAGCGGCTGGGGCCCGCCAGCCACGCCCGCCGCAGTCTGGACTCGCTGATTTAAAGGTTCGGTTGTGCTAGGGTAAAATAAGTGGCTTGTGGTCAGATGATAGGCAGGAGCTAGGCAAGGCCTTATTTAACGGGCTGCTGCTTTTTTGTGTTCTAGTCGGTAGCACAACGGCCCCAACTCCGGCGGCTCTTCCTCAGCCTATGAAACGACAGCTTCTCGTTGAATTTAATAACCTATTTAAGGGGCCGGCGCAGCCCATTGCCGACTACCTGAGCGGTATTGGAGAGCATCAAAAAGTGTGGGGCAGCTGGGGTCGGCAGCATCACCGACTAACTTGGGAAGCCGTACTTGTCGGTGCAGACCATGACCCCATCAACCTTTGCTTCACCTGTTGACCGCCTGGCGGTGGGCTACCAGCTCAAGATTCATCTGCTGGGCATCAGTCCGCAAATCAGTCGGCGCGTGCTGGTGCGGGGCGACACCACCCTGGCCGAGCTGCATCATGTCTTTCAGGTGGTGATGGGCTGGGAGAACTGGCATCTGCATAGCTTTCATCTCTGGGGCAAGGACTACGGTATTGGTTATGCGGGCGGCACGTGGTATGCCGAGGATGCCCGGCGGGTCCACCTGGGCGATTTCCCCTGGCGGGTCAACGATAAGTTCACCTACACCTACGACTTCGGCGATTACTGGCAGCACCAGATACGGGTCGAAAAAGTGCTGCCGCTGACGGCCGTGCCGACCTCTCCGGTTTGCGTGGGTGGCCGCCGGGCCTGCCCCCCGGAAGAAGTCGGTGGCCCCAGTGGCTACGACCAGCGCACACTCGACCAGTTCAGTTGGCGCTATGAATCCCTCGGCCGCTTGCTGGCCGGCGAGGACATCCGGGAGGACGACGTGCCCACCTGGTTCTGGACCTATCGGCCGGAACACTTCGACAAAGACTACGTCAATCGAAAACTGGCCAAAGTGTATCAACTTAAGGGTAATCCCGATTTTCTGCTTTCGCAGGGCGGCTACGACTATTTCTTCGCGGATGTGAAAGCCTGAAAACTGTATCATAAAAACCAGATGGTTTACTTGATACAGTCCGGGTAGCTTTGCCCTATGCAACAGGCTGTCATTTTCGTGCGCGTCTCCAAAAAGGAGCAGGACTACCAGCGACAGGTGGAAGACCTGCGCGCCGTGGCCCAGAGCCAGGCCGTGCAGGTCGTGGCCGAGATTGCGGAGAAAATTAGCGGAGCCAAGCGGAATCAGGACCGGGAGGGGATTCAGCAATTAATGGAACTGAGCCGCCGAGGCGCCATCCAGAAAGTATTGGTGAGTGAAGTCTCGCGCCTAGGCCGCTCCACCGTGGAAGTGCTACAGATAGTAGAGGAGCTGACCCAGTTGGGCGTCAGCATCTACGTCCAAAACTTCGGGATTGAGACCCTGAAAAACGGCAAACGCAATCCGGTGGCGCAGTTCATGTTCACGTTGCTGGCTGAGTTTGCCCGCCTGGAACGTGAAACCCTGCGCGAGCGCATTCTCTCGGGTATGGATGAGGCGCGCCGGCAAGGCATCACCATTGGCCGGCCGGTGGGCACCACGGAAGAGAAGGCCATCTTTCTGAAAAAGTATACGGCCGTCGCCCGGCAGCTGCGCGCGGGCCTGAGCGTACGTAACACGGCCAAGCTGTGCGACGTGGCCATTAACACGGTGCGTAAAGTAAAAGCCTTGCTGTAATCCTTAACTCCTCAGTTCCATGAACTTCAAACTACAACTAGTGGCTTGTCCCTCAGGAGGCGACGCGCCCATCTTCGAAGACGTGTTCACCTGGAGCCGGGAGGAGCTGAGCTTAGCCAGCGTAGGCCTGACGCTGGCCGAATCGAAAGAGCTGCTGCAACGCATTCAACAAAAGATGATTGCGCAGCAAGTGGCAACGCATTTGCAGGCGCAGCTGCCCGTCGGCTTGCGGAAGAAGGGTAGCTACCCGCTCCAGCTGAAAACCTTGTTCGGGAACGTCATGGTCAACAGCCCGCGCTACTATCTGCCGCCCACCGAGGCGGGACCTAAGACATTCAGCCCCCTGCAGCACCTGTTTCCGCAGCACGTGACGCCGGAGCGGCTATACCTGGAAACCAAGTGGGCCAGTCTAATTCCCTACCAGAAAACGGCCGATTTGCTCCACGACGTGCTGCCCCTGAGCGCGAAACTATCGGGCACGACCATCCAACAGCACCTGCACGCCGTGGTCGAGGCACAGGAAGAGCAGCTGCCGCAGGAAGTGGCTCCTTTTCACGGCGTTTGTCAGCGCGACCGCGAGGCCTTGCCATGTCCACCCCGCCCGCTGGTGGTCGGCCTCGACGGCGGCTACGTCCGTCACTGGCATAAAAAAGGCTGTTTCGAGGTGATTGCGGGCAAAAGCATTCCCGCAGAGGGTACCGCCAAATGCTTTGGCTTCGTGCAGGAAGTAGATGCCAAGCCGCGCCGACGGGTCTTCGAGGTGCTGCGTTCGCAGGGACTACAAGCGAATCAGGCCGTGGAATTCTTTACCGATGGCGCCGCGATTCTGCGGTCGCTGACCAGCTATCTGAGCGCGGAGTCCACCCACATTCTAGATTGGTTTCACCTAACCATGCGCCTGACTGTGCTGCAGCAGTACGCGCTGGGCTTCGCCCAGGTCGACGCGGCCGGAGGAAAAGCGCTGCAGGACGGCTTAACCCGCATCAAATGGCACCTCTGGCACGGCAACGCCGAGCGGGCCCTGGAGAAAATACTGGACCTGGAGGATGCGCTGGCCACGCACCAAGACGACCCGAGCATGGCCCGGAAATACAGCAAGTGTAAACCGTTGAGCAGACTAATTGCTGATTTTCACACCTATGTAGAGCAGAACAGCGGCTTCATCTTGGACTACTCGGAACGCCAGCGCTACGGCGAACGGGTGTCTACGGGCTTTGTAGAATCAGCCGTCAACCAGGTGCTGTCAAAACGCATGGTCAAGCGCCAGCAGATGCAGTGGACCAAAAAGGGCGCGCATCTGCTCGTACAGGCCCGCACCAAGGTGCTCAACGAGGAATGGGAAGACTGTTTTCGGCAGCAGTACCCCGGTTTCCGGTCAGTGCCAGCGGAACCTCTAGCAATGGCTGCTTAACCCCACTGCCCCACACTTTTTGATGCTCTCCACAAAGCCCTGATTTTATTAAATGACCAGTACGATGGTCCACCCTTGGACGTGCAGTACTGCTACGACCTATTGCTTAAAACCCCACTCGAAAAAGAAATTTCGCTGCCCGCGAAGTTCCGGGAGCATATTACTGACTACTTTTTAGTTACCAGTGTAACCCAACCGCAAGTCGAAGCAGCCTACCAGCGCACCCGCGACATTCTCTATCAATTGATGCGAGATAAGGGCCTAGTAAAGTAATAAGCAGTCAAGTCGCCAAATACCCCGCCGTATGTCATCGTTTGCCCCTGAAATTAAGTACTCCAACCGTCGCCGCACCATCGGCCTCACGGTGGAGCGCGACCGGCAGCTGGTAGTGCATGTTCCCGCCGGCACCAGTGATGACACTATCCAAGCCATTCTGCACCAAAAACGGCACTGGATTCAGGAAAAGCTAGACCACCCCCAAAAATATCCTGTGGCCCCCACCACACCCGTCATGCGGCCTGGCTCCAGTATCTATTTTCTCGGTCGCACCCACCTGCTCCAGACCGCCCCCGAGCTTGCCGCCCCTCTCTACTTCGACGGCCACACCTTCACTCTAGGGGCGGCCCTAATGCCCAAAGCTAGTGCCCTAGTCCAAACCTGGCTACGCCGGCAAGCCCAGACCGTTATGCTGCCCCGCGTCGAGCGTTTCGCCAAGTCCCTCGGCGTATCCTACCAGCGCATCCAACTCCTTGACCTCAAATACCGCTGGGGTTCCTGCACCGCCAATGCCGCCCTGCTATTCAACTGGCGTCTCATCCAGTCCCCCAGTACCGTCATCGACTATATCATCGTCCACGAACTGGCTCACCTGTTGATTAATGACCATTCCCCAGCCTTCTGGAATGTTGTTGCCGTGCAGCTTCCACTTTACGAGCGAGCCAAAACCTGGCTCCGCGAACATGGAGCTATTTTGGAAGAGCTAGGATAAGATTATAATGGCTAACTGGAAAAAAGAGCTGGAAATGATGCTGGAGGAAATCGACAGCAATCAAATTACCGTTGAACCTCATTGGGTATTGGAAACCACAATAGAAGATTTAGATGCAGCAGGCGTAGGCATCTTCCATCATTATGAAAATGATTCTTATACTCGGCAGCAGTGGTATTTTCTGCGTAAGGGAATGGTGTTAATAGCAGTAGATTTTTCTCGCTTACTCCCCGTGCTACACCCCGAGTATAGAAAAGAGTTAGAAGATGGAGAATTTATCAATTGGCAGGCTTTGCAGATTATAAAAGAGTGGCGTGGTGGCATGAAGCTTACCGCACCATTTTGTGCTTTAACACATGATCAGAATAAGATTCAAATTTTTGTAGGTAATCATCGTATTAATACTGCCTTGCGTATTGGAGCTAAGAGCATCTTTTTGTTGATACCAAAAGCACAGCTTTCCGTTTTTCAAAAACTACTCGGCACTTTTTCTGTATATGAGCAATCTGCTATAGTATTTGACAAATAACGAATAATAAATAAAATGCTGCATAATATTATGAAATAATGCTTATTCTTAGTTAATAAACTTTGCATCAATAGCACCGGGGTTTATGACTATGTCGCCAAATTTGGCATTATCAGTTAATGCTTATAATTGAACTTTCTGCATTCAGTCTCGACGTACTTAATTAATAATTGTGCTATGTTGAGAAAAAATTCCTATGCCACTGCTTGCCGGGATTTAAGGTCTAGCATGGCAGGCGGAGCCCGTCTGGTAATAGGTAACCTGAAGCGAGCATAAAGGACTAGTCAATAAAAGCTGGGCTATAGTCAGTTTAAGAACGTCCGTTTGAGGAAAGGTCCGACTGCTATTGCTCCCCAGAGGCAGTAGACATTACTCACCGCTTGAGCAGCCGCAGCACCGACATGGGCAAAAAGTGCTGCCCGCGCCGCGTGCGATACCCGCCGTCGTTGAGTTCTTGCGCAATCTGCTGCAACGTATGCCCCTGCGCCTGCAGCAGCTTCCCCAACCGCGCCGCTTGTTGATTCTGCTGATTGGTCCGGGCATTCTCCTGGCGAATAGCCAAACTCTTGGCGATGGCCGCCGGGGTCATATTAGCCGGCGTACCCAGCACCGCCCCCCGGGCCTTTTTAGCGGCGAGCGCATCCTTGGTGCGTTTGGAAATCATCTCCCGCTCGTGCTGGGCGATGACGGCAAACAGCCCCACGGTAAGCGTATTCGCATCCGGCATGTCGCAGCAGACGAAGGCTATGCCCGAGTCGCGCAGGGCAAAGATGAACCCAGCGTTCCTCGACAATCTATCCAACTTGGCAATCAACAACGTCGCCCCCGCTGCCCGGGCAGCCGCGATAGCGGCCAGCAACTGGGGCCGCTGATTCTTCTTGCCCGATTCAACTTCCACAAACTCCCCCAGCAACTGCGCCGGGTTCGCAACGAACGCTCGCACCGCGGCTTGCTGCGCTTCGAGTCCGAGGCCAGACTGCCCCTGGCGAGCGGTGCTTACTCTGTAATAAGGAATGTAGCGGGTAGTCAAAGCAGACGTATTAGAAGGAATAGGCTGCTAAGGTAGGGTGTTATAACGTTTATTAAACGAACGTTTATAACATGTAAAATGACCTAACTTGTGGGTGTTTTGTGCCAACCACCCGTTTTGTACTGTGTCCGCCCTGCTTCTCCCCGCTCGCACCTATACTCCTTATTATAGAGTCTCCACCCAAAAGCAGGGTAGCTCGGGCCTCGGCCTCGCCGCCCAGCGGGCGGCCGTCCTGGCGTTCGTGGCCGACCCGTCTCAGCTCGGCGGCGAGTTTGTCGAAATTGAGAGTGGCAAGAAGAACCAGCGCCCGCAGCTACTCGCCGCCATCGCGGAGGCCCGGCGCGCGGGGAGCACGCTGCTCATCGCCAAGCTCGACCGGCTGAGCCGGAACGCGGGCTTCATCTTTGCCCTGCGCGACTCGGGGGTGGAGTTCGTCTGCTGCGACATGCCCGACGCCAATACGCTTACCGTGGGGCTCTTCGCCGTCATCGCGCAGCACGAGCGGGAGATGATTTCCAAGCGTACGAAAGACGCCCTTACTGCCAAGAAGGCACGCGGAGCGCAGCTTGGCAGCCCGCAGAATTTGACACTCGACGCTATTGCCCAAGGGCGGGCCATCATGCAGCGCAACGCCCGCGAGCACCAGGCTAACCGGCAGGCGGCGCAGCTGGCCGAGTTGCTGCGGGCTAAGGGGGAGACGTTGTGGCAAATCGCGGTCAAGCTCAACGACGCCGGCTACCGGACCCGGCGTGGGAAAGCGTTTCAGGCCACTACCGTGCAGCGGTTGCTGCCTCCTGTTGCCGATATTGGGGTAGTCTAGTAAAAACGCATTGAGCATGGGCAGTGGAATATAAGACTTCACACCGCCTGTTTTTACTCGACCACCTCAGATTACGGTTGTCGGGCATGGGCAGTGGAAGGTAAGACTTCGCACTGTCTGTTTTAACTGCACCACCTCAAGGTCACTCATCCTTGATTCGGAGGATACTGTTATTCGCAAATAGGGCTGACGCAGGGACTGATTATAAACCAGTCCCTGCGCCAGCCCTATCGTCATTCTAAGATTACCGACTATGCGCCTCTAGCGTAGGGCGACTCGTGACACACTACTACCCATGCGGCTGGTGAGGCGCAAGAGATATAAACCACGCGGCAAATCGCCCGTTGCCAGCGTTAAATCGTTCGGCAGCAAAGTGACTTTACGCACTAGCCGACCCGTCATATCAAGCAACGCGACTTCAAGCGGCTCTTTCAGACCTTTGGCCTCCAGGTGTAGCTGGTCGGTGGCCGGGTTAGGGTAGGCAATAATGCCCGCCACTTGCGGAGTGGCAGTGGCCAGCGCGGTCAGGCTGCGGTTGAGGTAGACGCGCACGGTGTTGTCGCCTGAGCATCCCACGACAATATCCTTCACCTGGTCGCCGTCCATGTCGGCCACTTGCAGCAAGGTCGGGTCGGCCCCGGTGGCTAGGGTTTGGGGGGTGCCGTAGCGGCTGATGCCAGTAGCACCCGTGTGGCGAAATACCTGTAGCTTATTATCGGCTGTAATGGTGATGAGCTCGGGGTAGTTATCGCCGTTTAGGTCTTCGAGCAGCACGCGGCGTGGGGCCCCCGATAGGGCGTAGCCGGCCGCGGTACCAAACTGATACGTGCCCGTGTTCAGAAACACGGTAATCTCGTTGCTGCCGGCGTTGGCCACGGCAACATCGGGCTGGTAGTCGCGGTTTACGTCGCCCACGCCCACGTCGACGGGCTGGGTGCCGACGCTTGACAGCGTCAGCGAGGCGTTGGCCAGCAGCCAATTGGTCAGACCGACACTCTGGCTGGCGAATACTACCTGAAACTGATTGGTCGCCGGGTTGGGGAAGGTTACGTCCAGGTAGCCATCCCGGTCGAAGTCGGCCAGGGTGAAGCGGGGCGGCACAAAGCTGTTTGTCGCCACCGTGCTGCCCTGGTTGGGAAATGTACCGCCCCCGCCGTAGGCCTGCCACGAGATGCTATACTGCTGCGGCCCATCGTAGGTATAGGCAAAGTCAATGTAATTGTCGCGGTTGAGGTAAGCCGCTGCCAATTGCGGGTTAGTACTAACCGCAGCAGTACCGAAGCTCTTAGCGGCCGTAATTGGCGTAAAGGCTCCCTGCCCATTGTTTTGCAGCAGCGTCCATTTGCTGCTGGGGCCGCTCACGGCCACCAGGTCGTAGGCGGGGCGACTGTTGAGGTTGCTCAACGACACCGCCACTAGCCCGCTCGGAGCAGTGCCAGCAGCATAAGTACTGTTGGGGCTGCTAGGAAAGGTACCAGCGACCGTCTGCAAGTACACGCTAACAGAGTTTAGCCCACGCTGGCACACGGCGATATCGCCCCTATTGTCTGTGTTTAAGTCTGCTATTGCCAATGCGCTCAAACCTGCGCTAGTGGGCAAATTAATGACAGAAGCTGAAGACAAAGCAACACTTTGATTAGCCTGAGCATTTGCTACTGTATCGGATAGCAAGATTGATATTAGAGAAATTAGTATATTCTTCGTCATATGTCAAGCATTTAGTTAAAAAAGCTTTGCTACAATGATTTAACTTAATTGCAGATTTGCATCATGTATTTGCTTTATTAAAAATATAAAAGAACTTAATGTAATAAGTACATAAATTATAAAAAAATAATTTGCATACGCACTCGGCTTATATGATTCTAAGTATTTGTAATTATCCACGTCTTTAACTAATTTAAAATAGTTAAATAGCAAAATAGATGCATAAATAAGTATATAAAACAATGGGTTAATATGTTTTGGTGTCATCTTAGCAGCAATCATTACAAAATAGACAATTGTTGCTACATTCATGAACATCAAAAATGACGTATTAAGAAGAGCTGTCACATCTTGTGTATCTTTTACCTTAACTAAGAATACGAATCTTAACACTTGATAAAAAAGATGCTTGTGCATATTTTTTAAGCATTTATACATTAGAGACGTTATGAATTGTAATCAATACGTTTTAAATAATACTCATCATACTGAGCTTATTAAGCTATCTGCGTCATTTCATCAAATAACTTGATTGAAGCAATTAAGATATTTTAACGAACTCAGTACAATATTTAATCACTTGCTGTTAAGACTCGTTGCCTTCATTTTGAATGGCAGTTATTCTCTCAATCTTTCGGTCTCCCGTCCCATATGGCATCTTCAATCTGGTCACCATATTTCATTTCTACAAGGTCATAAGCGATACCTACTGCAGGTATAAATGTACCAACAATGCCCATTACAATATTAGCGGTTGCTCGGTATCCACTTATGTCACCATTGGCATACTGAGCAACTGATACAAGTGCACCGACAATTGCAAGCCCCTTACTAAGTGCCTTAACAGTGCCTAAATAAGTCTCTAGCCTTTTGACGTGGGCAATCTTGTCTATATACTGGTTTCCATAAAATTTCGGGCCATATATTTTGCCATGCGCAAGCCATTTTCCAGCATTACGCATAGTTTTAACAATATGTTCTTCGCGATCTAATGCTGCTCCAATAAAAGCAACGCCAGCGTCTGCTCCATTAAGGGCACCACTACTAAAGGGCTTATCATCTATCGTAACCGCAGTTTTACCAATTGGGTCATATGTGCTGATAGTCGGAGGAGCCCAAGCTTGCGTAACCCGCCAGAATTCACCCGAGCCTATTGTAATGGGCTTGTAGTTGCTATCATGTTTTCCTGTACTAAGCTGTGCTTCATAAGTAAACACAACTTGGAATCCTCCATGCCCGTCACTTTCCAATACACCCGGTCCGGTAAAGCCTCCGCTAACGCTCCAGCTAGCAAAGCCTC
>NZ_DASTEP010000170.1:0-105321 GCF_035709525.1 Hymenobacter sp. | reverse complement strand
AATGAGTGAAGGAGTGAGTTGTGAATGAGAGAATTGATTGTTCTGAAAATTCTCTCATTCACAACTCACTCCTTCACTCATTGCGAAACGCCTCGTCCAGCGCTAGCACCTGAGGCAGCACCAATTGCGAGTCGTCGTTGTAGATGACGTAGTCGGCGCGTTGCAGCTTCTCCTCATCGCTGAGCTGCTGGCGCATAATGGCTTGCACGTCGGCGGGCGTGCGGTGCGGGTCGCGGCTCAGCACGCGGGCGGCGCGCACCTCGGGCGGCGCGAAGACGGTGATGATGCGGTCGAGCTGCCGGTAGGCACCCGACTCATAGAGCAGGGCCGCTTCCTTGAGGATGTAGAGATGGCCGGCCGCCGCCTGCGCGGCTACCCAGGCTTCAAAATCCTGACCCACGCGCGGATGCACCAGCCCGTTGAGCTGCGCTACCTGCGCGGCATCTTTGAAGACGCGCTGGGCCAGATGCACCCGGTTTAGCACGCCCTCGGCGGTATAGGTTTCGGGGCCGAAGGCGGCGACCAGCTGCGCGCGCAGCTGCACGTCGTGGGCCATGAGGTGCTTGGCGCGGCTGTCCGAGTCGTACACGGGTACGCCCAGGGCGGCGAAAAGCCGCGCCACGATGCTCTTGCCCGAGCCAATGCCGCCGGTGATGCCGATGCGTAGCATAAAAAGTAACACCAAGCTCCAGCTTGGTGCAGCGTTAGAGGGCGTTGAGACAAGACTGTGAGGCGCGGCCGCTCAACGATTCTCCAAGCTGGAGCTTGGAGTTACACCCGTCGAATCTGCCCCCGGCATCAGGTAGTACGTGGCCGAGTCGGCAGGCAGCGCCACCAGGCGCACGGTGCCGAGCGCCCGGCGCAGCGGGGGCCGCAGCGGCGAACGGAAGGGCGGCGTACCGGGCAGCCGCAGGCGCACCTCGGCGGGCGGCTCGCTAAAGCCCAGCGCCCGGCTCAGCAGGCGCCAGCCGCGGCCCTGCACCTCGATGGTGAGGGTGGGCGGCAGCGGCCGGGCGGGGTGGTAGCGCTGCCGGTTGTAGCGCCACGTAACGGGGTAGTCCAGCGGGGCCACGTGCACCGTGTTGAGGCCGCGCAGCATCCAGAGCGTGCCCGCGATGAGAAAGCACGCCAGCACCACCCGGTAAAAGCTGGGCTCCTGCGCCGCCAGCGGGCGCAGGAACCGGAGCCATAAGCGGGGGGCGGGCGTGGCCATGCTAGGCGGTGGTAGCTACCACGTTATCGTTGGCAGTAGTGGTGGCACCGGCCACGCGAGCAATAGCCGTGCGGTCGAAGCGCAGGCGTTGGCCGCGCTCTACTTCGAGCAGCACGGTTTCGGGGCCTACCTCTACCAGCAGGCCGTGCAGCCCGCCGATGGTTACGACGCGCGTGCCCTTTACCAGCGACTCGCGGAAGGCCTTGGCCTCCGACGTTTTGCGCTGCTGCGGCCGAATCATAAAGAAATACAGCACCAAGCCAATAGCCACCGGAAACACCAGCTGCATGATGCCGCCGCCGGGCGCGGCTTGGAGGAGAAGCGTTAGAAAAGCCATTTTATTGAATGTGGGGGATGTGAAAATGTGAGAATGTGAAGATGGTAGATGCTATGAAAACGGCTGTCATGCTGAACGCAGTGAAGCATCTCTAGCGCACCGCTGGACGGTTTGGAAGAAGCAGTAGAGATGCTTCACTGCGTTCAGCATGACAGCCGTTTTCCATTTTCTCCACCTTCCGCACCTTTCCACATTCCAACCTTATTTCGTGAGGATGTTGCCCTTGATGATGATGGTAGTAGTGGCGGGCTGCGTATTGGCGCGCACGTTTACCTGCTTGCTGATGAGGCCCTGCTTGCCTTTGCTGTCGAACTGCACGTCGAGAGTGCCTTTGGCGCCGGGGGCGATGGGCTCCTTGGTCCAATTAGGGGTGGTGCAGCCGCAGGAGGCGGTGGCATCGGCGATGAGCAGCGGCGTCTTGCCGGTGTTGGTGAAGCTGAAGGTGTGCTTCACGACCTCATCGGGCTTGATGTCGCCGAAGTCGAACTGCGTTTCAGCGAAGGTCATCACCGGGGCGTCGGGGTTGGGTGCTTCGGTGTCGCTAGCTACATTGGGGTTGTCGATGGTCGGGTTGGCCTTGGCATCGTCGGCAGCGGCGGCGGTGGCATTCATGCCCTGGGTGCCGGCTTCGGAGGTTTTGTCGCGGTTGCAGCTGGCGGCCAGCAGGCTGAACGCTAGCAGTACACTAACTTTTTTCATAGGGTAAAAGTACGGCGGCCGGGCGGGTGGCGCGGGCTTCTTACATCAGTCATGCAGAGCGCAGCGACGCATCTCGCGTGGTGCAGTAACCCAAACGTTATTGATTACTACACCACGCGAGATGCTTCGCTGCGCTCTGCATGACCAGTCTTGGCCTTACAGCTTGTTGATAATCGCTTGCGTAAACTCGGCAGTCGAAGCCTTGCCGCCGAGGTCGCCGGTGCACTCGTCTTTGTTGAGGAAGGTAGCGTTCAGCGCCTTTTCGATGCGGGCGGCGTGCTCTTTTTCGCCGAGGTGCTCCAGCATCATCAGGGCCGAGCGCAGCAGGGCGGTGGGGTTGGCTTTGCCCTGGCCCGCGATGTCGGGAGCCGAGCCGTGCACGGCTTCGAAGATGGCCATGTTGTCGCCGATGTTTGCGCCGCTCACCACGCCCAGGCCGCCCACGAGGCCGGCGCAGAGGTCGGAAAGGATGTCGCCAAACAGGTTGGTGGTCACAATCACGTCGAATTGCTCGGGCTTGCCCACCAGCTGCATGCACATGTTGTCGATGATGCGGTCGTCGTAAAACGTAACCTCCGGAAACTCGGCGGCGGCAGCCTTGGCGGCTTCCAGCATCAGCTTGCCGGCGTTTTTGAGGATGTTGCCCTTGTGGGCCATCGTCACGTGCTTGCGGCCGTGCTTGGCGGCGTAAGCGAAGGCGGCGCGGCATATTTTACGGCAGCCTTCCACCGTCACGCGGCTGATGGAGTCGGCAATACCTAGGCGCTCGTCGTACATTTCCAGGCCAGCATACAGCCCCTCGGTGTTCTCGCGAAACAGCACTAAGTCAATGCCTTCGAAACGCGTTTTGATGCCGGGCGTGGTTTGGGCCGGGCGCACGTTCTGGTACAAGTCGTACTTCTGGCGCAGCGTGATGTTGACGCTCTTGAAGCCCTTGCCGACGGGCGTGGTCACGGGGCCTTTGAGGCCCACGCGGGTGCGCTCCAGCGAGTCATACAGCGGCTGGGGCAGCAGGCTGCCGCTTTCGGCCAGGGCAGTTTCGCCGGCATTGTGGGTTTCCCACTGCACGGGAACCTGCGCGGCGGCAAAAATATCAACGACTGAACGGGTGATTTCCGGGCCGATGCCATCGCCGGGAATGAGCGTTACGAGGTGCATAAAAAGGTACCTGTGGATAAAAGGAGGAGCAAACGAGGGTAGAGCCGGCCGGCCAGAAAACAAGAGAGCCTGATACACGCTGGCAGGGCTTGCCGGCAAATATCAGGCTCAATGTCTTAGCAAACGGTCATGGCAACTAGCTAGTGGCGCGGCGCGAGTTGATTTGGCTGATGAGTTGGTCAACGTCGCCGAGCAGCTGCTCGGCCTTGGTTTTGGCATCCTGAATCACGCGCTGGCCTTCGCGCTGGGCCGACGACGGGGCGTTGTCGCGGCTCGTCACGAGGCTTTCGGTGAGGTCGGCCAATACCGAGCGGTATTTTTCGAGCTGGTAGCTGAGGAAAGAGCGGGTTTCGCGGCCGGTTTCGGGCGCGTAGAGCAGGCCGATGGCGGCCCCGGCAAGGGCGCCGCCCGTGAAGCAGAGCAGGCCGGTGGTGGTTTTGCTAGCCATTGTTGAAAGGGTCGGGAAGTGAAAAAGAAAGTGTAGGGTAAGCTTTAGCTTGCCATTCGCAGGCAAAGGCAAGCTAAAGCTTACCCTACATTACTACTGGTTATCAAGCAGGCCGCGGCCCGACTTGCGGATTTCGCCGCTGGCGGCCAGGTCCTGGGCCAGCTTGTCCAGAATACCGTTTACGAATTGCTTGCTCTTGGGGGTGCTGTAGAGCTTGCTGATTTCGATGTACTCGTTGATGGTCACCTTCACCGGGATGCCCCGGAAAAGCTGCATTTCACAGAGCGCCATCTTCAAAATTATCTTGTCGAGCAGGGCCACGCGCTCTACATCCCAGTTCTGCACCGAGTCGGCAATGAGCTTTTCGGACTTGGCGTCGTCTTCGAGCGTCTTTTTGTAGAGCGTTTCGGCGAAGTCGCGGTCGTCCTGCCAGTTGGCGCTCAGGTTCATCAGCTCCTGCTTTTCGTCGGCCGCGTAGGGCAGCATTTTCAGGGTTTTGAGGACCAGGTTGCGCACGATGGGGCGGTTTTCCTCCCAGTTCAGGTCGCTGGCTTCGAGGTAGCGCGGCAGGGCTTCGCCCTTGAATACGAAGTCTTTGTAGATATGGCGCAGCAGCTCCATATCGGTTTCGTAGTCGGTTTCGGCCAGGCCGGTATTCTTGCCGTTGAGGTAGGCCTGCACGGCTTCGTCGGGCTTGATTTCCTTCTGCCAGGCTTCGCGCAGCGCCTCAATTTCCTCGGCGTCCGTCCATTGCAGCTTGCGCTTGATGGTGGTTTGCAGCAGCTGCTCGTTTTCCTTGAGCTTCTGAAAGGCCGCATTCTGAAACAGCCGCGCCGTGCCCTCGGCCTCGAAACGCGGGCCGGTAAAGCGCCGGGCCTCACGCTCGTTGTCCTCTTTGATGATTTCGAGCAGCGCGGGGGCCAGGTTCAGCAGGTGCAGGTACTGGTCGTGAATGCTTTCGGCCCCGTGCAGCAGCTGCCCGCCGTAGAAGGAGCCTTCCTTCTGCACCAGCTGCTCGTAGTAGGCAATGGCGGACTGGAGGGCAGCGGCCACTTCCTTGTCGTCGGAGCCGGTTTCGGGCAGCTCGCCGGTGCGGTGCCACTCGCGCAGCTGCGCTTCGCCCAGCTTGCGCTGGCCTTCGAGCAGGCGGCGGTCGGGGGCCACGTCGGCATTCAGGTCGGGCTCAAACGCCACCGCGATACGGTCGTGGGCCAGCTGAAAATCGGCCGCTACCGCCTGCTGATAGGCGTAGAGGGCTTGCATGACCTTGATTCTGAGGAGGCGGCGGTTTAGCATATTTTAGTGCTTGGTGCTTAGTTATTGGTGCTCAGCGCTTAGTTGTAAAGTCTTAGCAAGCTTTTTAACTAAGCACTAAGCACCAACAACTAAGCACTATTAATAGGTCGATTTTACTTTCCCCACCGACGCGATACGCTCTTCGGCCTGGCGAATGGCGGCGGCTTGCGGGTGGGAGTTTTCCTGCTCAGCTTTGTCGAGCACTTGCAGGGTGTAGTCGTAGATTTTTTCGGTTTGGGCGAGGGCACCCTGGCGGCTGCTACCCACTATTTCGGAGTAAACGTTGATGAGGCCGCCGGCATTTATCAGGAAGTCAGGCGCGTACACGATGCCGCGGCGCACCAGTTCGGGGCCGTGCTCGTTTTCGCTTTCGAGCTGGTTATTGGCCGAGCCTGCGATGACGCGGCACTTGAGGCGGTCGATGGTTTTGTCGTTTACCGTGGCGCCCAGCGCGCAGGGCGAGTAGATGTCCACATCCTGGTCGTAGATTTCATCGACGCCCACGGCCACCGCGCCGAAGCGGGCAGCCGCCTCGTAGGCGCGCTCCTCGTAGTAGTCGGTGAGGATGAGTTGGGCACCTTCTTTTTGCAGGTGCTCCAGCAAGTACATGCCCACGTGGCCCACGCCCTGCACCGAAATGCGCTTGCCGGCGAGGCTGTCCGAGCCGTAGGCTTTTTTGGCGGCGGCCTTCATGCCCATGTACACGCCGTAGGCCGTCACGGGCGAGGGGTCGCCGCTGCCGCCCATGCTCTCGGGCAGGCCGGCCACGTGCTTGGTTTCCATCCGGATGTACTCCATGTCCTTGGTGGTCATGTTCACATCTTCGGCGGTGATGTATTTGCCGTTCAGGTTATTAACGAAGCGGCCGAACTTGCGGAGCAGCGCCTCATTCTTCAGCTTTTTGGCATCGCCGATAATCACGGCTTTGCCACCGCCCAGGTTCAGGCCCGAAATGGCGGCCTTGTAGGTCATGCCGCGGCTCAGGCGCAGCACGTCGTGCAGGGCCTCGGCCTCGGTGGCGTAGTGCCACAGGCGGGTGCCGCCCAGGGCGGGGCCGAGCACCGTATTATGAATGCCGATAATGGCCTTGAGGCCAGTCTCATGGTCGTGGCAGTACACCACTTGTTCGTGCTGGAATTCGGCCACCTGGTCGAAAACCGATGCCTGGGCAACGGGAGCGTCGAGCATCATAGGAGAAAAATTGGGGGTTGGGTGGGAAAAAAGGGAGGGAAGAGTAGGGCGTAACTTTGTTGGGGTACTGGCGCGGGGAACCTCACCCCCCAGCCCCCTCTCCAAAAAAGAGGGGAGCCGAGACTGTGGGTTTACGTCAGCGAACGTAGGCAGTCGTCAGGCTCCCCTCTTTTTTGGAGAGGGGCCGGGGGTGAGGTTCCCGCGCCGGGCCAACGTCCAACACCGTTGCGGCCACAAAAGTACCCAAGTTTTTCCGGTTGCGGCCCTGCGCGCCGCCGCCCTCCTCCCCTATGCCGACCCGCTCGCTCGCCGCCGTCAATTTCCATATCTACCGCTACAAGTGGCATTTTCTGGGCGGCGTGCTCTTCGTGGTGCTCAGCACGTTGCTCACCATTTTCCCGGCGCAGCTGGTGCGCTACTCCTTCGATTTGGTGAACGAGGGCATCGACCTCTACCACCTCTACGCGGGCACCCAGGCGCAGGCGGGCGTATACCAAGTATTTGGGCGCAACGTGCTGTTTTACGGCATGTTGATTATCGCCTTGGCCTTGCTGCGGGGCATCTTTCTGTTCTTCATGCGCCAGACGCTCATCGTGATGTCGCGCCTCATCGAGAACGACCAGAAAAACCAGATATACCAGCACTACCAGTCGCTGCCGCTCAGCTTTTACCGCCGCCATAGCACCGGCGACCTCATGTCGCGCATCTCCGAAGACGTGGGCCGCGTGCGGATGTACCTCGGGCCGGGCATCATGTATTTCTTGCAGCTTGTGGTGCTGTTCATCCTCGTGGTACCGCTGATGCTGATGGTGAACGTGCGCCTCACGCTGCTCACCATCCTGCCGCTGCCGATTTTGTCGGTCGCCATTTTCTACATCAATAACTTAATCGAAAAGAAATCCGACGACATCCAGAAGGCGCTGGCGGCCATGACGACCTTCACGCAGGAGGCGTTTTCGGGCATCCGGGTGTTGAAGTCGTTTGTGCGGCAGCAGGATTCACTGGATAATTTTACGGCCGCTACCAACGAGTACAAGGACAAGTCGCTCAGCCTCAACTTCGTCAACTCGCTCTTTTTCCCGCTCATCATGTTCGTGGTGGGTATCAGCACCATCGTCACGGTCTGGATAGGCGGGCAGGAAGTGATAAACGGCACCATCACGACGGGCACCATTGCCGAGTTTATCATCTACGTCAACCTGCTCACGTGGCCCGTCACGGCGCTGGGCTGGACGTCGTCGCTGGTGCAGCGTGCCGAGGCCTCGCAGGCCCGCATCAACGAGTTTCTGGACGAGAAAACCGACATCGTATCGCGCCGCGACGTGGTGCAGGAAATGCAGGGTGAAATCGTATTCGACCACGTCTCCTTCACCTACCCCGACACCGGCATCAAGGCCCTGCGCGACGTCAGCTTCCGCATTCAGCCCGGCCACACGCTGGCCATCATCGGCAATACCGGCTCGGGCAAAAGCACCGTGGCTGCCCTGCTCTGCCGCCTCTACGACGTGACCACCGGCGACATCAAAGTGGACGGCGTGGACGTGCGCGACTACGCGCTAACCTCCCTGCGCGAGCAGATTGGCTACGTGCCGCAGGATATTTTCCTGTTTTCCGACAGCATCCGCAACAACATCAACTTCGGCCTCGACCGCCCCGACGAGGAGCGCATGGCCCAGGCCGCCCGCGACGCCGACGTGTACGAGAACATCATCCGCTTCCCCGAAGGCTTCGACACCAAAGTGGGCGAGCGGGGCATCACCCTCTCGGGCGGCCAAAAGCAGCGCGTAAGCATGGCCCGCGCCCTCGTCAAAGAGCCCAAAATCCTCATTCTAGACGACTCGCTTTCCGCCGTCGATACCAAAACCGAAAACGCCATCCTCGACAGTCTCCAGCGGGTGATGAAGAATCGCACCAGCCTCATCATCTCGCACCGCGTGAGCTCGGTGAAGCTGGCCGACCAGATTCTGGTGCTCGACGATGGGCAGATTGTGCAGCACGGCACCCACGCCGCCCTCATGGGCGAGGCCGATGGCCTGTACCGGGCGCTCTACGAGCGGCAGTTGCAGACGGAGGATGTAGGGTAAGCTTTAGCTTGCCAGTGGCTGCAAAGCCACCAAAAAGCCCCGTTGATTGCGCATCAACGGGGCTTCTTTACGTTCAAAAGGCAAGCTAAAGCTTACCCTACACCTAGTCGCCGACCATCACGCGGCGCATACCGGTTTTCACGCCAGCCGTGCAGCGCACCACGTAGGGGCCAGCGGGCAGGCTCGTCACGTCGAGCACGACGGGCGTGGTACCCACCACCGTATTCTTGGTCAGCACCGGGCGGCCGTCTTTGTCGTTGATTTCGATGCGCGTGGGGCCGGGCGCGTCGCAGCGCACCGTCAGCTTGTGGCTGATGGGGTTCAGGTCGGCTTTGATTTTGAGCGCGTTGGGGTCAGCGGCCGGCGTCACGGGGGCCAGCGCGATGGGCGCTTGCGCGGGGGCCGCGCCATCGGCGGCGGGCTCAGCGGCTGCTGGTGCAGCGGTGGGAGCCGCAGCGGCTGGCTTCGGGGCGGCTGGTTTGGCAGCGGCAGCGGCGGGCTTCTTGGGAAGCGGCTTGGTTTGGGCGCGGCCGGCGAACGGGGCCAGCAACAAAGCTCCTGCGCAGATAGTAATAAGTCGCATAGAATGGTAGTGATAAAAGGTTGGCAATTTTGATTGGGGTAAAGGTACAACGGCGGACTTTTTTTCGGAAGCACCTTTTACTGGGGTTGGGTTACTGCGGTGCTAATGACAGGGGATGGCGCTGGGAGTACCCTGATTGCCCCTGCTTCAACCGAAACAGTTTTTGAGAAGCATTTTTTTTGCAATTCACAACTCACTAGGAATCTATAAAGTAGCTATTCCAAAACCCTGCCAATCGCGACCAAAGCGACTTTTACAGCAAAAAAATTGTGCAGACTCGTGCATTTATCAAATTTTTATCTACCTTTGTGACTCCAATTCCCTCGGGGTGTAGCGTAGCCTGGTATCGCGCCAGCATGGGGTGCTGGAGGTCGTAGGTTCGAATCCTGCCACTCCGACCGAGGGTTTAGTTGCCCCACGATTAAGCCCCCGACCTTCGGGTCGGGGGCTTTTTCAGGCAAACTAGCCAACAGAATTGGAATACCGGCGCGGAACTGCCCCCTCAGTTTCGCAACCTTTCGGGGTGTAGCGCAGCCCGGTAGCGCGCGTCGTTCGGGACGACGAGGCCGTAGGTTCGAATCCTGCCACCCCGACTAAAAAGCCAGCTTTTCCACTGCGGAAAAGCTGGCTTTTTTCATTTAGTGCTCGGGCAGGCGCAATACTGGCAACTACATTTGCCGGTTTAATACCTCCTGTCTTTTTCATAAATGAAAAAATCCTTTTCCATCTTTCTCTTGTGCGCCACGGCCTCCATCGCCCACGCGCAAAGCCCCATCAAAGCTGGTACCGTGGCGCTGGGCGGCAGCATCAACTACTCGCACAGCAGCGACGAAGTAAATAGCAACACGGGCTATCGCAACGGCAGCTACTCCTCTAGCTATAGCAACAACATACTCAGTCTGAGCCCGGAAGCAAGCTATTTTGTGGCTGATAATATATCGATTGGCCTCTCGCTGAACTATAGCATTCAGGAGATTTCGTTTAGCTCCTCCCCCAATTTCGGTGGCACCAGCTACCGCGATGCGACGAGTTTCCGCATTGGCCCCTTTGTGCGCTACTACAAGATGCTGACCGACCAGTTTGGCTTCACGGGCACACTGGGCGCTGGCTACGAGCACGACAAGCAGCCCGGCCAAACCAATAATTCCGTGGCGCTCAAGTCTAATGGCTTTTACGCCGCGCTCACGCCCGGCTTCATTTTCCTCCCCATTCCGAAGCTGGGCATCGGCGCTTCTGTTGGGGGCCTGGGCTACACCCGGCTTAATGTCGAGCCCGAAACCTCTACTACCAACGGTAGCTACACCCAAACCAATTCTACCTTCGGCGCTAGCTTTGGCTTAGCTCAACTTACGTTTAGCGGTACGTATTTCTTTGGCCGCTAGGCTTTCAGGTTTAACTCAACGGAAAGGCCCGACTTACTGCCGGGCCTTTTCTATTTCACCCCTACCCATAATTCGCTGTTTTCATCGGCCCCAAACTGCTCTAGATAGGGCGGCTGCTTGGTCAGCTTCTGAGCTTTGATTTCCTGCTCGGCGGCGGCGTAGAGCTTGCCGGGGGCCAGCATAAAGCTCGCGCCGGCCAAGCGGGCGTGCAGGGTGCGGCGGCCGGCCGGCACCACGCGGTAGCGCCAGCCAGCGGGTAGCGTGGTGCTCGTATCTGCCACGGTGAGGCCCACAAAGGCTCGGATGCTGTCGTGCGCCTTTTCGGGGTCGTTGTAGTAGAGGTTGGCCAGGGTGCGGGCGGGGCCAAAGCGACCGTTGGCCTGCATGTCGCTGGCTTCGCGAAACAGCTCGCCGAAGCGCGGCGCGCTGACCTTGCCGGCATAGGGCTGGCCGGCCAGCAGCACCGGGGCGGCGGTGGTTTCAAGGGCTACGGTGGGCGTGCGTAGGCCGCCGAGGTAGGCGTAGATGCTCAGGCCGATGGCCGTGAAAATGAGGACGAGGGGAAAGAGAAAACGCATATTTTCAATGAGCAATTAACAATGAGCAGGCTTCATCTTACTTACTGTCTTTCTTATCAACGGGCAGTTGCTCACTGCTCATTGTTACTTGCTCATTACTAGCATACTGCATCCGGTAGAGCTGGGCGTAGTAGCCACCGTGGCGCAGCAGCTCGTCGTGGGTGCCGGTTTCCTTGATTTCGCCGCGGTCGAGCACGATGATGCGGTCGGCCTTCTGGATGGTGCTGAGGCGGTGGGCGATAACGAGCGCCGTGCGGCCTTCCATGAGCTTATCGATGGCTTCCTGAATCAGCTCCTCGGTTTCGGAATCGACCGACGAGGTGGCTTCGTCGAGCACGATGACGCGGGGCTCGTACACCAGCGCCCGCACGAAGCTGATGAGCTGACGCTGACCCACGGAGAGCGTGGCCCCGCGCTCCATCACGGGGTAGTCGAGGCTGCCGGGCAGGCGCTCGATAAAGCGCTGCGCGCCCACGAGCGCGGCCGCTTCCCAGATTTTGGCGTCGCTGATGTCGCGGTTGCCGAGCGTGATGTTGTCGCGGATGGAGCCGGCAAACAGGAATACGTCCTGCAAGACTACCCCAATCTGGCGGCGCAGCTGGCTGAGGTCGTACTCGCGCAAGTCCTGCCCATCGACCCGGATGTGGCCCTTCTGGATGTCGTAGAAGCGGCTGAGCAGGTTGATAATGCTGGTTTTGCCCGCGCCAGTAGCGCCCACGAAGGCAATGGTCTGGCCGGGCTTTACGTGGAAGCTGATGTCTTTCAAAACCCACTCGGGCTCGTTGTAGGCAAAGGACACGTGGTCGAACTGCACGTCGCCTTGCAGTTGCGGCACAGGCTGCGTGCCGGAGGTAGCTACCAGGTCTTTGTTATCGAGCAATTTGAGCAGGCGCTCGGTGCTCACCAAGCCCAGCTGCAAGGTATTGAAGCGGTCGGCAATCTGCCGGATGGGCCGGAAGAACAGCGAGTTGTACATGATAAAGGCAATCAGCTCGCCCTTGGAGATGGAGCCCGCAATCTGGCCTTGCGCGGCGTACCACACCAGCAGTCCCACGCCGATGGCCCCGAGCACCTCGGCCACCGGGAAATAGATGCTGTAGTAAAGCACCGACTTGATGTTGGCCTTGGTGTGCTCCTGGTTTATGGCCTCAAACTTCTTGTACTCGCGCTCCTGGTTGTTGAAAATCTGCACGATATTCATGCCCGTCAGGTGCTCCTGCACGAAGCTGTTGAGCTTGGCCACGGCGTTGCGCACTTCCTGAAAGCTGCCCTTCACTTTTTCCTTAAACACGTAAGTGCTAAAGAGTAGCGGCGGAATAACCGACAAGCTGATGAGCGCCAGCTGCCAGTTGGTGTAGAACATGAAAATCATCAAAAAGATGATTTGCAGCAAATCGCCCACCATCGCGGCCAGGCCCTCGCTGAACACGTCAGCCAGCGTTTCCACGTCGGAAATATTGCGGGTGACGAGCACGCCGATGGGCGTGCGGTCGAAGAAGCTGAGCTTGAGGCTGAGCAAGTGCCGGTAGAGGTCGGTGCGAATGTCGCGCACGATGTACTGGCCCAGCCAGCCGCCATAGTAGGTCTGGAGGTAGCTCACCACCGTGTTCACGACCAGCAGCGCCAGCAGCCACAGCGTCGAGCGGTTCAGCCCGGCCCAGTCGTTGGTGCTGATGTCCACGTCTATCATGCGCTGAATGAGGGCGGGGCGCACGGTGCCCAGCACCGCGGCGGCCACCGTGAGCACGATGAGGCCGATAAACACGCCCCGGTAGGGCTGCACGTAGGCGAGCAGGCGGCGCAGCACCTGCCAGTCGAATACCTGGCCGGTTTTGGTAGCAGAAGTTGGGTCCATAAGTAAGTCGGGCTACTAACAAAGGTCGGGCAGGGAAAGTCTACGGCGCGGGCCAATTCGCAAGTAAGCGCTGGGCCTATCTTCGCCACGCACTCTTTTTCTGCCTGCTATGCCTCCTTTCACCCGGCTGCTTTTGCTGCTGACTTTGCTGCTGGCCGCCGGCCCCGGCCGCGCCCAAACCATCGACACCGAGGCCGCCACGGCCTACTGGAAAATAACCGACGCCCTGCGCCGCAACGAGCCACTGACCGATGCCAAATGGCGCGAGTTTCTGGCCCTGCCCGCCAATAAGGTGTACGTGAGCAGCATTTTTGGCAGCGATACGGCCAGCCTGGCAGCGTATCGGCAGGCCGTCGAAGTGGTGTACATGCCGCGCTACGACTCGCTGCGGCAAGCAAAGCTCAAGGCCAAGCGCTGGTACTACGTGCTGGTGAACAACTACAAAGAGCACGAGAAAGAGCACCAGGCCTTTTTGGCCGAAACTGCCAAAAACCCCGCTTACCTGGAAATAATGTACACCTACGCCTACGACTACCTACCCACCCGCGCCCACCGAAAGCAGCCAGCCCTTCGCTTGTATTACACTGCCCTGGGCGACGATGCTACTTCGCAGGAGGACGGTATTGTCTTCAGCCTGTACGATGCCTATAGCTACCAGCGCGTGCGGCCTGGTATTCTGGAAGCGCACGAGCTGCACCATCAATTGCTAGGCTACGCCCTCACGCCCGCCGAAAACCTCACCCGCCCCGCCCAGCCCGAAGATGAGGGCCTGCTGTGGCTGCTACGCTCATCGCTGATAGAAGGCCTGGCCGACCTCACCGACAAGCAGGTGCAGCTGGCGGCCCCCACCGATTCGGCCGAGATGCGCCAGCGCTATTTCCGGCCGGCCCCCCGCGTACTGCACCAGGTAGATTCCGCCATTCAGGTGCAGGCGGCGGGCGGCCCGGCCGCCCCCGAGCGGTTTTACCGCGGCCTCACCAACGGCAGCAATGGCCACCTGCCGGGTTTTTTTATGACCTACACCATCCTGCAAAACGGCTATCGCAAGCCCCTACTCGACCACGCCGACGACTTCGTTGCCTTTACCTTGCTCTACCAGAAGGCCGCTAAGAGGGACAAGCACCACCAGCATCCGCCTATATTCACCGAGGCTTCGGTGCGCTACCTACAGCAATTAGCCTATAAGTACGCCCCGCCCCGCCCAGCACCCGCAGCAGCGCTAAAACCTTAGCTGGCAACTCGTAATACATGGGCTGTTTTGTACTTCGCTGTCTTGCAGTGAAACTAAACGGGCTTTTTTATACTAATACGCCAGCTTTTCCGATATTGCTTCGTCGGGCACGATACCCGGCGCATACTCTACCTTGCTCAGATATAAACCTTTGGCAGGTGCCGCGCCGCTGGCCGCAATACGCTGCTGCCGGTGCAGTATCTGCTGAAACTCGGCCGGCGTGAGCTTGCCCCGGCCTACATCGAGTAGCGTACCGACTACCAGCCGCACCATACCCCGCACAAAGCGATTGGCCCGGATGCGGAACACCAGCCCACCCGGCGCAGGGTGCCAGCCGGCTTCGTAGAGGTAACACACGTAGTGCGTTTCGGCCCCTTTCACCTTCGAGAAAGCCGTGAAATCAAACTGCCCTACAAGGTAGCTCGCCGCCTCATTCATGGCCGCCACGTCGGGCGCCCGGTCGAGATACAGCGCCTGGTCGCGCCGGAACGGGTCGGGCTGCAAGCTTATAAAGTACTCATACGTGCGCGCCTCGGCCGAAAAGCGGGCGTGGTCCTTCTCCCCTACCTCATGGATGCGGAAAGCCTGCACATCGGGCGGCAACGCCCGATTCAGGCGGTAGCGCAACAGGTCGAAGGTCATACCCTCTGGCAAATCCGCCTCAAAATGCGCTACCTGGTGGCTGGCGTGCACCCCCGTGTCTGTACGCCCACTTCCTAGCACATGGATGGGCTGGCGCAAAACTTGGCTTAGCGCCCTATCAAGGGCTGCTTGCACGGTAGCCACGCCCGGCTGCACTTGCCAGCCACAATAAGCTGTACCCTCGTAAGCAAGATGAATAAAATAGCGCATAGAGCTCGCAAAAGTACCGATGCGGCTCTGGCTTCACCTAACAGGCTTACCGCAGGCGTAGCTTAGTACGAGCGCTAAAAAGCAATGCCTAGTAGCTACCCATGCC
Organism: Hymenobacter sp.; assembly: GCF_035709525.1. GTDB lineage: Bacteria > Bacteroidota > Bacteroidia > Cytophagales > Hymenobacteraceae > Hymenobacter. Next base: position 90,308 of record NZ_DASTEP010000170.1, on the reverse strand, counting down.
TATGTAGAGCTCAGCAAAAGCCTGCTCGCGGCTTAGCTCACCGGCTACATAGCGCATAAGCTGGGCCTTAGCGCTGGGGCCTGGCTTGCGCTCGCACAGGGCTTGCACAATCAGGGCGTTTTCTACCTCACGCTGGCGAGCGGCTTGGCCCACGGACTCTCCTACCTGACGGTTAGCAGCAACTAGGTTCGTAGTATTCATAGAAATAACAGTAGCAAGAGCGAATGCCTTTCTAATACTAATCGATAAATAATCCCTAGTATTTTATTGAGGCGCTCAAAGATAAGCACGCCACTGATTGCCAGCAATACACTCAAATAGCCCTATCGCTGAAATTAACATAAGGTTACAGCACAGCTTTCGCAAATGCTAAACAAAAATCTAATCATCAGCCTATTATACTTTAAAAAAATTAATAAATATCTCTGCAAGAGGTAAGGCAAGCGTTCTATTAAAATATAGACTTACTTAAATATGTGGAAATTACATACTAAAAGCTGCGCCAAACAAAAAAACGCCGGAACTAAGTAGTTCCGACGCTTTCGCTTTGGATGGAATGTGTATCTACCGGCCAGCCGCCAGTGCTTCAGCACCACCTACGATTTCAAGAATCTCGGTCGTGATGGCCGCCTGGCGCGTCCGGTTGTACGTCAATTTCAACGACTTCAATAGTTCACCGGCGTTGTCGGTGGCTTTGTCCATCGCCGTCATGCGGGCGCCGTGCTCCGAGGCGTTGCTTTCCAAAACAGCCTTGTAAAGCTGAATTTTCAGGCTCTGCGGAATGAGGGTTTTGATAATCTCTTCCTTGCTCGGCTCGAAGATGTAGTCGATGCTGTTATCGGGCGCGCTGGCGCTGGGCGTGCCAGCGGGTACTTCCGTGGGCACTAGCGGCAGCAACTGCTCGGCCTGCACCACTTGCGTGGCCACGTTTTTGAACTCGTTGTACACCATCACCACCTCGTCGTAGGTGCCTTCGGTGAAGCCGCGCATGGCTTCCTCGGCGGCCTCGCGCACGGTGTCAAACGACAGCTTGGCGAAGACATGGGTGTAGTTGCCCACCAGCATGTTGCGGCGGCCGTAGTAGTCGTGCGCCTTTTTGCCGATGGCCATCACCGAGATATTACCCACCGGCAGGTTGGCATAGCGGGCCGCAATCAGCGCATTCACCCCCTTGAAGATGTTGGCGTTGAACGCGCCGGCCAAGCCACGGTCGGAGGTGATGGCGATGACGAGCACCCGGCGCACCTCGCGCACCTCACCGTACTCGCTAACTACCTCGTCGGTAGTGGTGCGGGTCAGGTTGGCCAGAATGCTGGTCAGGCGCTGCGCGTAGGGGCGCATCCGGATGATGTTGTCCTGCGCGCGGCGCAGCTTGGCCGCCGCCACCATTTTCATGGCTTTGGTAATCTGCTGCGTGCTCGAAACCGATTGGATGCGCGAGCGAACTTCTTTTAAAGAGGCCATTTCTTGATATTGTCAGATTGTTGGAACTGCTGGATTGTTAGATTGCTGGACAATTGAACGGGATAGCGTACCCCAATTCAACCATCCAGCAATCCTGACAATTCAACAATCTAGGCAGCGAAGCCTGCGGCTACGTCCTTAGCCGTCTGGCGCAGGGCGCCGGTCACGGCGTCGTCGAGCTTACCGGCTTTCAGGGCCTTCAGCGCGTCGGGGTGGCGGGCGTTCAGCACCTGGCGGTACTCCTTCTCAAACTCGCGCACGCGGTTCACAGGCACGGTGTCGAGCAGGCCGTTGGTGGCGGCGTAGATGATGGCTACCTGGTCCTCCACCTTCACGGGCGAGAACTGGGGCTGCTTCAGAATCTCCAGGTTGCGACGGCCGCGCTCGATGGTGAGCTTGGTCGAGGCGTCGAGGTCCGAGCCGAATTTAGCGAACGCTTCCAGTTCACGGAACTGCGCCTGGTCGAGCTTCAGCGTACCCGATACCTTCTTCATCGACTTAATCTGGGCGTTGCCACCCACGCGGCTTACCGAGATACCCACGTTGATAGCGGGGCGCACGCCGGAGTTGAAGAGGTTGGTTTCGAGGAATATCTGGCCGTCGGTAATCGAAATTACGTTGGTCGGGATGTACGCCGAAACGTCACCGGCCTGCGTTTCGATGAGCGGCAAAGCCGTCAGCGAGCCACCACCTTTCACCAGCGGCTTCAGGCTTTCGGGCAGGTCGTTCATGTTGCGCGCAATCTCGTCCGAAGCGTTGATTTTAGCGGCACGCTCCAAGAGGCGGCTGTGCAGATAAAATACGTCGCCGGGGTAGGCTTCGCGGCCCGGAGGACGACGGAGCAGCAGCGACACCTCGCGGTAAGCCACGGCCTGCTTCGACAAGTCGTCGTACACCACGAGGGCCGGGCGGCCCGTATCGCGGAAGTACTCGCCGATGGCGGCACCCGTGAAGGGCGCGTAGAACTGCATCGGGGCGGGGTCCGAGGCCGAAGCCGCTACTACCACAGTGTAGTCCATGGCACCGCCCTTGGTGAGGGCGTTTACTACCTGCGCTACCGTCGAGGCCTTCTGGCCCACGGCTACGTAGATGCAGAATACGGGCTCGCCGCGCTCGAAGTACTCGCGCTGGTTGAGGATGGCGTCGAGGGCTACCGTCGATTTGCCGGTCTGGCGGTCGCCGATAATCAGCTCGCGCTGGCCACGGCCAATCGGAATCATGGCGTCGATAGCCTTAATGCCGGTTTGCAGGGGCTCGGTTACGGGCTGGCGGAAGATTACGCCGGGGGCCTTGCGCTCGAGGGGCATTTCGTAGGTCTGGCCCACGATGGGGCCGCGGCCGTCGATGGGCTGGCCCAGCGTGTTTACCACGCGGCCCACGATGCCCTCGCCTACCTGGATAGCGGCAATTTTGTTGGTGCGGCGCACAGTGTCACCTTCGCGTACTTCGGCGTAGTCGCCGAGTAGTACGGCACCCACGTTGTCTTCTTCGAGGTTGAGCACCAGCCCTTGCAGGCCGTTCTCGAACTCAATCAGCTCGCCCGACTGCGCGTGCGACAAGCCGTAGATGCGGGCCACGCCGTCGCCGACCTGGAGCACCGTGCCGACTTCTTCCAGCTCGGCGGCCGATTTGAAATTGGACAGCTGCTGCCGCAGGATGGCGGAAACTTCGTCCGGGCGTACTTCTGCCATGGATATATTAGTTTAAGCTGGGAGTAAAAGTCTTGTCGGTGAGCGAGGTACGCAGGCGGCGCAGGCCACCACGCACCGAGTCATCAATTTGCCGGTCGCCGACGCGCAGCACGAAGCCGCCAATCAGCGAGGCATCCACCTTCTCGGTGAGCGAAACTTGCGTGAGGCCGGTTTGCTGCTGCACCATCTTCTCGATTTCGGCGCGGGCGGCGGGCGAGAGCGGCGCGGCCGAAATCACTTCGGCTACCTGCACGCCCATCAGGGCATTGTACTGCTTCAAAAACTCGTCGCCGATGTGCTCCAGCGTCGCCTCGCGGTTTTTACTGGTCACAATCTGAAAGAAACGCAGTAGCAAATCCGACACCTTGCCCTGAAACACGGCGTTGAGGATGCTTAGTTTCTTGTCGTGCTTCACAATCGGATTGCGCAGCAGCAGGCGCAGGTCGCGGCTACCGGCCATGGTGTTGGCCAGCAAGTCCATGTCCTGCTTAATCGTTGCCAGGTTGCCCTGCTCCTGGGCCAAATCCAGCAGGGACTTAGCATAGCGGGCAGCTACTTGTTGGTCGGCCATTTGTTGGGGTGAGTTGGTTTAAACCGGACTGTCATTGCGAGCGCAGCGAAGCAATCGCATAATAACGAGCCGTTCAGGTGAGATTGCTTCGCTACGCTCGCAATGACAGCCGGTTCGAAACACTAATTCAATTTTACGTCTTTCAGGTACTCGGTCACCAGTTGCTGCTGAGCGGCCGGGTCGGCTAGCTCGCGGCGGAGCAGGCGCTCGGCGATATCCACGCTCAGCTGGGCAGCGGTGTTGCGCACCTCGGCCAGTGCTTGGTTTTTTTCCTGCTGAATGGCTTCGCGCGCTTGCTGGGCAATGCGGTTGGCCTCTTCGGTGGCGTCGGTTTTAGCCTTCTCCACAATTTGATTGGCGATGTTCTGGCCTTCCTTCAGCATTTGGTCACGCTCGTGGCGAGCGTCGGCCAGTAGCTTTTCGTTACCGGCTTTCAGGCTCTGCATCTCCAGCTTGGCTTGCTCGGCCATGCGCAGGGCATTGTCGATGCTGTCTTCGCGGTCGCGCAAGGCTACCAGAATCGGCTTCCAGGCAAACTTGGCCAGCAGGAACAATACCAGCAGGAAGATAATCAGCTGCCAGAAAATGAGGCCTAATTCGGGGGTTACAATTCCCATAGTAAATAGAGAGTAATTATCGGAATACGAAGCAGTTGGGCTGCCACAGCCTAGACTTGTGGCTTACCTCCTGCAATCTTTCACGCAAACAGCCCGCCGCGCCCTACGCCGAAGCGCCGCGCAGCGGGCTGTATCTCGTCGTCTCTACTAGCGGAACGAAATCAGCAGGCAGACTACCACTGCGAAGAGGGCCAGGCCTTCAACAAGAGCCGCTACAATCAGCATAGCGGTTTGAATTTTGCCCGAAGCTTCCGGCTGACGGCCAATGGCTTCCATAGCTTGGCCGCCGATGCGGCCGATGCCGAGGCCAGCGCCGAGGGCAACCAGACCTGCACCAATAGCAGCACCAAATACAGCCAGACCAGTGGCGTTAGCAAGTTGCAGTAACAGAGAGAGCAACATAAAAAAAGAGGGAAAGTGTGGGGAAATGAAAAAACAAAAGAAAGGCAATCAACCAATTACCAAAAAAGCAATCTAGATACTAGTGAGCCGGGTTAGGGATAACGGCACCGGCGGGGCCGGTCTGCATGTCCAGGGAGTGTTCCTCATCATGGTGATGCTCTTCTACTGCGCCGCCGATGTACATGGCCGTGAGCAGGGTGAAGATATAAGCCTGCAGGATGGCTACCAGCAGCTCTAGCACGTTAATAAACAAGCCGAAAGCCAGCGACACCGGTGCTACTGCTGCCGAGCGGAAAATGAAGATGAGGCTAATGAAGCTCAGAATTACAATGTGGCCCGCCGTGATGTTGGCAAACAACCGAATAGTGAGCGAAACCGGCTTTACCAGGAAGGCACCAATCAACTCGACCGGTATCATGATAATCAGTAGCGGCTTGGGCACGCCGGGCGTGTTGAAGATATGCCCCCAGTAGTTCTTATTAGCGCTAAATAGCGTGATAAGCAGCGTGATGATAGCCAGCGTAGCCGTTACCGCAATGTTGCCAGTCAGGTTGGCGGCACCGGGGGTGAGGCCCAGCAGGTTGTTAAACCAAATAAAGAAGAATACGGTGAGCAGGTAGGGCATATACCGCTCGTACTTGGGGCCAATAGATTTTTTAGCGACCTCATCGCGGATGAAGACGATGATGGGCTCAAAGAAAGACTGCATGCCCTTGGGGGCGCGGCCCTGGTTTTTTTTGTAGCCAGCAGCTACACTGGTAAACACCACCAGCATCAGGACAGCACTGCCAAGCAGGGCAACGGCATTTTTAGTGATAGAAAAGTCGTAGACCTTGCTGCCATCGGTGGTCACTAGCTTGCCTTCGCGCAGCATAAGACCGTCATACTCAGGGCCTTCGAAGTGGCTGCCACCGGCTGCGCGCTTGCGCGAGGGCGACTCTTCATCGGCCAGATTGGACTCAGCGGCAAGCTTCTTGGAGGAGAATACCGATAGGCCTTTGCCAGGGCGGTAGGCGATGATGGGCAGGTAAGAGGTGAAGTGGTTGTTGTCGGTCGAAAACCAGTGCCACTCGTGCGAATCGCCGATGTGATGCATTATCATCTCACCGGGGTTGAACGCTTCCTCTTTTTTGCCCCCTTCGGTGGGCTCGGCCGCGAAGCCGGCAAACGTGCAAAGGCAAAAAATCAGCGTGAGTAACCTCTTCATTTAAAACTAATTAAAACCCGATTAATTTGGTAAATTCCTATGCTTCGGGAAGTTGCTTCTTGGAAAACGGGCGCAAGTTACTAAAAATAGCCCAAATTTCAAAGCCGGCGCCCAGAAAGTAGCTCACAAAGAACACCCCGAGGAAGGCCCAGGCGCCCCGCCCTTCGTGCGCGCCACCCCGAAAAAAATAAACCAGTACGATAACCAGCGACAGCATCAGCCGCAACACCACGCCGCCGAAATAGGCTCCCATAAAGTTGTCGGCCGAGCGTGTGACGAAATGTGCGGTAAGCCAGTAGGTGAATAAGGTAACGGCCAGCAGCCCTCCCAGCACGTAGGGCGCGAGCGGGTGTATCACCGCCGACCCAAATGCCGATTTCAGCCCAAAAAGCACCGCGAAGCTGGCGAGCACCAGGGCAGCAAACTGGGTGAGAAAAGAGCGTGTCATGCAAGAGAAAATGGCGGCCAAAAACCATTCGGGCTGCAAAGGTCGGCATAACTTCCCGTATGCCAACGCTAAGGCCCCACTAGCGCCGGCTAATGGGGCCAAAAAGCGGTCAATAAGGCTGGTTTGGCTTAGTTGGCGATGATATAATTTATGCGCCGCCGGCGCTGCGCGCCGTTGGCGAAGGTCATCGTGACATCGAGCCGCACAGCTGTATTGAGGGCGTAGGTGGTGGGCACGGTGTAGGCGATGGGCTGCGCGGTGGTCTTAAACGTCTGGTTGAAGGTGCCGGCGGCCGGGTAGCTGCCGACCTGCATCGAATCGGTTTTGGTGGCCTGGAATACGGTGATGGCCGTCGGGTTGTCGGGCTGGTTGTACACGGCCGTTATCGGGATGGTTTTGCCGGGGCCGTACTTGGCGGCAAAGCCGGTGGTGCTGAAGGTGGTGCCCAGCACGCCGATGTTGAAAAAGCCCGGCTCGGCCTGCAAGTTGTAGTAGGTGGCTACGTCGTCCTTTTTGCAGCTGGCCAGCAGGCTGGCCGCCAGTAGCACCGGAGCGAGGCGATAAAGCAGCTTCATAAGCAATAAGTAGTTAGAAATGAAGCCTTACGGCTGGTCAAACCACAGCGGCTTGGTGATGTAGGTATTGATATCGCCGCTGGCCACACCGGCATCGGCGAAGAGCTTGGCCACGGCGTTGGGGCTGTAGAGCACTTCGGTGGCACCAGGCGGCAGGCGGCGCGGGTAGCGCAGCTTGGGGTCGGCTTGGCCGGCGGCCGACTGGTTTACGGCGGTACCCACGGGATAAGCAAAGTTGACGTAGATGTTGGAAGCGAAATCGTACCGGCGCAAATCCGACCACGAATCGGGGTTCAGGAACATGGCAATGTACTTCTGCTCCATGATGCTGCGCGGCGTGACGGCGGCGGGCGTCTGGGGCACGGCCGCCGAGGCAAGGTAGGCGTTTATCTGGGCCGTGGTAATCTGCGGAAACGTAACCGGCGGCGGCGAGGAGGAGCCGCCTACCCCAATCTTGACCATGTGCGCCCGAATACCGGCCCGCAGGGCGTCGTAGGCGCGCTGCCGGTTGCCAGCGAGGTAGGCGGCTTCGGCCTCGATAAACTTCAGCTCGTGATAAGTAATAACCTCAAAATAGCCGAGGTCGCGGGCGTACCAGCCGCCGTAGAAATCGGTGATGGCCGGCGTGACGCCGGGCGTGATGTTGATACCCGTGGCCGGTAGCGAAGTGCCCACGCCGGGGTTGGCACCCGTGCTGGTAGTAGGTGCCATAATGCCGAAACGCGGGTCGACCACGCCCGGAAAAGTCGTGCCGTTCAGATACTTAATGATATTCGCCGAAAAGGTAGCGCCCCCGAAATTGGCCCGCGTTACGCCGAAAATATTGGTAGTGCCGGTGAGCGGCAGCACGGGTACCTGGTAGTTTAGCTGGGCGTCGTCGGCACTGCTGGTGAAGGCTTTATCGCAAAGCGCGAGCACGGCAACGGGGTCGTAGGTGCCCTGCTTTTTGGTGAGGTGCTGGGCCTGGCGGGCTTTCAGGGCGTAGGCCAGGCGCGTCCACTTGCCCACGTCGCCTTTGTACAGGATGTCGCCGCTTTCGCTGGGCGCGGTGCTGTACAGCGGGCGCACATTGGCCGAGGCCGGCTTCTGCATCTCCACAATGCCTTCGTCGCAAAGCTGGTTGATGGTAGCGTAAATCTGCTGCTGCGAGTCGTACTTGGGTGTGTAGTTGGCCCCGCCCTGGTAGGCCTCGGAGTAGGGCACATCGCCGAGCATATCGGTAACGTGGGCCAGAATGACGGCCTGCATAATCTTGCCCGCACCCACGTAGTAAGGCGAACCCTCGGCTTGCGCCGCCGCTATCATGGGCGGAATGTTACCGCCCGACTGAAAGTACGAGTAGTTAAAGGTGTTCGTACTCTGCGCGTTGGTGAAAATATACTGGTCGTTGGTGCCGCTGTTGGCGGTGCGGTTCACCACGTACTGCTCGATGTAGGGCGTGCGCAGGGCCGTAAACATCTGCGTCTGAATACCGTTGGCGATGATATTTGGCAGCAGGAAGTTAGGCGTGGTAGAGGTCGGGTTGTTCGGGTTGGTATTAACGTCGAGAAACTTCTCGCACGAGGTCAGGGCGGTAGTAGCGCCCAGCAGGCCGAGTAAAAGGAGGTATTTTTTCATCGTGATTATGGCTGGATAGTTGAATGGGCGAATTGTTGAATGGATGAACTGCGGAATGAAAAGCGGCTCAATATGAATGCTTAGCCGTTCAGCCATTCAACAATTCACCCATCCACCCATTCAACAATTAAAAATTAACCCGCAACCCCATATCCACGCCGCGCGTGGCCGGGATGTTGCCGTAGTCGATGCCGCCCGAGCCGCCGCCGCGCACGCCGGCCCCGGCCGAGGCCGTTTCGGGGTCGGCACCGGTGTAGTTGGTCAGCAGCACGAGGTTGCGGCCGGTCACGCTCAGCTCGATGCCTTTCAGGAACGAGCTAGCGCCGCCCAGCCAGCGGGCCGGCAGCGCGTAGCTGAGCGTGACGTAGCGCAGGCGCGCCCACGAGCCATCTTCGATAAAAGCGGTACCCGCCGCGCCCAGCACGTTGGTATAGTAGGCCTGCGTCAGCTCGGCCGGACGGGTGTTGGGGGTGTAAGTAGTGTTGCCGCTGGCATCGCGTGTGGCCACTACCCCATCGAATACCACTTGCTTGTAGCGCTCGGCGGTGCGGGCCGAGGTGCCCACGGTGGTCTGGTAGTAGTCGTTGCCGTTTATCACCGAGCCGCCCACCCGGAAATCGAGCAGCGCGGCCAGCGATAAGCCCTTGTAGGTAAACGTATTGGTAAGCTGCGTGGTGAAGCGCGGCGCGCGGTTGCCCGCGTACACGAAGTTAGAATTGACGGTGGGGTAGCCCGTGGCGCTGTTGATGATTATCTGGCCGTTGTAGGGGCTGCTAGGGTCATTGACGCGGGCAAAGTCGCTGGCCGCGATGCCCCCGATGGGCCGACCGGGGAAGGCCCCACCCTCGTGGATGTTGGTGATGAACGTGTCGGACTGGTACACGACCGTCAGCGGGTCGGGCAGGCTTTCTACGCGGTTGGTGTTGTGGTAGAAGTTCACCAGCACGTCCCAGGTAAAGCCGGTGGTCGTGCGTACCGGCGTGCCGCTGAGGCTGATTTCCTGGCCTTCATTGGTCACCACACCGCCGTTGATGTATTGCAGGATGAAGCCCGTGGCCTGGCTTACGCGGGGCGCGATGAGTTGGTCGGTGGTGCGCGAGCGGTAGTAGTTGAAGTCGAGGCTGAGGCGGTTTTTGAAGAATTGCAGCGCAATGCCGGCCTCGTAGGTGCGGGTGCGCTCGGGCTTCAGCAGCCGGTTCGAGCCAAAGAAATCGTTGCGGAGGCCACCGCCGATGTAAGTACTCTGCGTCAGGGGCGACTGCACGCGGTAGGGGCCAGTGTCGCGGCCTACCTCGGCCACGCTGGCCCGCACTTTGCCGAAGTTCAGAATCGGGTTCTGGTCGAGGCCCAGCACCTTCGTAAACTCGTAGCCCGCCGCCGCCGAGCCGTACAAGAAGCCTTTGCCGAAGATTTTGCCTTCGTCGGGCCGGGGCAGGGTCGACGACCGGTCGTAGCGGGCTTGCAGCTCCAAGGTCAGTTGGTCGAGTACCGTGGCCGACAGCCGGGCGAAGTTGCCGATGAGGTGGCGTTTCGAGTCGCGCTGCAAGGCACCTGTATCTACCGTATTATTTAGCCCCGCAAAACCGGGGTTGCGAAAGACCAGTCCTAGATAATCGACCGCCTCGGTGCGGTTTTCCTCAATCGTGTTGCCCAAAACGAGCGAGCCGCGCAGCTTGTCCTGCATAAAGCTCTGGGTAAACGTGGCCAGCGTGGTGGCCGTCGTCACGCGGGTCTGGTCCACGGTTTCGGCAATGCCGCCAAACTGGTTATTTACCTGCGAGGTACCTACGGCCCGCACCGACGTCACACGGGTAGTAGCCCAGTCAGTACCGATATTATGGCTCAAGGTCAGCCATTTGGTGGGCGCGAAGCTCACCAGCGCGTTGCCGATAAAGCGGTTGGTGCGGTCGGTTTGGGGGTTGCGGTCGGCGCTCCAGTAGGGGTTGTCGGCGTCGGCATCGGTGCCGTTGCCGAGGGCCAGCAGGCGGCGGCGGCTCCCGTCGGGGTTGAGGTAAATGCTGGCATCATCGTTGCGCGGCCAGTTGAGCAAGCTCAGCATAAAGCCGCCCGTGCTGCCAAACAGCCCCGGCCCCTGCAACGGCCGCCGCGCCCCCGAATTGAGGTACTGCCCCGAGCCGGTGATGGTGAGCTTGGGCGAGATTTTGGCCGAGCCCGACAAACGCACGGTGGTTTTGTCGTAGTTGCTCTGGGGCGTCACGCCGCTCTGCTGCAGGTTAGAGGCCGAGGCAAAAAAGCTGGCCCGGTCCGAGCCACCCGACATCGTTACGAAGTTTTGGGCAGCGTAGCCCTTGCGGAAAAAGTCTTCCAGATTGTTGTAAATCGGCTGCCCATCCTGAAAGCGCGGCCCCCACGAAACACGCGTCGAGCCGTCGAAAATCCCGTTGGAGCCCTGCCCGTACAGGCTCTGCATTTTGGGTAGGCGGTTGACCTCATCCACCGATACCTGGCTGCGAAAGTTGAGCTGCGTACGGCCCGCCGCGCCTTTTTTGGTGGTGATGACGACCGCGCCGTTGGCCGCGCGCAGGCCGTAGAGCGCGGCGGCAGCCGGGCCCTTCAGCACCGTCATCGAAGCGATGTCTTCGGGGTTGAGGTCGCCGGCGCGGTTGGCCGCGCCCACCGAGCGGCCCAGCAGGCCGTTGAAGGCCGAGCCGCCGCCCGGCGCGGTGCTTTCCTGAAACGACGAGTTGTCCATTATCATCCCGTCGATGACGAACAGCGGCTGGTTGTCGCCATCGAGCGAGGTGCCGCCCCGAATAACGATGCTCGCGCCCTCGCCCGGCCCGCCGCCCGACGAGGTGATGTTGACGCCCGCCACCTTGCCCTGCAAGGCGTTCACGATGTTGGGCTGGCGCGACTCAATAATATCCTTGCTACTAACCTCTTGCACGGCCGTCACGAGGTCGCGCCGCTCCTGCTTGATGCCGTAGCCCAGCACGATTACCTCATCGAGGTCGCGGTTGCTGGCGGTCAGGGTCACGTCGAGCGGGCCACCATCGGCCTTGCGCTCCACGCTCTCGAAGCCCACGAAGCTGAACACGAGCGTGGCCCCGGCGGGCACGTTGGCGAGGGTGTAGCGGCCTTCGGCATCGGTAGCGGTGCCATTGCTGGTGCCTTTCACTACCACGTTCACGCCGGGCAGCGCCACGCGGTCGGCGGCCTGCCGCACCACGCCGCTGATGGTGCCCGTGGCGGCGGCTGAGGTGCCGGGGGCCGTTTGGGCGCGGCCGGGCGGGGCCACCAGCACGCCGGGCAGTAGGGCTAGAGGAAGCCAGTAGATTTTCTTCATAGAAACGAGAAAGGTTGAAAAGGCAATTTTAGCTTCTTACAATCAGACAATTACTAACATCTGTTAGCAATACATTCAGGCGTAGTGTCTAAATATTACTGCTGTCCGAAAGGTTAAAAGTGCAACTTATTTTCGACTTTTCTTCACGCTGGCTTAATTCTACTCCGCTACTTGGCATAGACGGTATTTTTTCCGGCAACGTTTGGGGAAATTATTGCCCCGGCAACGCGCTTTCAATAGCCAGCTGCAACAATGCCGAGCGCACGCCCAGCTCGCCGAGCTTGCCATTGCGGCGCGTGGGGTTTACGCGGTTGGTGAGCAGAATCACGAACAAATCCTTGTCCGGCTCGACCCAGAAATACGTGCCGGTAAAGCCCGTGTGCCCGTAGCTGCGCGGGCTGGCGCTGCGCGCTGCGTTGAGGGCCGGGTTTTTGGGGTCGGGCTTGTCGAAGCCCAGCCCGCGCCGGTTGTCAGGACAAAAAGGGCACGCGGTAAACGCGGCCATCGTTTCGGGCCGGATAAGCTGTTGCCCGCCGTAGCGCCCCTGCCAGAGGTAGAGCTGCACGAGCTTGGCCAGGTCATTGGCATTGCCGAAGAGGCCAGCGTGGCCGCTCACGCCACCCAGCATGGCCGCGTTTTCGTCGTGCACGGTACCATGCACCAGCGCGTGGCGAAACAGCGAGTCATACTCGGTGGGCGCGATGCGCCCCAGCGGAAACCGGCGCAGCGGGTTAAAGCCTAGCGTAGTAGCGCCCAGCGGCCCGTAAATTTCCTTCGCTAGGAACTGGTCAAACGGCTGGTCCGTGGCCTTTTGCACGTAGTACGGGTAGAGCATAAAGGAAAAATCGGAGTACACGTAGCCCGGCCGGGCATTGAGCGGCGAGGCGGCCACGCCTTGGTAGATGCGCCCTGGCAGCGCCCGGCTACCCCACAGCCCCGCCGCTACCGGCAGCGGAAACGCGGCCGACGAATCGGGCCGGAAAAACTGTGGCTGCGAACCCCCACCCTGCTGCACGTAGCCCTGCCAGAAGGGAATGAACGCCTTGAGCCGCGCCTGGTGCGTGAGCACGTCGCGCAGGCGCAGGTCTTGTTTATCAGTACCTTTCAAAAAATCGAACAGCGCGCCCAGCGTGTAGTCGGGGCCGAGCAGGCTGCGGTCTTGCAACAGCATGAGGGCCGGCAGGGCGGCGGTTACTTTGGTGAGCGAGGCGAAGTCGTAAAGGGTACTGTTGAGCACCGGCCGGCTAGTGCCGGCCTCCTGTACGCCGTAGCTGCGGCTCAGCGCCACCACGCCGTGCCGCGCCACCAGCACCTGCGCTCCTGGAAAAGCACCCGCTTCGAGCGCTTGTTTCATCAGGGAATCAACCTGTTCGGGCAGATTACCTTGTAAACCCGCTTCTTTTACCGAAGCATAAGCTAAACGTGAGCCACCTAGCATGGGCAGTCCCGCACTCAAGCCGGGCAACGCGGCTGGTAGCCGCCCGGCCGCGCCCATTCCGCCAAAAATGACTTGCACAGCGCGGTTGACGGCGGCCACGCGGCGAGCTTGCACCAGCACTACGGCCGTGGCCTGGCGCAGTTCGGGCCAACTCAGCGCGGCGCTATCGAACACCATCACAATGGTTTGCTTGCCCAGCGCTAGCGTCTGGCGCAACGCCACACGGTCGTGCGGGCCGCCTTCGGGCAAAGCCAGCAGCAATAGATTGTGGCGGCGGAACTGAGCAAGGTCAGCTTTTTGCGGGCCGGTGAAAAAGCTGGTCGGCGCGTAGTCGGCCACGTCGTGCGGCAGGTGCCAGCTAAAATCGAGGCCACTCTTGGGGGCCGCCGTAGCCTGGGCTTTTATGGTAGCCAGGCGCAAGGTATCGAACCGTTGCAGGGGTAGCAGTTCGCCTTCGTTGCGCAGCACCACTATCTCGGCGGTGCTGAGCGCCGGGCGGCCGGGTGGCTGCCCCTGGCCGGCCCGCGCACCCGCGAGCAGCAGCAAAAAACACCAAACAACAACGACGGGCCGAGGTAGCAGATACGGGAGCATAGCTCGCAATATATTGCCCCTCAGCCCGTCGTAATTCAAACTACGTCTGTCATTGCTTCGCTACGCTCGCAATGACAAGCTACTTGGCCGCCGGAAAGTGCGCGTGCAGCCACGCTACCGCCCCGTCGAGGTCAATAGGCGTGAGGTTGTGGCCGGCCGGCGCGTCGTGGCGCGTGAGGTCGTAGCCGCCTTGCGTGAGCAGCACCGCGTAGGCCTCGGTAGCGGCGGGGCGCACGGTGGGGTCGTGGCTGCCGGGCGCGAAGTACACCGGCACCGGCCGGGGCGCGGCAAACGCCGGCACCTGCTGCACCAGCGGCTGCATGGGCCGCCACAGCACCGCGCCCGCCAGCAGGCCGGGGTGCAGCAGCAGCAGGCCACCCGCGATGTTGGCCCCGTTGGAGTAGCCCACCGCGATGAGCTGCGCGGGGTCGAAGCCTTCTTTGGCAGCCACTTTTGGCAGAAAATCGGCCAGCTCGTGGGTGCGAAACACTACGTCGGCCTCGTCGAAGACGCCCATGCCGAGGCGGCGGAAAAAGCGGGGCATACCGCCTTCCTGCACGTTGCCGCGCAAACTCAGCACGTTGAGGCCGGGGCCGAAGCGGGCGGCCAGCGGCAGCAGGTCGCGCTCGTCGCCGCCGGTGCCGTGCAGCAGCAGCAGCGTGGCGCGGGCCGGGCCGGGCGCGGGCTGGTACACGTAGGCGAGAGGCTGAAAATCGGTCGGTTGCATGGGCTAGCCTAGTTTGGGAAGGTGGGCTTCGATGGCGGCGCGCTTGCTTTCGTGCTGGGCGGGCAGCATGAGGTGGGTACCCAACTCGGCCAACGGCTCATCCACCATGAAGCCGGGGTTGTCGGTAGCTATTTCGAAGAGCACGCCGCCTGGCTCGCGGAAATACATGGCGTGGAAATACTGCCGGTCAATCTGCGGCGTCACCTGGAAGCCCTTCTTAATCAGTAGGTCGCGGAAGTAGAGCTGCGTCGCGTCGTCCTTCACCCGGAAGGCCACATGGTGCACCGAGCCGGCCGCCACCTGCCCGCGCCCCTCGCCGGGCGCGGCTACCAGCTCCACAATGTTGGCGGTGCCGAGCGCATCGGTAGCGTAGCGGTAGCGGTTGACGTGCTGAGCCACTAGTTTATAGCCAAACACGTCAGTGAGGACGGCGGCCGTGGCTTTCACGTCGCTCAAGGTCAAGGTAATGTGGTGGAAGCCGCGGGTGGCTACGTCGGCCCCTACCTCGGCGGTAGTCCAGGGCGTGCGGGGGTCGTCGGCCACTTCGGTCAGCTCCAGCTTGAGGCCGTCGGGGTCGAGGAAGGTGAGGTAGCGCTCACCGAATTTCTCAGCGGGCTTGTTGTAGGTTACGCCCTGGGCGTCAAAGCGCTTCATCCAGAAATCGAGACTGCCCCGGGGCACGGCGTAGCCGATTTCGGTGGCCTGGCCGGGGCCGCGGCGGCCGGGCGTCATGTGCTCCCAGGGGAAGAACGTGAGGATGGTGCCGGCCGAGCCGCTTTCATCGCCAAAGTAAAAATGGTAGGTGCCGGGGTCGTCGAAATTGACGGTCTTCTTGAGGAAGCGCAAGCCCATCGTCTTCGTGTAGAAGTTGAAATTGCGCTGGGCGTTGCCGGCAATGGCCGTGATGTGGTGCAAACCGAGAATGCGATTTTCCATGATTGCTAACGATTTACAGAAAAGCGATTGTCATTGCGAGCGTAGCGAAGCAATGACAGAAAATTATTAGTGATTAATGGGCGCTTCAATGAGCAAAAACCGCGTGTCGGCGGCGCAGTCGAGATGCACCGGGGCGTGGGTATTCCAAATGCCCAGCGCGTCGCGCTGGCTTAGCACTTGGTCATTTATCCGCACGGTGCCGCTTATCACGAAGACGTACAGCATCTTATTGAGCGGGGCAAAGGCGTAATCCAGGCTGTGGGACTCGGTGTAGTAGCCCAGCGAAAGCTTGGCGTTCTGGTTTATCCAGCAATGCGCGGTGCCCTCCTCGTTGCTCACGATGGTGGTGAGCTGATTGGCGCGCTGCGCCTCCGGGAATTGGCGGCGCTGGTAGCGTGGCGTCACGTTTTGCAGCTTGGGCTCAATCCAGATTTGCAGGAAGTTCACCTCGTCGTCGCCCACGTTGTATTCCTCGTGGCGCAGGCCGCTGCCGGCGCTCATTATCTGCACGCCCCCGGCCGGAATTACCTCCGAGTAGCCCAGCGAGTCCTTGTGGTTCATGGTGCCGGCCAGTAGCACCGAAATGATTTCCATGTTGGCGTGGGCGTGCAGGCCGAAACCCTTACCGGGGGCCACAAAGTCGTCGTTGAAGACCTTGAGCAGCCCAAAGCCATTGCGCTCGGGGTTGGCGTAGGGGCCAAAGCTGAACGTGAGGTGGCTTTGCAGCCAGCCGATGTCCTTGAGGCCGCGCTCGGCGGCGGGGAAGAAATACGTGTTCATGGTGAAAAGGTTAGGGAGGACTGACGGGTAGCTGATTGGGTAACGCGCCAAAAATGTAGCGACATTTAATGTACATACATTAATTAACGCGAAAAAGTTTTTTAGCTTATGCTTTTGCAGTCTGCATGGCTGTCGATGAGCGGCGTAGAGACGCAATATTTTGCGTCTCGTCGTTGTTGAGTTATTACCGCCTGACTTACTACCACCTGACGCACCCTGACGCGAGACTCCAACTATTGCGTCTCTACATCATACGCCTCTACCCTTTCGTGAGGCCGCGAATGACCTGGTAGAGCGCCGCCAGCACGCCAAACAACATCAGCCCGATGGTCCACCACGGGTTTTTAGTCTGGAAATGGCCGTCGAGCCAGGTGCCGGCCCAGGCGCTGAGGCCGATGGTGGCGAGCATCTGGAAGGCGATGCCCGAGTACTTGGCAAAGGCGCGCAGGCGGTCGGGCGAGTTGGGGCCGTCGGCGTCGGACGGGGGCAGCGGGTTGGTAGCCATAGAAATGAGCGGAAAGCTGGGCGTTTGCACTACGGGGGCAGCGGCGTGGTGTTTCGGGCAGGGGCGGCGTAATTTTACCGATTGGCGGGCGTTACCAAAGGTGGCGGCCGAACATTCTGGCCCCGGCGCAACGTTGGCGCGGTATCTACCTTTCTTCTTTGGCTTTGACTCGCACTTTTTCCCTTCCCCAACTTTTCGGAGGCTTGCTGGTGGCGCTGCTGGGCGCGGGCGCGGTGGGCTGCGCCTCCGACAAGTCGCTGGTGAGCCACCAGCTCAACAACGTGGCCGCCCGCGACAATGGCTACTTCCTGGCCCGCGAAAAGCTGCGCGAAACCGAAACCGCGCTCTACAAAGGCCGCCTCAACGACTACAACCGGGTTTTGCCGCTCTTCCCGACCTTGGACAGCGGCACGGTGCGCGCCACCCGCGCCGACCTCAACGACATTATCAAAAAAGCCTCGCTGCCGATTCAGCACCGGCCGGGCTCCGACTGGACCGACGACGCCTACATTCTGGTGGGCTGGTCGCGGTTTTACAAGATGGAGTTTGACGATGCCGTGCTCACGTTCAAGTACGTGAACAGCACCAGTAAAGACCCTTACGCCAAGCAAGAGGCGCTGATTGGGCTGATGCGCAGCTTCTTGGTGCTCAAGCAACTGGATAACGCCAAAGCTGTTTCGGACCTGCTCGACAAGGAAACCGGCCTGCGCAAAGACGCCCGCGAGCTGTTTCTGACCCGCGCCGCCTACTACCTCCAAATCAACGAGCCCAAGCAGGCCATCGCGCAGTTGGAGCGCGCCGTGCCGCTGATTCCGCTCAAGAATGAGCGCTCGCGCACGCGCTACATCCTGGCGCAGCTGTACCAGGAGCAGGGGCAGGACAAGGAAGCTACCGCGCAGCTCAACGAGATACTCAAGCGCAACCCGCCCTACGAGCTCGATTTCTTCGCCAAGCTGATGCTGGGGCAGGTATCGGAGCTGGGTGCCAAAGACCGGGCGCGGCTGGACAAGTACTACGCCAAGCTGCTCAAAGACCTCAAAAACAAAGAGTACCGCGACAAAATTTACTACGAGATGGCCCGCGTGGCTTATCGCCAGCAGAAATACAGTGAGGCCCTGAAACTCCTCCAGACCTCGGCTAAGGCTACTACTACCAACCGCTCGCAGAAGGGCTACACCTACCTGCTGGCTGGGCGCATCTACTACGAAAACCTCCAGAAATACCGCCTCGCGGCGGCCTACTACGACAGCACCACCCAGGCGCTGCCCAAGGACAACCCGACCTACGCCGCCGTGCAGGAGCGGGCCGATATCCTGAAGGAGTTTGCCAAGCAGTACACCATCATCGAAACGCAGGACAGCCTGCAAGCCTTGGTGAAGCTGCCCGCCGCCGAGCTCGACCAGCGCCTGGCCAAGTACGCAGCCGACGAAATAGAGGCCAAGCGCAAAGCCGCTGCCGCGGCCCTGGCCGCCCAGAAAGCCCAGCAGCAGAAAGCTCTGGCCCAGGCCCAGGGCGCGCCCGGCGTGCCGAGCGCCCTGAGTGGCAACCAGCGCGACATCAGTAACCCCAACGCCTTCGACCCTAATACCGCCGTACCCACCGGGGCGCTGTGGTATTTCGACAACCCGACTGCGCTGAGCACGGCGCGCACCGACTTCGTGCGCAAGTGGGGCGACCGTGGCCTGCGCGATAACTGGCGCACTGTGAACACGCCCAGCAGCTCGCCCAACGACCCGCGCAACGGCGGCGTGCCAGTGAGCGTCACCGGCAACGGCACTACCCAGGTAAACAACCCGGACGGCCAGCCCGGCGGCGCGCCCGCCGCCCCCGACCCCGCCGCCGAGCAGGAGGCGCTGGTAGCCGGCTACCGCGCCGCCCTACCCTCCTCGCCCGATAAGCTCGCGGCCTCCAATGTGCAGGTCGAAGCGGCGATGTACGAGCTGGGCGGCATTTATAAAGAGCTGCTGAAAGAGCCCGCGCGCGGCTACGAAACCTACACCAGGCAAGTGGCCCGCTACCCGCACGGCGCCAACGCGCCCGAGGCGTACTACCTGCTTTACCTCTACTATAAAGGCCTGCCCGATGCCGAGAAAATGGCGCAGTACGCGGCCGCGCTTCAGCGCGAGTTTCCGACCTCGACCTACGCCAAGCTCATCGCCGACCCGCTGTACCGCGAGCACGAGCTGGCCTTGAATAAGGAGGTAGCGCTGCACCTCGATTCGGCCTTCGTGCTCTATAAAGACCAGTATTTCACCAAGGCCAAGGCCGTGCTCATCCGCACCGAGCGGGCCTACCCCAAGAGTGGGCTGGCCGACCGCATGGCGTATTTGCGCACGCTGCTCACCATTCGCACGCTGCCGCCTACTACGGCTCGCGCGGCGGTGATGCAGTTCAGCCAGGAATTTCCGAACAGCTCGCTGGTACCCCGCGCCCAAGAGCTGGCCGCTGCCTATAAGAAGGCCGAGGAAGGGCAACTAGCCGGCGCGCTGGCCTCGACCGACAAGCCGGTGGTGTCCATTTTCCGCCCCGGCGAGGTCAACAACCGCCTGCGCATCCTGGAAGACGACGACCTGCCGCCGCGCCTCGACGCGCCCGCGACGCCGGCCCCGGCCGTGCTTACTACCACCCCCAGCGACCTCAAGCCCGCGACCACGCCCGTAAATACGACTCCGCCACCCGTAGCCCCGGCCGGGCAACCGGCCGCGAAAGCTGCTCCCATTACTAAATCGGGTAGGGGCGGTAAAAAGCCCGCCACGACCGCCGCACCAGCTGCCGGGACACCTGCTACAGCCACCGGCGTAGCAGCCACAGCCACAACTACCCCGGCGAGTGGCGCGGCTGCGCCAACGGGCAACACGCCCGCTCCTACCGCCTCACCGGCGGCAGGCACGCCGCCCGCCACTACTCCGACGCCTGCTACCCCGGCCCCCGTGGCCGCCCCGGCCGTGGCCTACACCACGCAGTTGAGCGCCGCCCACGCCGTAGTGCTAGTGTACCCGAAAGGGACCGCGCCTACGGCTGACCTCGCCACGCAGCTGGGCACGTACAACGGCAAGTTTTTCCGGGCTAATAACCTCGTGGTACAGCCCGCCGAGCCACTCGGGGCCACGCAGGAAATGGTCGTGGTACGGACTTTGCCGGGCGCCAAAGTGGCCCAGAGCTACGCTACCAAGCTGCGCGGGCCGCAGTCGCCATTGGCGCGGCTGCGCGGCCAGGGCTACCAGACGCTGGTCATCAGCCTCAGCAACCTGGCCTTGCTGCAAGGCGCGGGCGACATGGCCGGCTACCAGCAGTTTTACCAACAAGTTTACCAATAGCACTGTGCAGGTATAAAGAGCGCCTGTCATTGCTTCGCTTCGCTCGCAATGACAGGCGCTCTTTGCCTTGCCTTTTTACCTTATGCCTAGCTCTTCTTCACACGCTACCTCCTCCCACTCGGCCCATCGCCCCGCTGGCCGCAAGCCGCCCGTAGCGCGGCGGGGGCGCTTTCAGGCGTTTATCCGCACCATGTGGGTGCTTTTCTGGGGCGGGCTGGTGGGGCTGCTGCTGTACGTGGCGGCCGTGAATTACAACTTCATGAACCTGTTTGGGCGCATGCCCAACCTGCGTACCCTCGAAAACCCTAAAAGCGAACTAGCCTCCGAAGTGTACTCGGCCGATGGTGTGCTGCTGGGCAAGTACTTCCGCGAAAACCGCACGCCCGCCGACTACCGCGACCTGCCGCAAAACCTAGTCGATGCCTTGGTAGCGACCGAAGATGTGCGCTTCGAGCAGCATTCGGGTATTGATTTTAAGAGCATCATGCGGGCTGTGGCGGGCCTGGGGCGCAGTGGCGGCGGCTCCACGCTCAGCCAGCAGGTAGCCAAGGTGTTGTTTAAAACCCGCCCCGGCGAGGCCAGCAACCTCAACGACGGCACGCTGAATGGGGAAGGCAAGCTAGGCCTGCTCATCACCAAGACCAAGGAATGGCTGCTCGCCATCCGCCTGGAGCGCAACTATACCAAGCGCGAAATCATGCGGATGTACCTCAATACCGTGGATTTTGGCTCCAACGCTTACGGCATTAACACGGCCGCCAAGACGTTTTTCAATAAGAAGCCCAAAGACCTGACCACGCCCGAGGCGGCCACGCTGGTGGGCATTGTGAATGCGCCGTCGCGCTTTAGCCCGGCCCTGCACCCGGTGCGCTCGAAGCGCCGGCGCAACTGGGTGCTGCGGCAAATGAACACCTACGGCTACCTGCCGCAGGAGGAGCTAGTGAAAGATACGGCGAAAGCCATCGTGCTTCACTACTCGGTGGAGAGCCCCACGCAGGGCCTGGCCCCGTATTTCCGCACTGAGGTGGCCAAGTACCTGCAAGCCTGGGCCAAGGAAACCGACCACGACCTCTACGCCGACGGCCTGAAAATATACACTACCCTCGACTCGCGGATGCAGCTCGCCGCCGAGCAGGCCGTGAGCGAGCACCTGGCCTTGCAGCAAAAGGCGTTTTCGGCGCAGTGGAAGGGCCAGCTGCCCTGGCGCGACGAGAACGGCCGGGTTATCCCCAATTTTTTGGCCACGGCCATGCGCCGCACCCAGCGCTACAAGTCGCTGATGACGCAGTACGAGGGCAACAAGGACTCGGTGAACTACTACCTGCGCAAGAAGTACAAGATGCCGGTGTTTAGCTGGCAGGGTGAGAAGGAGATGCTGCTATCGCCGATGGACTCGCTCGACTACTACAAGCGCTACCTGCGGGCCGGCTTTATGGCCGTGAACCCGCTAAACGGGCAGGTAAAAGCCTGGGTAGGCGGGCCCAACTTCAAGTATTTCAAGTTCGACCACGTGCGGCAGGGCAAGCGCCAGCCGGGCTCCACGTTCAAGCCCATCGTGTACACGGCGGCTATCGACGCAGGCTACTCGCCCTGCTACCCGCGCCCCGACATGGCCACTACCTTCCCCGCCGTGGCGGGCCGCCCGCCCTACACGCCCAAGAACTTTGAGGGCGGCTTTTCGGGGCGCGTCTTCACGCTACGGCAGGCTTTGGCGCGTTCCATGAATTCGATTACGGCGTGGCTCGTGTTTCAGCTCACGCCCAAAACGATTGCCGATTATGCCAAAAACATGGGCATTACCTCGCCCATCGACCCGGTGCCGGCCGTGGGCTTTGGGGCGTCGGATTGCAGCATTTATGAGCTGTGCGGGGCCTACGGCACGTTCGTGAATAAGGGCGTCTGGACTTCGCCCATCATGGTAACGCGCATCGAGGACAAGAATCGCAACGTGCTGCGCGAATTCGTGCCCCGCACCAAGGAGGTGCTGAGCGAAGAAACGGCCTACGTAATGACTAACATGCTGCAAGCCAGCACCACCGAGCGCGGCGGCACTAGTACCATTTTGCACACGGGCTTCAAGTTTCCGTTTGAGATTGGGGCCAAAACGGGCACTACTTCCAACTACTCTGATGCCTGGTTTATGGGTATTACGCCCAACCTCGTGTGCGGCATGTGGGTGGGCGGCGAAGACCGCAGCATTCACTTCCGCTCGGGCTACTACGGGCAGGGCGCGCGCCTGGCGCTGCCGCTCTACGGCATCTTCATCAAGAAGGTGTATGCCAACAAAAACATCGATTTCGACACGCAGCCTTTCCCCAAGCCGGCCAAGCTGGACATTGAGCTTGACTGCTCGAAGTACTCAGGCGCGCGGCGCGACACCATTCCGGCCGACCAGAAAATGGCCCAGCCGACGCTGGACGCGCTAGACGACAAGGACATCTAAGACCGCAGATTCAAACGGATTTGTCGGATTTAACGGATACGCCCGCTGCGCGGGCTGGCTTTTGGGTGGGGTGTGGGTGGGCATCTAGCCCGCTTACTCTTTGCGCGTAGCGCAAGGAACAGCGGGTACTTTTGCCGGCCGTTCTGTGTTCTCCACACGTACCTACTAGTCAGCCCGCGCAGCGGGCGTATCCGTTAAATCCGACAAATCCGTTTGAATCTGCGGTCATGGCAGCCAAGTCTGAACTACAAGAACAAATAAACCGCTTGCCGCACCAGCCCGGCGTGTACCGCTACTTCGACGACGAGGGCATCATCTACGTGGGCAAGGCCGTGGACTTGCGCAAGCGCGTGTCGTCGTATTTCACCAAGCAAGACCACAACAAGAAGACGCAGCAGCTGGTCAAGAACATCAAGCGCATCGAGTTCACCATCGTGAATTCGGAGTCGGATGCGTTTTTGCTGGAGAATAACCTCATCAAGCAGCACCAGCCCAAGTACAACATCCTACTCAAGGATGGCAAAACGTACCCCTACCTGCTGCTGACCAAGGAGCGGTTTCCGCGCCTTATCCCGACGCGCAATAAGCAGCCCGGCGATGGGCAGTACTTCGGCCCCTACGCCCACCAGGGCGCGCTCAACGTGCTGCTGGAGCTCATCCGGGCCTTGTACCCGCTGCGCACCTGCACCTACAACCTGAGCCCCGAAAACGTGGCCGCTGGCAAGTTTAAGGTGTGCCTGGAGTACCACATCGGCAACTGCAAGGGGCCCTGTGAGGGCAAGGAAGACGAGGCTACCTACAACCAATACATCCAGCAAATCCGGCAGATACTGGGTGGCGACCTGCGCCTGCCCAAGCAGTACTTCCGCGAGCGCATGACCGCCGCCGCCCAGGACATGCAGTACGAGCTGGCCCACCAGTTCAAGCAGAAGCTCGACAAGCTCGACGCCTTCCAGGCCAAGAGCACCATCGTAAACGCCTCGTTGACCAACATCGACGTATTCAGCATCGCCTCGAATGAGAAAGCGGCGTTCGTCAACTATTTCAAGGTGATGAATGGCAGCATCATCCTGACCCAAAACCTGGAGCTGACCAAGAAGCTGGACGAAACGGACGGCGAGATTCTGGCCCCGCTCATCATGCAGCTGCGGCAGGAGTATGAGAGCGAGGCCCGCGAAATTCTCACCAACGTGCCCGTGGGCGACCTGCCGCTGCCCGGCGTAGCCATCGCCCAGCCCCAAATCGGCGATAAGCGCAAGCTGCTGGAATTGAGCATAAAGAACGTGCTTTACTTACGTAAGGAAAAGGAGAGCATGAACGAGAAAAGCAAGGATGTAAACGAGGTTCGCATCATGGAGCAAATCAAAAAAGACCTGCGCCTGACTGAGCTTCCTAAGCACATCGAATGCTTCGATAACTCCAACTTCCAGGGTGACAACCCAGTGTCGGCGATGGTGTGCTTCCGCAATGCCAAGCCCAGCAAAAAAGACTACCGCCACTACCACGTAAAAACAGTAGTTGGTCCCAACGACTTCGACACCATGTATGAGGTCGTAACGCGCCGCTACCGCCGCCTGGTAGAGGAAGGTGCCAGCCTACCCCAACTCGTGATTGTAGACGGCGGCAAGGGCCAGCTCAGCATGGCTGTAAAAGCCATTAAAGACCTCAACCTGTGGGGCCAAATGGCCATCATCGGCATCGCCAAGCGCCTCGAAGAAATCTACGTGCCCAACGACCCGCTGCCGCTCTACATCGACAAAAAGAGCGAGAGCCTGCGCCTGTTCCAGCGGATGCGTGACGAAGTTCACCGCTTCGGTATCACCTTTCACCGCAAAACCCGCGACGACGCCACGCTCAAAACCGAGCTTACCGATGTGAAGGGCCTCGGCCCCATTACCGCCGACAAGCTTCTCAACAAGTTCAAATCGGTCAAAAAGATAAAGGAGCTAACTCAAACCCAACTGGAAGCCGAAATCGGCAAAGCCAAAGCGAAAGTGCTTCTCACCTATTTTAGCGAGCAGGAAGACGCGCAGGAAGCATCTTAAATACCCAGCCGTTCGAATTGCAAATCCCAATAAAAGCAAAAAGCCCCAACCAGCAGGTTGGGGCTTTCGCTATCCAGTCAGGAGCGAAGCTCCGTATCCGTTAAATCCTAGAAATCCGTTTGAATCTGCGGTCTAGAAGGACCACAGGTTGTACTCATACTCTACCAGGTCAGCCGCAATCTGCTGCGAAGCCAGCAGACCTTCACGCTCGCCGCCGTAGGTGCTAGCCAAGTCGTCGCCGGCCGGGTTCGACACCTTCGTGATGTAAGAGTTGAACAGCCACAGCTCAAACGCGTCAGCCAGGTTCTTGTGCTGCGCATCGTTCTGCGCGTTGAACCAGATGGCGGTTTGCGGATTGTTGCGGAACACCTTCACCAAGTCAGCGTACTTGAAGGTGGCGATGTTCTTCTCCAGACCCGATACGTTGCTTTTCAGGGTAGAAGGCAACTTAAGCGAGATGGTCTTAATCTGATGGTACATTCGCGAG
The DNA here is from genome assembly GCF_035709525.1 of Hymenobacter sp. Classification (GTDB taxonomy): domain Bacteria; phylum Bacteroidota; class Bacteroidia; order Cytophagales; family Hymenobacteraceae; genus Hymenobacter. The sequence goes on along the minus strand of NZ_DASTEP010000170.1, from coordinate 65,137 downwards.
CGCTTCTTATCGAAAATCATCTCCTCGGTTAGCTCCATCTGATAGATTTCGCGGGGCAGGTACTCGTCCGTCGTCTTAGGCTCAGGAGCAGGCTTGGCAGCTACCGAGGTAACGGGAACCGTCTTGTAAACGATTTTACCGTTCTTCTTCACCACCTTACCGTTGGCGTCGGTTACCGCTACACGCTTGGTAGCAGGCTTTTTGGCGGCGGGGGCCGGCGAGCCCCAGCCATCGTCGACCGGCTTGGCTTTGGCAGCGCTTTTGGGCGCTGGCGTGCCACCCCAGTCGTCGCCCCCATCCACCGAAATCGGCGCTTCGATGGGATACGACATATTGGCCGACATCTCCTTGGCGTTGAGCGTAGTGGTTACCGAGTCGTTTCTGTACGCCTGCAGCTCGCCGCGCTTCACCGCCTGAATAATGACCTTGCTTATTTCCCGACCATCCGAAAACATCGGCTTATTCTGCTTTTCACGCAGGTCAATTGCTCTCCAGATGGTTTTGCGAAACATCTGGTCGGACACTGGTATGGGGCGAACAGCGCCCGTGGTAGCAGTGGCAGCGGCTTGTTCCTGCGCGTGGGCAGCCAGCGAGACGGTCAAAGCCGAAAGCACCAGCGGAAATTTAAAATAGCGGGTCATAAGAAATAGAGTTTGATAGCTTAACGACGGAATTTCCTTGGTTATTGCACCGAAACGGTGAAGGTCCGGCTAACGTTCACGGGCGATACTTTACCCTGGAAATTTTGACGCTGTACGCCTTTCACTTCTACGAACAGGCGGTCGTCGGGGCGGGCAGCGTTAGCGAGCGAGCTGATGTCGCCCTGTGGGCCATTGATGCTGATAGTTTGCGCTACCGGGCGCTTGCCACGAGCCAGCGTTACCTCGAAGCTCGATACGCGGAAGCGAGCATCTTCGGGCAGGAAGGTAGCGAAGCCGGGGTCAGGAATAGCACGCATTGTCATGGTGCGCAGTTGGCCAGCCGAGATACCACGCTTGTCTTCGATGTCGGTGCTACCTACATAGCCTTTGATGGTAGGCAGCGGAATGGGACGCACTTTGAAAGCCTGCGAGCCGATGGGGTTGCCACCGCTGCTCACGTTCAGGGTTACTTCGCGGGCGTTGGGCACCAACGTTACTTCACCTTTCTGGCCAGCGATTACCGAAGCACCCGAGGCCGAGAAGCTAGGCTGGTACTGGGCACCCAGGGCGGGCACCTGCACGCTCAGCTTGTTGCCGCATTCGTAGTACAGCGCCTGCACCGAAGCCGACTGAATTTGCATTACCGGCTTGGTTACGGTGTAAGGCACCGTCACTTTGAAGGTAGTGTCGCGACCAGCCTGGTTAAGGCGGATAGTACCCGTCCACGAAGCCTTGGCATTACCCGAGGCATCGAAGTTACCGGGACGAGCCGTGAATTCTACCTTGCCGTGGCCATCGGGGCCGACCGACAGCGGCGAGCCGTTGTAGGTCATCGTGGGGCGGATGTTCGAGGCCGAGGCAGTCAGGAACAGTTCAGCTTTGTACTTGGTACCAGCGGCTACCGTCTGCGACTCAGCCGAGGCGAAAGCGCCCAGCTTGTCGAATACCATTACTTCAGCACCTACTTTTTGAGCTTGGGCCGACAGCGCATCAGCTTCCAGTTTCAGTACTTCGGTCTCCTTCTGCGACAGCGTAGCCAAAGCAGCTGCCAAGGGCGTGGATTCAAAGTTCAGCTGAGCGAAGTCTTTTGATTTCTGCTCTTTCGTAGTCTGGTCTTTGGCCGTCGTTACGCGAACGTCGTCTTTACCATCCAGTGCCAGTTGCTTGGCACCCGGCACGAATTGCCCGATGTAAGTCGAATATTCGTTCAGCTTGGCTTTCAACGGATAACCAAGGCCGTTTTTCTTGTCGCCCGAGCCAATCATGGTGGTGGCAACAATGTCTTCAGCGTTGATGTCCTTGTATTCGGTGGCACCTTTGGGGTTGCCACCAGCTACTACCAGTTTATCGCGCACTTCGCGCAGGTAGGCGATAATGTCCTTGGTTTTCTGACGAATTTCTTCGCTCTGAGCCAATATCGCCTTGTCCTTGGCAGTGTTACCATCTTTGGCAACCGCCGCCTGAATACCTTTAATAGTATTATCAGCCGAACCAGAGGTTTTGTCATTGACGCTCAGCAAGCTGTCGTCAATGAACTTAAACTTCAGAATTACAGCCGACTGGACTTGAAGCGCCAGAAGAGCGGTCAGCACGAGGTACATCATGCCAATCATCTTCTGCCGCGGTGTTTCTTTTCCGCCTGCCATTATATAAGTGTTGCTATAGTTAAGAAGAAACGCTAGTCAACGATTACTAAGCGGCGCTGCCAGCGCGCATAGCGTTGAGCATGTTGCCGTACACGCGGTTCAGCGACGACAGGTTGGTGGTCAGGTCGGCTACTTGCGCCTGCATGTTCTCGGTGTCTTTGCCAGCCTGAATCATGTTCTCCATGGCTTTGCCGAGCGTACCGTAGAACTGGTTCATCGACTTGAGGTGCGTGTTGGCATCCTGCAACTCCATTTCGTACACTGCATTCAGCGCGCCCAGGTTTTTGGTCACGTTCTGCACTTGCAGGTGGTACTCTTTGGCGTCGTTGGTAGCGTTCGACATGGCCGAAACGGCTTCTACCGTGTTAGCATACGACTCGTTGATGCGCTCCAGCGACTGAGCAGCGGTGCGTACCTTCTTGGTATACTCGTCGGTTACGTTGGTAGCCTCGCCCAGCTGGCCCAGTTGGGCGGTCGTAGCGCTGAGGCGGTTCAAGCCCTGGCCCAGGTTGGTGAGGGCTTCGGGGGTAACGTTGGCATTTTTCAGCATGTCGTCCAACTTGCCGGTCAGGCCATTGGGGGCCGCAGTTTTGGCATCGCGGAAACGGTTGTCGTTGGTCGAAGGGTCGTAGCCTTCGCTTAGCTCAGGATAAACCAGCGCCCAGTCCGTTTCGGCCTGGTGGGGCTGGAAAGCACTCAGGAAGAAGATAACAGCTTCCGTCAGCAGGCCGATGGTAAGCATTGGGCCAGCACCGGGTAAGTGCTGAATTTTGAATAGGGCACCTACGATTACTACGGCAGCACCAATGCCGTAGATTTTCGGCATGATAACATCGTACAGGACATTCTTCTTGACAGCCATCTTGAATTAGAAGTACTTAGGGGTTTGTGAAAAAAGATGAAATGGGCAATGAACAAAAACTAGCGGTTGAGGCCGCGGTTGGTGCCCATGCCAATCTGAATCATGGAGCAACGGAAGCCGATGTAGGAACGCGAAGAATCTTGGTATTCGAAGTTGCGGGTACCCGTTTCGAGGAAGTACTGAATGTCTTTCCACGAGCCGCCGCGCACCACCTTGCGGGGTTCGTTGTCGTCGGGGTTGGTGGGGTTCAAGTCCCACACAATCGGCACGGAAGCTTCCATGTAAGCATCATCGCACCACTCCGACACGTTGCCGGCCATGTCGTACAGGCCGAAGTCGTTGGGGAAGTAAGACCCTACTTCCGACGTGTAAGCAAAACCGTCGGCGGCATAGTCGCCCCGGCCGGGCTTGAAGTTGGCCAACATGCAGCCACGGGTATTGCGCACATAAGGGCCGCCCCAGGGGAACGTTACGCCCTCGCGCCCACCGCGGGCAGCATATTCCCACTCGGCCTCGGAAGGCAGGCGAAAGTTAGGCAGAGGCGCTTCGCCACGCTCCTCGTTGTTGGCATTCTTGAGCTTGCTGCGCCAGTTGCAGAAGTACTTGGCCGCAAACCAATCAACACCTACCACCGGGTAGTCGTCGAAGGCCGGGTGCGAGTAATAATACTCGAGCAGCGGGTCGCCCATGTGGTAGGTGAAGTCGCGCACCCACACCGTGGTGTCAGGATACAGCTCCGTCTTGATGTAGTCCTCACCCAAGGCCTCGACCGAGTCTTGCATGATGGCGTTCACAAACTGCCGGTATTCGTTGTTCGTGATTTCGGTTTCGTCCATGTAAAAGCCGGCAATGGTCACCTGCTTGTTCATGTTTACCATCGAAGCCGAAATGTCTTGGTCGGTTTGGCCCATGTGGAACGTACCGCCCGGGCAAGGTACCATCCCGAAGGGCACATCCTGCGGATTAAAGACTGGCCGGTCTTCCGCACCTACCAGGTCGCCCCGATAGTCTTTGGTAAAACAGCCACCCATAAGCAACCCCGAAAGGGCTAAGAGGGGCAAGACTAGAAACTTTTTCATAATAGAGAGAAGACTAATTGTATATCCAGGAGCTAACTAAGCCTATTTTATCGCTTGGCAAATCTACACTATTTCAAGTCGCTTTGCAATATCAACAGGGCATACCAACCCTATTATTTGCACTACAAAACACCGAAAATGCCCTGATGTGGTCAAAAGCAGCCTTTTTTAACGCAAGAATATTTCCTTACAAATTTCCTTACTCCGCTTAGCTCAACCCTAGAAATAGGATTAAAAGCTGTAGCGTGGGGTACGAATAGCCGGACGAGCTTTTGGGCCAACCTGGGGCAGGCGCAAGGAGAGCAGGATTTCGTGCGAGCTGAATGCCCGAGCTGCCTGATTGAAGGCTATGAAGTCGAATGCGTAGCCGATACGATAGCGGTTGTCGGCTCCAAACCCGTAACCCAGTAGCCCCGAGAAGGATTCCTGGTGGCGGTAGTTTACCCCAGCCCAGAATTGGTCGTTGAACGTGGCTCTTACGCCGCCCTCGAAGGAATAGTTCTTTTCGTTGTCGTATTTGCTTACCGCGTCATAATTGCCCGGCAATACCGATTTGACGAGTACAGTGGGCGTGATGGTAACGCTGGACGACGCTTCGATATTATAACCCGCCGTAAAGTAGGCGTGGTTTTCGCCGAGCGAGCGCGAGGTATTCTGGTACCCGATGATGTTGCCGTTGGCGTCGCGCCGGGCGCTTTGCAGCGTGTAGTTGCTCCGGAAGAGGTTGTTAATGCTCAGGCCGGCGTAGAACTTGGGCGACTCGTACCACAGGCCCGCCCCGGCGTCGAACTTCTTGTCCGAGCCATTTTCCGGCACGTAGGGGTCGTTGGCATCAATGTACTTATAGGTACCTTTGCTGAGGTAAGTATAAGTACCCTGAATACCAATACCCAAACGACCGCGCCCGAGGTTGATGTGTTGTGAGTACGACAGCGCCGCGTTGGTCACTTTCGATTCAGCAATCTTATCGTAGTAAACAACCGCGCCCAGGCCGCCGCTCAGCGCCCGGATGGGCACCGACACCGAAGCCATACCCGTGCGGGGCGAGCCGTTGGCATCCCCTTGCGTATTGCCCAGGTTCAGGTACTGGTAGCGGCCAATCAGGGTAACCTCCGTTTGCCCTTTAATACCGGCGTAGGCCGGGTTGAGGTACATACCGTTGAAGCCGTAGTGCGTGAACTGCGGCTGTTGCTGCGCCGAAGCGGTGCCGGCCGCTGCCAACAGCAGCAAAGGAGCAAGTACATTTCCCTTCATATGAGGTGCAAGAAAGAACTGAAAAGATGATATGGCGAGTAGGAGAAAACCTTAAAATAGGATGAATCCTGCTTCCAAATGTAAGTACTAAACAGTAGCTGCGCGAAGCACCATCCACTATTTAGGCTTATTTTTCTTGCTTCAGTACCTTAGCGAGCACCTTATTAGCTGGCTCCTTTGGCTTTATCGGCCCCACCCTTGGTGGCGGGCGCGTGCTGCCGGATGTAGGCTTCGATAGCACCCGTCATAGACGGAGCGTTGGGCATAGGTGCCTCAATGTCAAGAATGAGCCCGGCATCCCGTACAGCTTTGGCGGTAGTAGGGCCAAAGGCCGCGATGCGGGTGCCATCCTGCACAAAATCAGGAAAATTGACAAAAAGCGAGCTGATGCCGGAAGGGCTAAAAAAAGCCAGGCAATCGTATTTCACATCCGACAAATCGGACAGGTCGCTGGCTACCGTGCGGTAGATTACTGCCTCCGTGAACTTGAGGTTGTTAGCTCGCATAAACTCGGGCAGGTCGTCCTTGCGGATGTCCGAGCACGGGTACAGAAACTTCTCGCCCTTGTGCTTTTTGATGACGTCGAACAAGTCGGCGGCCGTGCGCAGGCCCACGAACAGCTTGCGCTTGCGCAGCACAATGTATTTCTGCAGGTAATTAGCCGTTTGGTCGGAGATGCAGAAGTACTTCATCTCGGCCGGCATTTCGAGCTTGGCTTCCTGGCAAATGCGGAAGAAGTGGTCGACGGCGTTGCGGCTGGTGAAGATGACGGCGGAGTAATCCAGGATATTAATTTTATCCTTACGAAATTCCTTGTAAGGAACTCCCTGCACCTCAATAAACTCCCGAAAATCAACCCGAATTCCGTACTTCTCGGCAAGTGGCGAGTAGGGTGAAACATCGGTAGTGGGCTTGGGCTGGGTAACCAGTATGCTGCGGATGGGCTGGGCGTGCCGGTTCAGACCTGGCTGTGCTGCGCTCTCGGCCATAAAGAAAAAGGTAACGCTAGGGCGATAGACTAAGTGAGCTGGGCCGCCCCCACTAACCAGTGGATTTAGAGAGGGGACGTAAAGACAATGAGCTTAAGCAATACCGCCAAGGGCAGTATTTCGGTAGCACAAAGGTACGCGAACAAATGAAGATTAAGCAGCGAGGCGCGCTGGTGCAGCGTTTGGGCCACCCGCAGCACCGTTACGGTGAGCAGTACCAGCACGAAGCCATTGGCTATGCTAACGATGGGGGGCCAGTACGCGTTCAGACTCAGAAACAAGAACAGAGCAATGGGCACCAGCAGCCCCATTACCAGCGTAGTGCGCAGATACTCACGGTAGTGGATGGTAGCCAGGGCGCGCAGGTCGAAAATGTAGCTCAGCCCTTCTACCAGCAAAAACTTACCGATAATAAAGCTCAGAATAAGCCCCGTATACAGGCTGATTTTGGCAAGTGTAGCTGCCTCGGTTACTTTCAACAGTTGCTTTACCAGGGGCAAACTACTGAAATCGGTGTGCAGCGCCGTGAGCAGCAGCGCCAGCGACAGCGAAAAAAGCACTACCAGTACTAGGTTGAGGAGCGTGAAAGCGGGCCGCATCAGAAAGGCCTGCGGATTGCCCTTGGCCCCGAGCACATCGCTCACTTGCAGCGCACTGGCCAGGCCGGCCGGATAGGCACTGCGCACGGCCCCGTAGAGCAGCCCTACCAGCAGCAGCCCCAACAACAGCGACTGGCTTTGCAGCGCGCCTACCTGCAGCCGGGCGGGCAGCGGCGTCGCGCTGGCAAGCGGCGCGTCGGCCGGGGCCTTGTCGGCAGCGGGCGTGGGGGCTACTACCGTAAACGAGCCCAGCGCGGGATAGCCGTCGGGCTGCCACACGGCCAGCAGGTGGGGGCCCGCCGCCTGGCGCGGCAGGGTCTGGGTTAGGTCGACAATGTACGAGCCTGCCTTGCCGGCCCGTAGCAGCAGTTTGTTATCCAAGAAGATACTCAGGCCGGGCTGCGCCGCGAATGACACCCGCAGCGGCTGGCCTGGCCGCAGGCGCAACCACTGGTAGTAGGCGTGGGCCGGCGCGTGGTAGCCGGGTAGGTACAGAATGAGCCGGTTGCGGGCCGCATCGTGTAGCAGCCAATTGTCGGCCGAGAGGCCGGGGGCCGGGGCCGGCGGCAATGGGCGGTACTCGGCAGCGCCAGCTAGCCCAGCCCAGCCCAGGCAGGCCAGTATCGCCAGCAGGCACCGCCAGCGCCCGCCACGTTGGGCAGCCAAGGTGCTCGCCATTAAGTAGATGCAACCTGGCGCCGGGCCAGGCGGCTTTGGTACACGCCCAGAAAAACGCTCAGCAACACCCCAAACACCAACAGCGCGCCGATGAGAATGAGGTTGCCCAGATACGCGAAGTTGATGACGAAAAGCACCACCACCGAATTGAGCAAGCCCAGCAGCAGCACCGTGCTTATCTGCGAAAAGCCCATCGCCATGATGCGGTGATGCACGTGGTTTTTGTCCGGGATGAAGGGCGATTTGCCGGCCAGCATCCGCAGGGTGAATACCCGCAGGGTATCGAACAACGGCACAAACAGGATGCCGAGCGTAACGGCCGGGGCCGTGCTGCCAAACGGCTGCCCCGTGCTGTTGCCCATTTCAATAAACTGAATGGCCAGTATCGACACGATGAAGCCGCACACCAGCGAGCCCGTATCGCCCATAAATATATTGGCCTTGTGGAAGTTATAGCGCAGAAAGCCTAGCATTCCGCCAATCAGGCACACGGCCACGAACGAGTAGTTGCTGAACGCGCTGCCCCCGTAGCGCAGAAAATAATAGCCAAACGTGCTGCTGATAATGAGCACTATCGTACCTGCCAGGCCGTCGAGGCCATCTATCAGGTTGATGGCGTTGGTAATGCCCACGATAACAACGAAGGTGAAACCGTAGCTGAAGCCCGCCGACAGCGTTTCAATTCCCAGGATTCCCTGGAAGCTGGTAATCCGCACGTCGGCCATTATCATCACGACGCCGGTAGCAAGTAGCTGGCCCACAAATTTTTTAGCCACCGAAATGGTAACCAGGTCGTCCTTCAGCCCCACGAAAAACAGGATGATGCACCCGGCCAGCAGTTGCTGCACACCATTGGTGAGGGGCGCAAAAATGGTGAGCGCCGACATGAAGCCCGCGAACACGGCCACCCCGCCCAGACGCGGCGTGAGCGACTTGTGTACGGTGCGCCCATTGGGCGTGTCGAGCAGGTTTTTGAGGTGCGCGATGAACACGATGGAGGGCACCGCGAACATGGCGACCAGTAGCGCCCACAGCGCGGCCAGGCCCAGATAAATATTAAAGGTGTGGTTCATAGCGTAAATAACAGAGCAATCTTGAATGCTACCAGTCGCTTGGCAACCCGTGGCCAGGGCATCCCCGGCTAGCCGTGCAGCACGCCCGGCTGCCCATCCAGCAGCTCCAGGCGGCTCAGGTTTTCGGGCACGATGGCGTCGGGCACAAACAGGAATTTGCGGTCGAAAATCTGGCGGTCGCGGTAGTAGCTCACCCAGTACTGGTTGGTGAGGTGAAACACGGCGGGGTCAATCAGCTCGACGGGCGTGGCCGAGTGCGGGCCAATTTCGGGAAAGTGGTAGCGCAGCGTGGTCGTGCGCACGGCCTGCCCGTCGGGCTGGTTGCCGTAGCCATCGGCCGCGATAATGACATTTTCGAGCGCGAAGTCATTGCTGTTCAGCAAAAACACCTGCCACGTGGGCGGGTTGCCTTCGTCAAACGGCGGGGTAGTGCTAGGCACTACCGCGATGGAAACGCCAACCACGGGCTCAAACGGAATATCCTGCTTCATAAGTAACTGGCTGCTAAAACGCTCGCAACAAGAAAGTTGAAAAATAAGGGCGGCCGCATTCGCGTGCTAGCCAGCCAGCTGCGCTCGCAGGTGCGCCAGCAGGTGCTCTTGCACCTCATTTAGGTCTACGGCGTAGCCTAGTTCAGCCTGCATCGAGGTCACGGCCTTGTCGGCGATACCGCAGGGCACAATGTAGCCGAAGTAGCTCAGGTCGGTGTTCACGTTGAGGGCTAGGCCGTGCAGCGTAACCCAGCGGCTGCACCGCACGCCCATCGCGCAGATTTTGCGGGGATTGGCCGCATCTTCTTCCCAGCCCAGCCACACGCCGGTGAGGCCCGCGATGCGCCCGGCGCGCAGCCCGTACCCGGCCAGCGTTTGAATTACGGCTTCCTCCAGCGCCCGCAGATACCAATGAATATCGGGGCGGAAGTTTTCAAGGTCGAGCAGCGGGTAGGCCACCAGCTGCCCCGGCCCGTGAAAGGTGATGTCGCCCCCGCGATTGATGCGGTGAAATGTGGCCCCGTGGGCCGCCAGGGCGGCTTCATCGAGCAGCAGGTGCTCGGGCTTACCGCTTTTGCCCAGCGTGTAGGTGGGCGGGTGCTGGCAAAAAAGCAGGTGGTTGGGCGTGGGCTGCGGCGGCAGGCCAGCGGCTTCGGCCTGGCGGTTAGTCGCCTTAATAGCCAGCGTATCAGCTAGTAGCTGCTCCTGCAAATCCCAGGTGGGCACGTAGGGCACCAACCCCAGGCGCTGCACCAGCAGCTCGGGCTGCCGCGCAGCGGGCGGCGGGCTGGCGGGTAGCGGCGCGCCGGCAGCGGCCGGGGCCACGCAGGCCGAATAAAATTCCATAGCAATACAGGGCGAAGGGTGGATAGCGAGCACTAATATTATTTTCGCAAAGGTACTTCGCACCGTAGGCTTTAGCTTGCGGCCGTTGCCCACCACTCAGCGGGCGCTTTTTCCACTCGCTGCGTTCGTATGCTCTCCTCTGCCCACGCGCTAGGCCAGGCCGGCGAGGCCGCCGCCGCCGACTTTTACCGGCAGGCGGGCTACACCATCCGGGCGCAGGGCTACCGCCACGGCCGCGCCGAGGTTGACCTCATCGCCCAGCGCGGCCAGGAGCTGCTAGTGTTCGTGGAAGTCAAAACCCGCTCGGGCGGCCAGTACGGCACGCCCGAAACCTTCGTTTCGGCCCGCAAGAAAGAACTGTTTCGGCTGGCCGCCACGCACTTGCAGGAAGAACTGGACTGGCGCGGCGACATCCGCTTCGACATCCTGGCCCTTACCCAGCTCAGCCAGGGCTTCCGCATCGAGGTGTTTGAGGACGCTTTTTATTAAGCTACACCCGTCATGCTTCGCTGCGCTCTGCATGACGGGTGTAGCCATTCACGCATCGCAAACTACCCGCCCGGCGTGGCGGGCACGGGGGGCGGCGTCACGGGCGGCTTGGGGTGGTAGCCGGGGCGGCGCTCAGCGGCTTTGCGCACAGGCGTGCGCGGGGCGGGCGCGCCGTGGCTGCCGGGGCGGCGCGGGTCGTTTTTGGTAGCGTCGGGGTCGGCTTCGGCGCGCTTGTCGAGGTTTTTTTCTTTGTCGTAGATGGGCGAGCCGCCATGGCTGTACTCGCGTATCAGCTCGGGCTCGGCTACTTCGGGCTCGTAGCCGCTTTCGTTGTACTGAAACACGTAGTGGCGGTAGCCTTTGTAGTCCCAATAGTTGGTCCACTCCCCTACCCGGCGGCCGTTTTCGAAGTGGCCTATCCACTCGCGTTTGCCGTCGGCGGTGTACTTCACGTAGTCGCCTTCGAGCTTGCCGTTCACGTAGGGCACCACCTCTTTTATCATGGTGTTGGCCCCGTCGTAATAGCTGATATTAGCATCGCGCGGGAAACCCATTTCGTAGTGGGTTTTGGCCGTGAGGCCGCCCTTGTTGTCGTATTTTTCCCAGCGCAGGTGCTTAGTGCCCATGGCGTAGTAGCCCTGCTCGATAACCTGGTTGTTGACCAGCCGCTTGAAAGGGCCATGCAGCACCTTGTCGGCAGCGGGGTCGAGCTCGCCATTGGCCGCGAAAATCTTCTTTTTCTTGGGATTGAAGTAGTACACGGCCGGCGCCATGGCGCTGGGCTGCTTGAAATTTTTGAGGTAGTAGAAAACGGTAATCACCTGGTTTTTGCCGGTGCCCGTCTTGAAGTAGCCGCGCTTGATGCGCTGGCCCAGAAATATCTTCTTCTTTTTGTTGGGCTTGCGCTGGGCGGCTTTTTCCTCTTCCTTGGCCTTGCGCTCTTCCTCCTTGCTGATAACGGCCTTGCGGCCGGCAATACTCAGCTTCGGGTTTTTCTTTTTGGTGGTCGTCAGGCTGTCGCCCGGTGTGCCGGTGGTAGCCTGCTCCTCCAGGCGCGAATTAAACGACACGGTTTTGCGGGTGCAGGCGGCCCCCAGCACCAGCATCCCCCCCAAAACGGCCCATCGGAACCCAAAGCGTAGCATAGAATACCTTATTAATAATAATCGCCAGCCCAAACGCAAATATATCCTGGTTTGGTGCCCGGGGTGGGGTGAGTGGATGAGTGGATGAGTGGGTGAGCGGATGCGCCTGTCATGCTGAGCGCAGCGAAGCATCTCGCGTGCAGCAGTAACTCATTCAATAACAACGAGGCGAGCGAGATGCTTCGCTGCGCTCAGCATGACAGGCGCACCCGCTCATTCACTCATTCACTCACCCACTCACCCACTCACCCACTCATCGCAAGCGTGTCGCCCGCCACCAGCAAGTCTACCCGCAGGCCGCGGGCGCTGAGGGGCTGGCCGGCAGCCAGGGTAGCGTGGTTGGTAGCCACGCCGTGGCGGACATCTACTACTACTACCACCTCGGTGCCGAATACCTCGGCGGGCTGGCCGGGGCGCAGGATGAGGCCGGTTTCTTCGGCCAAGCCCAGGCCCAGCAGTGCGGGGTGGGCCAGCACAGCGTGCATGAGGCGCGGGTAGCGGCTGCGCTCGATAAAGTGCTGGTCGATAAGCAAATCGGGCAGCAAGCCCAGGCCGGCAATCACTTCCACGCCGCCGCCCAGCAGGCTGCGCCAGCCCCGGCCGGCCACCAGCATTTGCGCGCCCAGCGCCGAGGCCCCAGCGCTGGTACCGGCCACGATAAAGCCGACATCGGCTCGGTGGCGCTGGGATAAAATCTCTAAGAACCGCGTGCCCAGCAGGCGCTCGGTCAGGCGCTCCTGGTCGCCCCCCGTGATGAAAACCAGTGCCGCCGCTTGCAGCCGGGCCAGGGTATCGGGCTCGTCGGCGGGGTGGTAGTCGTCTACCTGCAAGTGGCCTACTTGCGGGCAGCCCAGGTGCCGAAACACGCGGGCGTAGGCGGCGTAGGTCACGTCGGGCTGGTAGGCCGTGGCGGCGGTCAGTATCTCGATGGGGGCCGTGCGCTGGGGCAGCAGGCCGGCCAGCAGGTGCAGGGTCAGGTCGTCGGCACCGCCGCCCAGCAGCACAACGGTACCCTGGGGCGAAGCGACAGGCGCGGGAGCAGAAGTCAAGGCAACAAGGAAAGGAAGATGCGAAAGCGAAGTACGCCAAAAATGCCCGGTACGGCCGGATATGGCGGCGCTTGGCCGTAATTTTGCCGGGCGAACCGCCCCTTTGCCTAGCGAAACACAACCTCCGTTTTATTTAAAACCTCTAACCGGTTTTTACCCATGACTTCGCCCGAGACCGTAGCCCACATTACGTCGCTGATTCAGGAGGGCGAGTTTTTTAAGCTCAAAAAGCTGCTGCGCGGCTTTCAGCCCGCCGAGCTAGTCGAGCTGATTGAAAACGAGGATGAGCGCGAGCAGCTCATTATTTTCCGGCTGCTGCCGCTCACGCTGGCCACGCAGGTATTTGAGTTTCTGGACCTTGAAGTGCAGCGCCACTTCCTCGACAACCTGGCCCAGGACAAGATTACTGACATTCTCAACGAGATGTCGCCCGATGACCGCACGGCGCTGCTGGAGTTTTTGCCGGCCAATTTCGTGGCCGAGCTCGTGCAAAACCTGTCGGAGCCCGAGCGCCGCGTGACGCTGCAACTGCTGGGCTACCCCGAGTATTCGGTGGGCCGCCTGATGACGCCCGACTACATCGCCATCCGCGAAAACTGGACCATTCAGCAAAGCCTCGACTACGTGCGCCAGCACGGCGGGCAGTCCGAAACCCTGAACGTGCTCTACGTGACCGACGCCCGCGGCGTACTCATCGACGACATCCGCATCCGGGAGTTTCTCTTGGCCGCGCCCACTACCCGCGTGCGCGACCTGATGGACCACCGCTTCGTGCAACTCACTGTCAACCAAGACCAGGAAGAAGCCATCGACATCTTCCGGCGCAACGACCGAGGCGCGCTACCCGTGGTGAGCGCCGACCAGGGCATCCTGCTCGGCATCGTGACGCTGGACGACATTCTGAGCATCCGGGAAGAAGAAGACACCGAGGACATTCAGAAGTTTGGCGGCTCCGAAGCATTGGAAGAGCCCTACCTCACCATGCCGCTGCTGCGGCTGGTGCAAAAGCGGGCGGGCTGGCTGGTCGTGTTATTTTTAGGTGAATTGTTGACCACCTCGGCCATGCAGCATTTTGAGGGCGAGTTGGAGAAGACTGTGATTCTATCGCTTTTCCTACCGCTGGTTATCAGCAGTGGGGGCAATTCGGGCTCGCAGGCCACTTCGCTTATTATTCGGGCAATGGCGCTAGGCGAGTTTACGCTGGGCGAGTGGTGGCGCGTGCTGCGCCGCGAGCTGGCCAGTGGCCTTATGCTGGGTATTATTCTGGGCTTCGTTGGGTTTGCCCGCATCGCCATCTGGCAAAGCATCGACCCGATTTATGGCCCACACTGGTTTTTGGTGGCCCTTACCATTGGGGTGGCGCTGGTGGGCATCGTGCTGTGGGGCAGCATTGCGGGCTCGATGCTGCCGCTGATACTGCGCCGGCTGGGGCTCGACCCGGCCACGTCGTCGGCTCCCTTTGTGGCCACGCTGGTCGACGTGACGGGCCTCATCATTTACTTCACGGTGGCTTTGATGATGCTGCGCGGCACGCTTTTATGAGCGTAGCCGCCGGCCGCTGGTTATCTGTTTATTATCTTATTTTATCTAACAATTCATTTACTACCTATTCATTATGGCTGATTCTATTCTTACTGCTACCCCATCGGCCTCAGCGCGGCCGTTCTGGCGTTTTGGGCTCATTAGCGGGGCATTTCTACTCTGCTGGATGATTGGCGCGACCTTTGGCCTGGGCGGCGACAGCCCGCTCGACAACGCGCTGTGCCACCAGCTAGCCGTGGGTAGCACCTGGGCGCTACGCCTGCTGGGCTGGCAAGCCAGCGTGTCGGCTACTACCCCCAACCTCTTGCTGCTGCAAGGGCAGCCCGCCGTTATCGTAGGTGGGCCGTGCGATGGGCTGGTGCTGTACACGCTGCTCGTCGGCTTTGTGCTGGCCTACCCGGGGCCAGCGCGGCGGCGGCTGTGGTTTATCCCGATGGGCATAGTAGTACTGTGGCTGCTCAACGTGTTTCGCATCGTGGCCCTGGCGCTCAACCACCGCTACTCGCCCGATACGTTTGATTTCAACCACCACTACGCCTTCAGCGCGGTGGCTTATTCGGTGCTGGGCGGCCTCTGGCTGCTTTGGACGCGCCAGTCGCTGCCAGTTGCCACCGTGCCGGCCCGCCCCGGTGCCACGCAGCCCTGGCTCACGGGCCGCCTGGCGGCGGGCGGCGGGCTGCTGCTGGCCTTGGTACTGCTGGAAGTCTTCAAGGAACAAGCCATCGCGCGCCTGAGTGCGGCTTGGGCCGCCGGACTGGCCACTGGCCCCGGCTGGCTGCACCGGCTGCCCGGCGCGGCGGCCGGTGAGGTACCTAGCGCCATGAGCCACCTGCCGCTGCCGGTGGGAGTAGCGTACCTAACAATTTTTCTGACGTTTAGCCTATTAGGTCTGGCGCTGGTGCTACCCGGCCGCTCTTGGGCTACGGTGTGGCGCTGCTACGTGGGCATGGCGCTGGCGTGCGGGCTGCTGGCGCTGGCGGGCCGCGTAGGCGGCCTGCCAGCCGCCTACCGCTTGTTTCGGATGGTGCTCGATTTTATGACCTCGCTGCTGCCGGTAGCGGGGCTACTGGTGCTGCTGTGGCGGCCGTTGGCGGCCCCGGCACCCGCGCCTGCGGCCGACTAGCGGCGCTAGTCGAAGCGGCGGCGGTTAGCTTTCTTATCGCTCTGGCGCTTTTTGCCTTCGAGGCGCTGGCGCACGGCCCCGGCGCTGGGCCGGGTAGGGCGGCGCGGCTTGGGGCGGCGCACGCTTTTTTGCAGCAGTTCGTAGAAGCGCGCCAGGGCTATTTCCTTGTTGCGCAGCTGGCTGCGGTCGTCCTGGGCCACTACCAGCAGGTCGCCCTCGGTGGTGAGCTGATTGGCCAGCTTTTCCAGCAGCAGCGCTTTCTGGGTTTCATTTACTACCTGCGAGGCGGGCAGGTTCCAGCGCAGTTCTACCCGGCTTTCAACCTTGTTCACGTTTTGGCCGCCCGGCCCGCTGGCGCGGCTGGTCTGGTACGTGATTTCGGGCGAGAAAGCGGCGGCGGGCGGCAGCATGTGATTAATCGGCAAGTAGCACTGAGCAATAGTACGCGCCCAGTGCCAATGAGTGCAGCGGCTGCTACTTCTCCAGCAGCATGGCCCCGTAGGAGTAGCCGCCGCCAAAAACGGTGACGATAATCTTATCGCCTGCTTGCAGCGTGTGCCACACCTCGGCCAAGCCGATGGCCGAGCCGGCGCAGCCGGTATTACCCAGGCGGTCGATATTGTTGACGGCGCGGGCGGGGTCGAGGCCCAGCTGCTTCACCACGTTGGCCGAGATACGCAGGTTGGCCTGGTGAGGTATCAGGTACGTCAGCTCGCTCACCTTCAAGCTATTATTATCGAGCAGCTGTTGCGTAATGCGCGCCATGTAGGTGCAGGCCTGCTGAAACACGTCGCGCCCGAAGGGCATCACGATGCCTTTGTCCACGGGCTTCAGCGTCACGGCCTCATCGGCCTTGCCCATGGGGGCGGCCCCGCCGGTCATCACCTGCACCACGTGCAGGTCGGCGGGGGCTAGGCGCTCTTTGGTGAAGAGCAGCGCGGCGGCCCCGTCGCCCCAGAGGTGGCCCGCGATGGTATCCTCCTCGTTGTTGTAGGCGGTGTTGTGCTCGGTCACGACCACCAGCGCCCGGCTGGCTTTGCCCATGGCAAAGTAGCCTTCCACAATCTCCACGGCATTAAGCAGCGACGAGCAGGCCGACGAGATGCTGACTGTCGGTATCTCGTTGATGCCGAGGTCGCGCTGCACGGCGTGGGCCGCCGTGTAGATGGTATCGTGCGGCGTGTAGGTACCCACCACAATGAGGTCGATACCGGCCGGGTCGAAGCCGGGCGTTTCGGCCAGCAGGACGCGGGTAGCAGCCACGGCCATCGTGTTGGCGTTTTCACCAGGGGCAGCCCGGCGGCGCTCCCGGATGCCGGTGCGCTCGATTATCCAGTCGGAAGCTAGCCCGTTGAGCCGGGTGAAATGTTCGTTGGTGACAACGGCCGCCGGAATGTAGGCGGCCACGTGATGCAGGTACACGCAGCGGGTAGTGGGTGGTAGAATATCAGGACAAAGGTCCGACCAACAAACGTTCGGGTCCGAATAAAGACGCCAAAAGCCAGAATCTTGTACGTAGCAAAGGTAGGCTTTGGCGTGCGGCCCGGTACTAGCGGCCGGGTTTGCACGTTGGCACTCTACTTGCCGGGGCGGCGGCGGGGCTTACTTTTAGCATTATGCACATACGTTTTTGGAGTGGGCTGAGCGGACTGCTGGTAGCGGCCGCGCTGCCCGCCGCCGCGCAGAAATACAACACGGCCTTAGGTGCCCGCCTGGGCGGGGGCAACTACGGCATCACGCTGCAACAGCGGGTGGCCTCGCGGGTTACTATCGAAGGCATTGCCGGGCTGCGCGAGCGCGAATACAGCGGTACCGTGCTGGGGCAGTACCACTTCGGCATTCTGGGGCCCAGCCTCAATTACTACTTCGGGGCCGGCGGGCACCTGGGGCACAATAAGGACACCGGCAACTTCGGCGGCTTCGATGGCATGGTGGGCGTCGAGTACAAGGTGGCGTTTTTGCCCATCCTACTTAGCTTCGATTTCAAGCCTACCCTCGAAATCAACAGCGATGATTACGCGCGCTTCCCCACTGCTTTTTCGATTCGCTACGTGTTCATCAAGCGCAAGAGCGGGCTGTTCGAGCGCTTTCGCCGCTGAGCACGCAGCAGCCGGCCGCTACTCGCCCTTCGGGCGCAGGGCTGGCTGTAGCTCGTGCTCGTAGTAGCAGTCCCAATGCCCGTTGTCGAGGTGGTAAACGGGCACCTCGTAGGGCTGCCGGCCGGTGACACTAGGCACCAGTTGCCGGCCGCGCCAGACGACGCGCTGCATCGGGCTGCCGGGGGCCAGTTGCACAAAGCTGCCGATGACATACTGGAAGAAGGGACGCGGGCGCATAGGGCAAAGAAAAGCCTTGCTGGCGTGGGTTCATGCCTTTGACAACCCATAACTGCCGCTAAAAAATACCCTAAGATGCAAAAAAGCCTCTAGCGCAATGCTAGAGGCTTTTTTAGTGGCAACAGTTGGAATCGAACCAACGACACCAGCATTTTCAGTGCTGTGCTCTACCAACTGAGCTATGTTGCCGGGGTTTTCCGTGGGCCGTTGGGGTGGCTTGGGGGTGCAAAGGTACGCCAGATTGGTTACGACGCAAGTTTTTGCGTAATAATTTTTCAATGCCTTTCATCCGGCCCCTCTAAAGTAGTCGTCATGCCTACTAAATTGCGGCCCCATCCCACCCGCTAGCTTACCTTTACTTCATGTTGCAACCCATCCTTTTCGCGCTGCTGCTGCTGGCGGCGTTTGGCCTGTTTACCTGGCAGGTGCGCAAAATCCGGGCAAACATTCTCGTCGGGCGCGACCGCGACATGAGCGGCCACTTCGGCGAGCGCCTCAACAAGACGCTACTCGTGGCGTTCGGCCAGCAAAAAATGTTTAAGCGCGTTACGCCGGCCCTGCTGCACTTGGTAGTGTATGTGGGTTTTCTGGTCATCAACGTCGAGGTAATTGAAATTGTCATTGATGGCCTCTTCGGCACGCACCGCTTCCTGAGCTTTCTGGGGCCGGTGTACGATGCCCTAATGGCGACCAACGAGGTGCTGGCCGCGCTGGTAATCGTGGCGGTGGCGGCCTTTTGGTGGCGCCGCAACCACAACCCGCCCGTGCGCCGCTTCACCGGCCCCGAACTGCGGATGTGGCCCAAGCTCGACGCCAATATTATTCTCTACATCGAGGTGGCGCTGATGGTAGCCTTGTTCTTCATGAACTCGGCCGATATCCGGCTGCACCAGATTGAGGGTAAAGACTTACCCGGCACCTTCCCGGTCAGCCAGTTTCTGGCCGGCCTGCTACCTACCACCAGCGTGGGCACGCTGGAAGTGCTGGAGCGCGCCGGCTGGTGGATTCACATCACCGGCATCCTGCTGTTTCTCAACTACCTGCCCAGCTCCAAGCACTTCCACATCATCATGGCGTTCCCCAATGTGTGGTACTCGCGCCTGGTGCCGCAGGGGCAGTTCTCCAACGTGGAAAGCATCACCCACGAGGTGAAGGCCATGATGGACCCAAGCTACGAGGTGCCCGCCCCGCCCGTGGGCCCCGATGGTTCGGCACTGGCTCCTACCCCTTTCGGGGCCAAGGACGTGGAGGATTTGCCCTGGACGGCGCTGATGAACGCGTACTCCTGCACCGAGTGCGGGCGCTGCACTTCGGTGTGCCCGGCCAACCTCACGGGCAAGCTGCTTTCGCCGCGCAAAATCATCATGGACACCCGCGACCGGGTAGAGGAGAAGTACAACTCGCCGCTCATCTTCCATCCCAACGTGTACGGCGAGGAGGCTAAGCACGAGCCCATTACCGACCTGATGGAAGCCACGCTGCTGCGCGGCAAAGTGACGCCCGAGGAGCTCTGGGCCTGCACCACCTGCAACGCCTGCGTGGAAAGCTGCCCGGTGAACATCAACCCGCTGGAAAGCATTGTGGAGATGCGCCGCTTTTTGGTGCTGGAAGAGTCGGCCGCGCCCAACTCACTCAACGTGATGTTTTCCAATATCGAAAACAACGGCGCGCCGTGGGCTTTTTCGCCCTCCGACCGCCTCAACTGGGCCGACGAGCTGTACGTGGCCGAGAAGGCGACTGCGTAATCTTATTTCCTTTTGAAAATCTCCTCTGGCTTATGAAAGGTGAAGACCAAATTTTAGAATTATTGGCTGAAGTATTGCGTCGGCAAGACCAAACGCAGGAAAAGCTGCAGCGCATAACGGAAGAAATGCAGGATGTCAGGCAGGAGGTAAGCGAGGTCAGGCAGGAGGTACGAGAGGTCAAAAGCCAGTTGGGAACGGTGATAGAAAGCCAACAAGGGCATCAGCAAGCCCTGCGCCTTTTAGCTATCAACCAACAAAAGAGCCAGAGCGAGTTACAAAATATTGTGGATATCCTTGACTCTGTGGCGCGTATGCAACGCGATACTAACCGCCGACTCGACCGGCTGGAACACCCTGGCGATTTCGCATAATTCGTTGATTGTATACGCTTAGCTTTTGATTTAAATGACGCCGACCTCCTCCCCCGCCGCGCCCGCCAAGCGCCAGCTTACCGTGCCCACCGTGGCCGACCTCGCCGCGCAGGGCCGCGCGCCCGAAATTCTGTTTTGGGTAGGCTGCGCCGGGGCTTTCGACGACCGCTACAAGCGCGTGACGCGCGCCTTTGCCCGCATTCTGGAGCACGTGGGCACCGACTACGCCGTGCTGGGCCTCGAAGAAAGCTGCACCGGCGACCCGGCCAAGCGTGCCGGCAACGAGTTTCTGTTTCAGATGCAGGCTATGCAAAACATCACGACGATGAACGGCTACGGCATCAAGAAAATCGTGACCGCCTGCCCGCATTGCTTCAACACCATCAAAAACGAGTACCCGGCGCTGGGCGGCGAGTACGAGGTGATTCACCACAGCACGTACCTGCAACAGCTTATCAACGAAGGCAAAGTAGCGGTGAAGGGCGGCGAGAGTTTCCAGGGCCGCCGCATCACCTTCCACGACAGCTGCTACCTGGGCCGCGCCAACGACATCTACGAGGCCCCGCGCGACGTGCTGGCCGCTCTCGATGCCGACCTGGTAGAAATGAAGCGCAGCCGCGCCAACGGCCTGTGCTGCGGCGCGGGCGGTGCCCAGATGTGGAAAGAGCCCGAGCCGGGCAAAAAAGACATCAACATCGAGCGCACCGAGGAGGCCCTGGCTACCCTCGGCGGCCAGGCCGCCGCGCTCGACAACCTGCGCGGCGTCGAAACCGAGCGCACTGCGCCCAGCGAGCACAGCCTGCAAGGCGCCATCATCGCGGTGAGTTGCCCTTTCTGCATGACCATGATGAGCGACGGCGTAAAAAACAAGGAGCAGGAGGCTAACGTTCAGGTATTTGACCTGGCCGAGCTGATTGCCAGCGCCGAAGGCATCAACGCCTAACTGCAGGACATAAATCGCAGATTCAAACGGATTTTTAAGATTTAACGGATACGCCCGCTGCGCGGGCTGACTACCCGGCTGACACTGAATAGGGCGTCTCCCCTACTTTCTCGCACTTCGACTACTTTTACGAAGTAGCACTCGAAATATAAAAGGAAGTAAGATACCCGAACCAGTACCAACCGGGTAGTCAGCCCGCGCAGCGGGCGTATCCGTTAAATCTTAAAAATCCGTTTGAATCTGCGATTTATGTCCTGCGGCTTATGTATGTAGCTTTTGACCACCTGCCGCCCCACGCCCGGGTGTGGATATACCAGGCCAGCCGCCCGCTGGCCGAAGACGAGCTGATGGCCGTGTTGCCGCGCCTAGCCGCCTTTGCCGAGGAGTGGACCAGCCACGGCCGGCAGCTGGCTGCCTCGGCGCAGTTTCTGCACCGGCAGTTTTTGGTGCTGGGCCTCGACGAGGCCGTGGCTGGGGCCAGTGGCTGCTCTATCGACGCCTCGGTGCGCTTTGTGCGCGCGCTGGAGCAACAGCTTGGGATTGACTTGCTTGAAAAATCGCGCATGGCTTTCCTGGCCGATGGGCAGGTGCAGTTACTGACCCGGCCCGAGCTGCGCGCGGCCGTGGCCGCCGGGCAGGTTACAAGCGCCACGCCCTACTTTAATAATACCCTGAGCACCAAAGCCGAACTGACGGAGTGCTGGCCCGCGCCGGCGGGCCAAACGTGGCTGGCGCGCTATTTTGAAAATTGACAGAATAGTAATAATAAGCCTACGGGATAGCCATACAACCCCAAATTGTTGTATTATTGCCCGTCAAAACCTTACTATTCTCTTTTCGGGCGCATGGCTTTCACCTTTACCAATTTGCCAATGAGGAATCTTTCAATTGTGGGGGCGGCCGCCTGCTCGGTGGTGCTGCTGAGTGGCTGTGCTACTTCGGGCGGCCTTACCAAAGCAGACAAGCGCTTTGCGCAGGGTGAATACGAGCCCGCCATCGCGCTCTACAAAGCCGACGTAGCGAAGGGCAAAAATGCCGCCCAAGCCAATTTTCGCATTGGCGAAGCGCTCCGCCTCTCCAACCGCCTCGACCAGGCCGAGCCCTACTACAAGGCCGCCCTCGATGGGGGCGTGAAAAACGGCGACGCGGGCTACCACTACGCTGAAGCCCTGAAAGCCAACGGTAAATTTGAAGAAGCTGCCGCGCAGTTCAGCACCTACGCCCAGAGCGGCGGCAACAGCACCCTGACCGCCCAGGCCGCCAGCCAGGCCCAGAATGCCAGCGCCAGCAAGGCGCTGGCCAGCAAAGCCGCCGCCTACGACGTAGCCCCGCTCGACGCGGTGAACTCGCCCGAGTCGGACTTTTCGGCTTCGCGCCTGCCCAGCACCGGCGAGCTGGTGTTTGCCTCGGGCCGCGACGGCAAAACCTACCTCGGCAATGGCGGCAAGTTCCTGTCGCTCTACGCCCAGAAGTTTGACGACCCGGCGGCCATGACCGGCGGCACGCCGCGCAAGCTCGATGGCCAGTTCAACAACGCCAACGAGCACCAAGCCAGCGCTACTTACACCCCCGACGGCAACACGATGGTGTTTGCCCGCTCGAACGACGGCTCGAAAAAGGGCCTCAAGAGCGTGGATTTGTGGGTTTCGTACTTCCGCAACGGAGCTTGGACCACGCCCGAGCTGGCCAACATCAACGACCGCTCGGCCGATGACTTCGCGCCCGCTTTTGCCCCCGATGGCAAGACGCTCTACTTCGCCTCGGGCCGCCAGGGCGGCGTGGGCGGCAACGACCTGTACAAAGCTACGCTCGACGCCAACGGCCGCTTTACGACGCCCGAAAACCTTGGGCCGGGCATCAATACCGTGGGCAACGACAACTTCCCCGGCATCGCGCCCGATGGCACGCTCTACTTCTCATCGGACGGGCATCCCGGCTTCGGTAAGCTTGACATTTTCAAGGTTGAAGGCAACCAGGTGGCCAACCTCGGGCCAGCCGTGAACTCGGCGGGCGACGACTTCGCGCCTTTCTTCACCGGGCCGGGCATGGGCGTTTTCTCCTCCAACCGCGAAGGCGGCAAGGGCTCCGACGACCTGTACTCGTTCAAGCGCAAGCCGCGCCCCGTGGTGACGTACACGCTCGATGGCACGGTGCAGGCCTTCGACAGTGAAACCAACGCGACTACCCCGCTGGGCGGCGAAACCGTAACCATCACCAGCGCCAACGGCCGCAAGCAGGACGTGACGGCCGGCCCCGATGGCAAGTTCACGGCCAAGCTCGACTCGGCCCAGACCTACCAGTTGTTTGCCGACCGCGACCAGCACTTCATTGCGCGGGCCACGGCTACTACCGAGGGCCGCTACCCCACCGGCACCACCCAGCCGCAAACCGACGTTCGCATCCCGGTAACGCTGACGCTGAACAAGATAAACAAGAAGCCTATCGTCGTGCGCGATATCTTCTACGACTACAACAAGTTTAACATCCGGGCCGATGCCGCCGTGCGCCTCGACACGCTGGTGCAGACGCTGAAGGACAACCCCAAGATTCACATCGAGCTGAGCTCGCACACCGACCAGCGCGGCAAGGACGCTTACAACCTCAAGCTCTCGCAGAAGCGCGCCGAATCGGCCGTAGCTTACCTCGTGAGCAAGGGCATCAGCAAAGGCCGCCTCACGGCTAAAGGCTACGGCGAAACCCAGCCCATCGTGAAGAACCCGAAGTCGGAAGCTGACTACCAGCGCAACCGCCGCACCGAGTTTAAGGTTACGAGCGTAGATAAATAGTGCCTAGCTATTAGTGCTTGATAATTAGCTTTTTATTTACCAAATACCAAAAGCCAAGCACCAAGCACTAACAACTGAACACTACCAAAAAAGCCTCCGCCGTGCGGGGGCTTTTTTGTTGGCACGGCATTTGGAAATGACCTAAGTAACCCGGCGAAATCCCTTGCTGGCCCCAGGCTTATGTCATGAAAACGTTACGCTTTTTGCTCGCTACGGTGCTGCTTAGCTGGGTTGGGAATGCGGCGGCAATGGCCGCGCCGCCGGCCCCGCCCGCCAACGTCAACTTTGCATCGGAGCGCGGGCAGGCTTTTGGGCTGCTCCTCGATGGGCAGCCGCTGACGCGGCCCGTAGCCCGGCAGGTACACGTAGACCGCCTGGCCCCGGGGCAGCACTGGGCCGAGTTCAGCTTGCCCACGGCCTACGGGCCGCCCATGCGCTTCCGCACGCCGGTGTGGCTGGCCCCGGGCCTCGAAACGAGCTACGTGCTGGTGCTGCGCCCTAGCGGGCCGCGCCTGCGGCAGGTGGGCGCGGTGCCCGTGCCGGGCCCAGCCTACGGCGGGGGCTACTACGGGGGCGCTTACCCCGCACCGGGCGTTCCCCCGGGCGGCTACTACGGCAATCAGCCTAGCAACCAGCCTTATCCGAACAACCAGCCCTACCCCAATAACGCGCCCTACGGCGGCTACCCAGCCCCCGGCCAGGGCGGCGCGGCCCCCGCGCCGGGCGCAGGCTACCCCGGCGGCTACGGGCCGGGCACCGCGCCCGACCCCAACGCGGGCCGCTACGACCCTAACGCCCCCGCTGGCAACTACTTGTATCCGCTGCCGGCGGCCGACGTGCAAAACCTGGTGCAGGCCCTGCGCCGCCAGGCTTTCGACGATAGCCGCCTGCCAATCGTGAAGCAGGCGCTGGCCCAAAACAGCGTGCAGGCCGCCGAACTGGCCGAGCTCATCAATACCCTGACCTTCGACAAGACGCGCATCGAGCTGGCCAAATTTGGCTACGGCCGCCTCAGCGACCCCCAGAACTTCTACCGGGTGTACGACGCGCTCCGCTACCCGTCGAGCATCCGGGAAGTGCAGCAGGCTCTGGGCTTGCCGCAAAATTAACGTGACTTATTTTTAGTGCGCAACTGTTAGGTTATCAATAAAAAGCCCCGGCTGCCAGTGAGGCAGCCGGGGCTTTTTACGTGATTAGGTGGCGGCGGCTAGCGCAGGCGGTCGGCGCTGCGCACCAGCTGCTCGTCGCGGCGGATGAAGCGGCTGGCGAGCAGGTTGAGCAGCAGCGCCAGCGTGGGCAGATAGAAGGCGGGCAAAAACTGGCCTTCGAGCTTGGGATTGAGAGCGACCTCGCCCTGGCTGGAGAAGTAGAATTGCAGGCCAAACGCGGCCATGATGAACAGGATATTCAGCGAGCCTATCTGCGCCTGCCGGATGCGGTTGCGAAACTGAAAAATCTGGTACACGGCCACGGCGGCCGCTACCAGCGCCGCCACGGCGGTCAGCAAAACCGGAAACTTCGTCGCCGGGGCGTTCATGCCGACAGCCTGGAAGTTGAAGGCCGTGAGGGTGAGCTCCTGGTGGGTGAGGCCGTCGACCTTGTGCCAGAGCGGCAGCGCCAGCATGCTCAGCATCGACAGGGCCAGCAGCAATAGAAATACGCTTTGGATTCTTTGTATCATCTTTGTGGTTGTGAAAAATGGCCTTGACGCCCGCGCGCAGGCCCCTCAAAATTAGCTTTCAACTGGCGGACTTGCGCCGCCGCAACGATACTACCCGAATGCCGAATGCGTATATCGTGGATGCCGTGCGCACCCCGATTGGAAAATTTGGCGGCGCGCTGAGCAGCGTTCGCCCCGACGACCTGGCCGCGCTGGTGCTGCGCGAGCTGCTGCGCCGCAACCCCAGCGTAGATAAAAACGCCGTGGAAGACGTGATAATGGGGGCCGCCAACCAGAGCGGCGAAGACAACCGCAACGTGGCCCGCATGGCCGCGCTACTGGCCGGCCTGCCCGTGACGGTGCCCGGCAATACCGTGAACCGCCTGTGTGCCAGTGGTCTGCAAAGCATCGTGGATGCGGCTCGCGCTATCAAGGTGGGCGAGGGCGACGTGTATTTGGCCGGCGGGGCCGAAAGCATGACCCGCGCACCCTTCGTGATGGCCAAGTCGGCCACGGCGTTTGCCCGCGACTTTACGGCCCACGACACTACCCTGGGCTGGCGCTTCGTCAACCAGAAGCTGGCCAAGCAGCACTTTCCCTACACGATGGGGCACACGGCCGAAAATGTGGCTGCGCAGTACAATGTGAGCCGCGAAGAACAGGACGCTTTTGCTTTCGAAAGCCAGCGCAAGTACCACCGCGCGGCCGAAAAGGGCCGCTTCCGCAAAGAGCTGGTGCCCGTATTTTTGCCGCAGCCTAAGGGCGATACGGCGCTGTTTGACACCGACGAGCAGCCCCGCGTGTCGACCCTTGAAAAGCTGGGCACGCTGAAGCCCGCCTTCCAGCCCGACGGCGGCACCGTGACGGCCGGCAACTCGGCGGGCATCAACGACGGGGCCGCCGCCGCCCTGCTCGTGAGCGACGACGCCCTGGCGCGCTACAACCTCAAGCCCATGGCCAAAGTGCTGGCCTCGGCGGTGGTAGGCGTGGACCCGGCCATCATGGGCATGGGGCCGGTGCCGGCCATCCGCAAGGTGCTGGAGCGCACCGGCCTCAAGCTGGAAGACATTGACTTGTTTGAGATTAATGAAGCCTTTGCCTCGCAGAGCGTGGCCGTGGTACGCGAGCTGGGCGTCGACGTGAGCAAGCTCAACGTGAACGGCGGCTCCATCGCGATGGGCCACCCGCTGGGCTCGAGCGGGGCGCGCATCGTGGCCACTCTGGTGCACGAGATGCAGCGCCGCGAAGGCGTACGCTACGGCCTGGCGGCCATGTGCGTGGGTGTGGGCCAGGGTGTGGCCGTGGTGTTTGAGAAAATGTAATTTTTGGTACCTGGGCCCGGCGCAAGTCGGGCCTGTTTTTTTTGCTACTTGCCCGCTTTTTCGCTGCCCGCCCGCCTGCTGCC
Organism: Hymenobacter sp.; assembly: GCF_035709525.1. Lineage (GTDB taxonomy): Bacteria > Bacteroidota > Bacteroidia > Cytophagales > Hymenobacteraceae > Hymenobacter. The sequence goes on along the minus strand of NZ_DASTEP010000170.1, from coordinate 38,385 downwards.
CGATAGGTATCGCCGCCTAATAGTAGGGCTGTTTTTTGGGCTGGTAGTGGCGCTGGGGCTATGGCGGGTGCCCGATTACGGTTCGTTTGTCGATGAAGACTCGTGCCGCGACAGCGGCCAGGTGTCGCTGGTATACCTCTACGGGCTGGTGCCGCCTAGCTGGCTGCCCGCCCGCGCCGCCGCGCGCCTGGCGGCTACGCCGCCCCACGCCCGCCTCGAAAACTACCGCGACCGCGACTACGGCGTGGCCTTTGAGCTACCTCTGGGGCTGCTCGACAAGCTGAGCGGCTATACCGACATGGGCGACATCATCCGGCTGCGGCACCGCTGCGTGTGGCTGGTGTGCTGCGCGGGGCTGCTGGCTTTTTATTGGCTGGCGGCGCACCGGCTGCGCAGCTGGCGCGCGGGCCTACTCGGGGCGCTGCTGCTGCTGCTGAGCCCCCGGCAGCTGGCCGATTTCTTTTACAACAGCAAGGATGCCGTGTTTCTGGCCGCCTACCTGGTGGCGGCGGCCACGGCGGTGGCGCTGGTGCGGCGGCCCACGGCGGCGCGGGCGGCGCTGCACGCGCTGGCCTGCGCGCTGGCCATCGACATTCGCCTGATGGGCATAGTAGTGCCCGCGCTCACGCTGGCGTTGCTGGCCTTGCGGGTGTGGCACGGCGACTACCGGGCCGAGCGGGCCCGGGGCGCGGTGCTGCTGTATGGGCTGCTGCTACCGGCATTGGTAGTGGCGTTCTGGCCCTACCTGTGGGCTGCCCCGGCCGAGCGCTTCTGGCAGTCGCTGCTCAATATGAGCCGCTTTCGCTGGGAAGGCCTCCTGCTATATCGAGGGCAGCTGGTGTGGAGCACCGCGCTGCCCTGGCACTACCCCCTGGTGTGGCTGGGTTTGACCACGCCGCTGCTTTACCTGGCGGGCCTGGGGCTGGCGCTGGGGCTGCTGGGGCAGCAGTTGGCGCGGCGCGGCTGGCGCCTCTATGGCAACGACGGCGAGTGGCAGGACTTGCTGTTGTGGGGCCTGGGCGCGGGGCCGTTTGTGGCTGTCATTTTACTACATTCGGTGCTGTACGATGGGTGGCGGCAGCTGTATTTTGCCTACCCGCCGCTGCTGCTGCTGGCCTTACGCGGGCTGGTGGCGGCGTGGCGCTGGCAGCCGCCCGCCGCGCTGGGCGCGGTGCGCTGGCGCGCGGCGCTGGGGCTGCTGGTGGCTGCCTCGCTGGCTTTCACCACGCGCACAATGGCGCAGCTGCACCCGCTCGAAAATCTGTATTTCAACGCCCTGGCCGGCAGCAACCCCGAGCTGCGCTACGAATACGATTACTGGGGCCTGAGCTTTCGGCAGGGGCTGGCCTGGGTGCTGCGCCACGATGCGCGGCCTCACATTCGGGTGCGTACCAGCCTGGGGGCTACCGATGTGCTAAACTGGTATTTGCTGCCGCCCGCCGACCGGGCGCGGCTTGTCATTCAGCGCGACACAACGGGGCCGGCCGAGTATTTTATGACCAACTATCGCTACCATCCGCAGCCCTACGCCGGCCTCGGCGCGCCCGTGTACTCGCTGCGCGTGGAGGGCGAAGGGCGGCGGGTGTTAGACATTTTTCAACTGCGCTAATTGCTGGTCGGGCGCGGGCCGCGCCCGGCTGCCGATACTTGCATAATTTTTCCCACCTCCATGATTTACGATTCCTCCCCCGCCTTTGCCGCCGCCCAGGACGCGGCCGACCCGCTGGCCCGTTTCCGCCAGGAATTTCTTTTCCCGCAAGGCCCCGACGGGCAGCCGATAGCGTATTTCTGCGGCAACTCGCTGGGTTTGCAGCCCAAGGCTGCCCGCGCCGCCGCCGAGCGCGAGTTTCGGGCCTGGGAAGAGCGCGCCGTGGAAGGCCACTTCACCGGCGAGCAGCCCTGGATGACCTACCACGAGGCTATGGCCGACGCCACGGCCCGCGTAGTCGGGGCCAAGCCCGATGAGGTGGTGGTAATGAACACGCTGACCGTAAACCTGCACCTACTGCTGGTTACGTTTTACCGCCCCACCGCCACCCGCTACAAGGTGCTGATGGAGGCCGGCGCTTTCCCCAGCGACCAGTACGCGCTCGAAAGCCAGGCCCGCCTGCACAACCTCAACCCCGCCGACGCGATAGTGGAAATCGCGCCCCGCCCCGGCGAGCATACCCTGCGCACCGAGGACATCGAGGCCAAAATCGCCGAGCTCGGTGATTCGCTGGCCACGGTGCTGTTTGGGGGCATCAATTACTACACGGGGCAGGTGTTTGACATGGCGGCCATCACGCGGGCGGGGCACGCGGTGGGGGCGATGGTGGGCTTCGACCTGGCCCACGCGGCCGGCAACGTGGTGCTGCACCTGCACGACTGGGACGTGGATTTTGCCTGCTGGTGCAACTACAAGTACCTCAACTCGGGGCCGGGCGGCTCGTCGGGCATCTTCGTGCACGAGCGCTTCGCCGACCGCCCCGACCTGGTGCGCCTGGCCGGCTGGTGGGGCCACGACCAGGCCGCCCGCTTCCAGATGAAAAAAGGCTTCCAGCCAATGCACGGCGCGGCGGGCTGGCAGCTTTCTAATGGTCAGATTATTACCCTGGCTATTTACAAGGCCAGCGTGGAGCTGTTTGAGCAGGCCGGCGGCATGGCGCAACTGCGCGCCAAAAGCGAAAAACTCACCGGCTACCTTGAATTTATCATCGATTCGCTCGGCTTGCCCAAGGAAAAGCTCGAAATTATCACGCCCCGCGACCCGGCCGCGCGCGGCTGCCAGCTCTCGCTGCTGGTGCATGAGCGCGGCCGCGAGCTGTTCGACTACCTGGCCGCGCGGGGCGTCATTGCCGACTGGCGCGAGCCCAATGTTATCCGCCTTTCGCCCGTGCCGCTCTATAATTCGTTTGAGGATGTACGCCGGGCGGGCGCGGCTATTTCTCAATTTTACAATGAGCAGTAAATGATGAGCAAACCCAGCTGAATGGCCTCATCGGTACTATTCAGCTGCTCATTGTTCATTACTAATTGCTCATTACTCTATGGAAGACTACGCGGCCAAGATGGCCCTCAAAACCGACGCCGCGCTGCGCGATTACGTGACGGGCCACGCCCAGTACCGCGAGGATGCCGTGCTGGCCGCCCTCGATGAGCTGGCGCGGCGCGGCCAGCCCGCCCCCGAAGACGCCGAGCTGCGCCCCTCGCTCGAAGCCGTGGTGCGCGAGCAGCAGGCTGCCCAGGCCCAGCGCGAGGCCGCTACCCCCGCCGCCGAGCAAGAGGTGCCCGAAGACGAGCAGCCGGTGCTCTACACGCCGGGCGTCATCGTGCTGTTCTCAGTGCTGTTCAATACCATCGCCGGGGCGGTGCTGCTGGCCATCAACATGTACCAGGTCAGGCGCACCAAGGCTATTTGGGGCCTGGCGGCGTTTGTGCTGGCTTATCTGATTGTGGAATCGCTGATAGTGAACGCTATGGTGCGTAGCGGCCCGCTCAATCCGCTGCTGCTGTCGATACTCAACCTGCCGGCTATTCTGGCCTACGTGCTTTGGTTTTGGCCGCGCTACGTGGGCACGTACCAATTCCAGTCGCGAGGCTGGCTGGTGCCATTGCTGGTGTGCCTTATCATTATGGTGGGGCTAGGGCTATTGGCGCGCTACGCCGTGCAGTTTGTGCCCGGTGCCGAGCAAATGCTGAAGCAGTCGATGCCGCAGCCGCAGTAGCGGCTCCTCCCCGAAAGCAAAAGGCCCGACCGCACTGCGCGGCCGGGCCTTTTGGCATAAAAAACAGTACAGGTTCTACCCTTTCAGTTGGCACAGCACGGTTTCGCCGCCCTTTACTTTCTGGCCCAGCTCTACCTTAATCTCAGCATCGAGCGGCACGAAGACATCGACGCGCGAGCCGAATTTGATGAAGCCGAACTCCTCGCCCTGGCTTACTTCGTCGCCTTCGTTCACGTACCACACGATGCGGCGGGCCATGGCCCCGGCTATCTGCCGGAACAGCACGAGCGGGCCGGCGTCGCTTTCGACCACTACCGTGGTGCGCTCGTTGTCGGTGCTGCTTTTGGGGTGCCAGGCCAGCAGGTACTTGCCGGGGTGGTACTTGAAGTAGCGCACGATGCCCGATACGGGGTTGCGGGTAATGTGCACGTTGATGGGCGACATGAACACGCTGATTTGGCGGCGCGGGGCCTCGAAATACTCGTTTTCGTACACTTCCTCAATCACGACCACCTTGCCATCGGCGGGGGCCAACAGCAAGTCTTCGTGGGTGAGCAGGCGCCTGAAGGGCGACCGGAAAAACTGGAGCAGCGTGAGAAACGCAATGACCGAAATACCGGCAAAAATGCGGTTAAACGCCACGTTGGGGCCGTTGTAGCGGCTCAGCAACAGGTTGAGGGCCAGCAGCACCAGCAGCGTCACAAACAGGATGCGGCGGCCTTCTTTATGTATCTTAATCACTGATTAGCGCGGATTTTAAGGGATTTCACGGATTTTGTGGACGATTCCGCTCTGGTTCAGGGAGCTTTTCCCTGAGTTTACCAACGATACTGCCCAGGCCCAACTAACACGCAAATTAACGGCAACGGTTGCCAATGGCTCTCACATAACCAAAACGACACCAGACCCGCGGGCCTGGTGTCGTCCACAAAATCCACGAAATAGGCACCTTATATCGAATAGCGGACCGAAGTTGGCTACTTGGTGTCGTCCACAAAATCCGCGAAATCCTTTTTAAAAATCCGCGCTAATCAGTGATTTTTAGTAGCCGCCGCGGAACTTGTAGGTCTGGGCTACCTTGTCGATGGCCACCACGTAGGCCGCGATGCGCAGCGAGCAGTTGTACTTCTGGCTCACGGCGTACACTTTTTCGAAGGCATCGGTCATAATGCGGTCGGCGCGCTCGGTTACCATATCGAGGCTCCACTTGAAGCCTTGCTTGTTTTGCACCCACTCGAAGTAGCTCACCGTCACGCCGCCCGAGTTGGCCAGGATGTCGGGCACCACCGAAATGCCTTTGCCATAAATGATGGGGTCGGCCGAGGCCGAAGTCGGGCCGTTGGCCCCCTCCACAATCAGCTTGGCCTTGATGTCGGCCGCGTTGTGCTCCGTAATCACGTCCTCCACGGCGGCGGGCACCAGCACGTCCACTTCCGAAGTCAGCAGGTCGCTGGCATCATCCATGAGGCTAGCGCCCTCAAAGCCGTCGAGGCGGCCGTTGTGGGCGTTCTTGTAGGCAATGGCGGCGTCGATATCGATACCGTTCTCGTTCCAGTACGCGCCTGACACGTCAGAAATCGCCTTGATGGTCAGACCTTTGTCAAACATCAGCTTGGCCGTCCACGAGCCCACGTTGCCGAAGCCCTGGATAGCCACTGAGGTTTCTTCCACCTTCATATCCAGCTTGTTCATGGCGGCTAGGCAGCTCACCATTACGCCGCGGCCGGTAGCCTCGGTGCGGCCCAGCGAGCCGCCCATTACCAGCGGCTTGCCCGTGACCACGGCCGAGGAAGTCTGGCCGACGGTCTTCGAGAATTCGTCCATAATCCAGGCCATTTCGCGCGGGCCGGTGCCCATATCGGGGGCCGGAATGTCGCGGTCGGGGCCGAATACGTCCTTCATGGCCACGGTGTAGGCGCGGGTGAGGCGCTCAATCTCGCCGGGACTCATGGTAGTGGGGTCGCAGATGATGCCGCCTTTAGCGCCACCGTAGGGAATGTCGACCACGGCGCACTTCCAGGTCATCCAGGCGGCGAGGGCTTTCACCTCGTCGAGGTTCACGTTTTTGTCGTAGCGAATGCCGCCCTTGCTGGGCCCCAAAATGGTGTTGTGCACCACCCGGTAGCCCTCAAACACGCGCACCTCACCGCTGTCCATCGACACGGGCAGGCTCACGGTAACTTGCTTGTCGGGTGCCTTCAGCACGGCATAGGTAGAGGGGTCGAGCCCCAGGATTTCGGCCGCGACATTGAAGCGCGACATCATGGACTCAAGCGGATTTTCGGTGTGGCCTACCTTGGGGGCGGGCTCTTTGTACACAGTGGTGGCTGCCATCTGAGATAAAAATGGGGTGAGGGTGGGTGGGAAGAGAACGAACTATTAGGCGTGGCTTACGAAAACGTGCCGCAAAGGTACGCTAGCTTCCACGGGGGCCATTTTTGCTGGTTTAGCAAGCAAACCCCTTAAATTCCGTTCATCTAGCGTAGTTTTTTATCATCCAATCTCTCTTTACATCCCTTTTTTAGCGAGTTATTGCTTTTTAGTGAAGCTTTTTAGCGATTCACCCCTTTTTGCACCATACGCCAACGACGCGCGCAGACTATCCCACATTTTACCGCGATTCTGGTAGTTCGCCGAAATATCCAGCCCGCGCCTCCAAATACTACCACGCCCCTACCCCACCAGCACTTGCAGCAGCGCCAGCACCGGCAGCACCAGCAAAAAGGCGTCGAAGCGGTCGAGCAGCCCGCCGTGGCCGGGCAGGAAGGTGCCCGAGTCCTTCACGCCCGCGCTGCGCTTGAGCATCGACTCGGCCAGGTCGCCAAGCGGGCCGAACACGGCCACCACGCCTGCCGCCATCAGCCGGTGGCTCAGCGGAATATCGGGCAGGAAGTAGCCCGCCGCCCAGCCCACGGCCAACGTCAGGAGCGCGCCGCCGGCCCAGCCTTCCCAGGTTTTGCCGGGCGAGATGCTGGGGGCTAGCTTGTGCTTGCCGAGGTTTTTACCGGCGAAGTACGCACCCGTGTCGGCCGCCCAGATGAGAAAGATGAGGAAGAAGATACGTCGGGGCACGTACTCGGTATGCTCAAACGCAATGACGTTAAGCAAAGCCATTGGGAGGCTTACATACAGGAGACCGATGAGCGTAGCCCCAACATTTGCGAATGGCTGCCCATGCTTTGGCCAAAGTATTATCTCACGGAGCATAAGCACTACCAATAGCACAATAGCTCCACCTATCCATACAGGAGTAGAAAGCAATGCGGTCCATGCTGTTAAAAGTGCAGATGGCTGACCTGGTATTGCTTGCGGCAGTGCTGATAAGGGCGGATAAATAGTCCACCCCGTGGGCCAACCAAATTGCTTTGCATAGGCAAAATACCCCTTGACGTAGTGCAATGCACTAAAAATAAGCACCCCAAAAATCCCTCCTGCCCAACTAGCTGGCCGGTAGCCCTCAGCGCGCATTATCCGGTAAAACTCCTTGAGCATCACGGCCTGCACGGCGGCAAAAAACACCCCGAACGAGATAGGCCCGCCGAAGGTGCAGCCGAAGAGCAGGGCCGCCGCGAGCGCGCCCCAAATGGCGCGCAGGCGCAGGTTGCTGGGGCCTTTTTTGGGCTGCGGTTCGGGCGTGGAGTCGAGGGTAGGGTTCAAGGAGCGAAGGAAGGATTAGGGCTGCGGCGGGGCGGCCGGAGCGGCAAGGGTATCGGTAGCCGGGGCGGCGTGGGCCGTCATACGCTGATGCAGCCAATAAAGTAGCCCGATGCTGAGCGCGGCCGACAGCAGCACGGTAGGCCAGGGCAAGGTTTGGTTGGCGTCGGGGTCGAAGGTAGCAGGCAGGTGCCGGCCCTGCGCCAGGTACAGCAAGACGAGTTGAAAGGCATTTTGGGTGAAGTGCGCGGCCATCGACACCAGGATGTTGCCGCTCCACTCGTATAAGTAGCCCAGCACCAGCCCCAGCACAAAGCGCGGCACGAAGCCAAAAAACTGCATGTGCACGGCCGAGAACGTGGCCGCCGTCAGCCAGATGCCCAGGTGCCGCGACCCGAACCAGCGCTGCAAATTGGGCTGCACCACGCCCCGGAATACCAGCTCTTCGGCCACGGCCGGCACTACCGCGATGGCCAGCAAGCCCGCCAGCAGCCGGCCCGGCGAGGTGAAGTTGGTGAGAAACTTGGTGAGCTCGGCGGCCTGGTCTTCGCTGGCACGCGCCCACTGCTCGAAGCCGTGCAGCGCGCCCGGGAAGTGCGCGCCCGCGTTCCAGGCTACTACCGCCGACAGCGCGGGCACTAGGCAGAGTATCAAGAGGCCGGCCGCCAGCGGCCACCAGCCCGCGCCCAGCCGGCGCGGGGCAAAATACCGCCCTACCGGCTGCCGCAGTACCAGCGGCAGCACCAGCGCCCCCGCCCCAATACCAGCCAGCGACAAGCCCTGAAACAGCGTCAGCGCGGCCCAGCCCTGCGCATGCCGGCCGGGATTGGTAGTCAGCGTGCCAAAATCGGTGGCCGACACCCCGAAGAGCACCTGCGCTCCCACCAGCGCCAGAAAGCTCGCCAAACTCACGCCCGCGATGGCCAGCCCCACCAGCAGTAAGAGTTGCAGGAGCGGATGCATGGAGCGGGCGGGCAAACCTTTCATAAGCGCGGAGGTGTTCAAGGGGGTGTAAATTTGCATGATAAATTCTGCCTGTCATGCAGCGCGCAGCGAAGCATCTCGCGTGGCGCAGTAACTTCTGGCGTCTGTCATGCTGAGCGTAGCGAAGCATCTCTATCGCTTCGTTGCTGGCGTTGGGGGTTAGTAGTGAGGTAGAGATGCTTCGACTCCGCTGCGCTCCGCTCAGCATGACAGGTGCTTTTAAACCTAAACTACCCTATCTCCCGTGCCCAACATTCGCAATATCCAACTGCCCGACTTCCCGCTACTACTCGCCCCGATGGAGGACGTGAGCGACCCGCCCTTCCGCGCCGTGTGCAAGGCCAACGGGGCCGACCTCATGTACACCGAGTTTATTTCGAGCGAGGGCCTGATACGGGCGGCGGCCAAAAGCCGGCAGAAGCTCGATGTGTTTGATTATGAGCGCCCCATTGGCATCCAGCTTTTCGGCTCCGACGTGCACACGATGGGCGAGTGCGCCGCCATCAGCACCGAGGCCGGGCCGGATTTGATTGATATAAATTACGGCTGCCCGGTGAAGCAGGTGGCCCTGCGCGGCGCGGGCGCGGCCCTGCTGCGCGACATCCCCAAGATGGTGGCCATGACCGCCGCCGTGGTCAAAAACACGCCCCTGCCCGTGACCGTGAAAACCCGCCTGGGCTGGGACGACGACACCAAAAACGTAGAAGAAGTAGCCGAGCGCCTGCAAGACGTGGGCATCGAAGCCCTCACTGTGCACGGCCGCACCCGCGTGCAGCTCTACAAAGGCGAGGCCGACTGGCGCTTGATTGCCAAAATCAAGGAAAACCCGCGCATCAAAATCCCGATTTTCGGCAACGGCGACATCGACTCGCCCGAAAAGGCGCTCGAATACAAAACCCGCTACGGCGTGGACGGCGTGATGATAGGCCGCGCCGCCATCGGCTACCCCTGGATTTTCCGGGAGGTGAAGCACTACGTGGCCACCGGCCAGAAGCTGGCCCCGCCCACGCTGGAAGAGCGCCTGGCCATGTGCAAGATGCACTTCGACAAAAGCTTGGAGTGGAAGGGCCCCAAAGCCGGCATCTTCGAGATGCGCCGGCACTACGCGCACTACTTCCGCGGCCTGGAAGGTGCGAAGCAGTGGCGCACCCGCCTGGTCGACGCCGATTTTGCCGAGCAGGTGTACGCCATTTTGGAAGAAATCGCGGCCAGCGACGCGGTGCTGGTGGGATAGTTATTTGTTCACGTCCGTCATGCTGAGGGCAGCGTAGCGGAGCCGAAGCATCTCTATCGGTAAACTAACTCTTACGCTTAGGTTAGTCGTGCTAAAGAGATGCCTCGACTCCGCTGCGTCTCTGCTTGATGCGCAGAATGCTCAGCATGACGGATGGGGCGTATCAGCGCAACTACCTTACTTCTTCGCGCCCTTGGCCTCCTGCTTGCGCATGGGCATCTTATCAACCACGCCAAACAGCTCGGCCGGGGCCACGGGCTGTAATTGATTGAGCTTCACGCCGCCGTCCTTGCCGATGAGCGCCACCGCGAAGCCGTTGAGCGGCAGTTTTAGCTCCTGCGTCCAGTACTGGCGGTCGGCGGGCGCGAGCTGGCTATACACCAGCTGCAATACCAGGAAATCGCGCTTTTGGAGCTCGGGGCCAGCCGAGGCGAGCAGCTTCTTCTGCTGCGCCAGCTCGGGCGCGGTGGCGGCGGGCGCGCCCACCAGCAGGATGCGCTTTTGCCAGCGGCTGGCGCGCAGCGTTTGGGCCAGGGTGGGCGCAGCGGCGGCCGGGGCGGGCGGCGTTTTTTGGGCTGCTACGGGGCTGGCCGGCAGCAGCAGGGCGGCCCCGAGCGCGAAGTTTTTCCAGAAAGTCATCAAAGCTGGCGAATGCGGATGGACGGCGAAGGTAGTGCCAGCCGCCCGGCGGGCCGGGGCCGACCGCCGTAATTTTGCCGGATGCCCGACCGCCCCGTTTCCTCCTTTGCTACCCCACCGCCCGCTAGCCTCCCGGCCGCCATGCCCCCGGCCGTGGCCGCCGCGCCCGAGGTAGTAGCCGCGCCGCCGGCCCCGGTACCACCGCTGGCCTGGGGGCTGCTGGTGGTGCTGTCGCTCATCTGGGGCACGTCGTTTATCTTGATGAAGAAGGGCTTGGTCGTGTTTTCGGCCATGGAGCTGGGCGCTACCCGCGTGGCCGTGGCGGCGGCGCTGCTGCTGCCCTTTGCACTGCGCGAAATCGGGCGCGTCGAGCGCAGCCACCTCAAGTGGCTGGCGCTCAGCGGCACGGTGGGCACACTCATTCCGGCCTTCTTATTTGCGTATGCCGAAACCAAGCTGGCCTCGGGGCTGGCGGGCGTGCTCAATGCCCTCACGGCGGTGTTTGTGCTGCTGGTGGGCGCGCTGCTGTTTGGGCAGCGCCTCACGGGGCTGCGGGTGCTGGGCATCGTGCTGGGCCTGCTGGGCACGGTGGTGCTGATGCTGCTGGGCGGCAGCGGCGGCGAGGCAGCCACCCCGGCCGGCGGCGCGGGCAATGCCTGGTACGGCCTCTACATCGTGGCGGCCACGGTGGGCTACGGCCTCAGCGTCAACGTTATCAAGCACCGGCTGCATACGCTCACGCCGGTGGCCGTTACGTCGCTGCTGCTGCTCATCATTGGCGGGCCGGCGCTGGCGTATTTGCTGCTGGGCACGGGCTTCGTACACAAGCTGGCCACGGTGCCGGGCGCGTGGCCAGCCTTCGGCTACATCGCGCTGCTGGCCACCTTGAGCACGGCCGTGGCCACGGTGCTGTTTAATATGCTCATTCAGCGCTCTACGGCGCTGTTTGCGGCATCCAGCACCTACCTCATCCCGATAGTGGCGCTGGGCTGGGGCGCGCTCGATGGCGAGGCCTTCAACCTGTGGCACGCGCTGGGCATGGCCGTTATTCTGGCCGGCGTGGCGGTTATCCACCGGGCGAAGTAACGTAAGCTTTAGCTTGCGAGCGAGCGCAGCGAGCAATTGCGTTTACTGGCGTCCGGCTACGCAGTTGCTCGCTGCGCTCGCTCGCAAGCTAAAGCTTACGCTACATCTGAAAGGGCCACGGCTGCCGCGTTTGCCTGGCCATATAAGCCAGGATGCGTGCCAGCTCGGCCGCGTCGGCCACGGCGTAGTCGTGCCAGCCGACTTGCCAGAACGGCGCCTCGGGCGGCAGCTTGGGGCGCACGAGGCGGCGGCAGGCGGCCTCGGTGCGCTGGTGCAGCAGGTCGATGGCCGGGGCAAACGACAGGCGGCTACTCGCCGGCAAATGCAGCACGAGGTGCGCGTGATTGGGCAAGATGGCGAAGCCGTGCACCACGAAGCCGGTTTCCTCCAGCATTATGATTTCGCCAGCCAGCACGTCGGCCATTTTTTCGCTTTCAAAATACCGCTGGCCGATGGGCATGCGGTCGAGCACGGCATCGAACTTGGCGAAAAAGCTTTTCCGGGCGCGGCGGTGGTCGAGGCCGGCCGCGTGGGCGGCGGCAAGGTCGGCCTTGAGCTCGCGGGCGGTGGCGGCTGGCACGGTGCCGTGCAGCCGGAAGGTGATGAGCGCAGTTTCGCCGGGAGCCATGCGGATGAGCGGATTATAACGGGTGCAAAATATAGCGCGCAGTTTATTTGTGCCTGCCAGGCCCAGCAAAAAAGGCAACCCGCCAGCGGGTTGCCTTTTTTACTCAGCTTACTAAGTACCTCCTACTGCTTCAGCAAGCGCAGGGTAGTAGTGCCAGCCGGGCCGAGCAGCTGCACCAGGTACACGCCGGCGGGCTGCGCGCGCAGGTCGAGCGGCAGGCTGGCCGGGCCGGCGGGCAGCTGCTCATTCAGCGTCAATACGCTTTGGCCCAGCATATTTACCACGGTGCCGCGCAGCGTGGCGCTAGCCGGGATGTTAGTGAGCAGTGCAAACTGGCCGGCGCTGGGGTTGGGCACGGCCGTGATGGTGGCGGCTACCCCGGCCAGCTCGCCGGCCTCTACGGTGGCCACCGGCGCGAAGCTAGCCGTGCCATCGGTATCGACCTGCCGCAGGCGGTAGTAGGCCGCGCCGGCCACCGGGCGCGCATCCACGAAGCGGTAGGTGTGCGCGGCCACGCTGGTGCCAGCGCCGGCCACCGTGCCCAGGGCCTCGAAGCTGGCCCCATCGAGGCTGCGCTCGACCACGAAGTGGCTGCTGCGCAGCTCGCTGGCCGTAGCCCAGGCGCAAGCCACGGTAGCGCCCACGCGCCGGGCCTCAAACGACACCAGCACAACTGGCAGCGGGGTGGGCTGGCTGGAGGTGATAGCAAACGGCGAAAACTTGCTGACGCCCTGGCGCTTCACGCCGCGCCGGCCGTTGTTGCTGGCCTGCGGGGCGCTGCCTTCCGATGTGGCATCCCACTTGTTGGTGCTAGAGTCGTAGTGGTCGAGAAAGCTGGTGGCGGCCACAAAGCGGCTGCCTTCGCGGCTGGCGGCCCAGTCCATGCCCAGAGTGGCCGACACGGGCGTGCTGGTTTCGTGGCTGATGTGCCAGGTAGCGTTCACGTTGCCCGCGTAGGTGCTGGGGTTCGAGCCCGCGCCGGTAGCCGAGTAGGTGTTGTACACGCCGCTCACCAGGCGCACCCGGTACATTTCATCTTTGTCGTTGCCCTTCGAATTGACGCCCGCCGTTATCGACACGGGTAGGTAGTCGGCCGCCGCCGCCGACAGCGCCACCGGAAACAGCACCGCCGTGCTACTGCTGCCCGCCCCGATTACCGTGGCCCGGTACTCGCCCGCGCCGTTCGTTATGACCTGGCCGCCGCTGGTGCGCGTGAGGGTAGCGTTGCGCAGCAGCGTCAGGTCATTGTCGTTGAGTTGCGCGGCCTGGGGCGTGCTGGTGCTGGTGCTGCTCAGGGTCAGGGCTTCGGCCACGGTTACGTCGCCGGTCAGGCTTTTCAGGCCGAGGCCACTGAGCGCGAGCTTGGCGTAGGTGGCGGGCAGCACGGACTGCGTGGTGCCGGTGGCATTGCCCACGTAATGCACGGTGCTGGTGGCGGCCAGGGTGCCCAGCGCGAGGCCGGCGGGGGTTTCGGCCAAACTCAGGGTCGAGTTTTTGGCTACGTCGACGGAAGCCGCGAGCTGGTCGCCGGGAGCCAGGTAGAGCGTGGCCGGCGCGGCATCGGTGCCCACCACCACCCGCGAGCCAGCGCCCGCCACAACCCAGCCGCCGCTCAGGCGCGAGGCAGTATTGGTGCCCTGCACGTAGTAGGTCACGTTGGGGGCCGCAAAGTCAATATCCGACCCCGGCGCGCTGCTGCCGTCGGGCGTCAGGCTCCAGGTGCCGCCGGCTACCTTGTTGCCGAGCTGCCCCGTGGCTTTGGAATACAAGATATTGGTTTCGGGGTAGATAACGATGTCATCCATGCTGATGCCGTTGCCGTTGGTGGCCGAGTTAAAGGCATACGCAAAGCGAATGACGATTTCCTGCCCGGCCCCCAGGTTCACGCCGTTGAGGCGGTGCTGCGCCGTGCGGCGGTAGGTGGCCGAGTTGCCGTTCACCTTGCCCAGAATGCCGCCCGTGGCCGGGGCCTGCAAGTCGAGCGCCGGGGCGGCCGTCCAGCCGTTGGTGCCGGTCGCCTGCACGATGTCGTTGTTGTTGAAGGTCGAGGTCGTGCCGTTGTACACCCGGTATGCCGCCCGGAAGTAGGCCTCGCTCGCCAGCGACGAGTTGTACCACTGCTCGATGGCGTAGCGCACGTCGAGGTTACGAATGAGCGTAGTGGTCGTGTTTTTGAGCCGCACCGAGATGTAGCCCACGCCGCTGTTGCCGCTGAGGCCGCCCGCGATGCCGCCCAGCGCCCGGTCGGTGGCCCCGCTGCTGCCAAAGTTGTAGGCTGCGCTGGAGCTCGCCGAGCCATCGTTGGGCACTAGCGTGGGCACCGGCGCAAAGTAGCCGCCGTAGTTGTATCCCACAATAATACCAGGAATTGAAGCATTCGTACCATTGCTACTGAATAGTACATTTCCTTGGCCCATGCTGTCAAAATCCTGCTTGTAAGCCCCCATGTTGGCGCTTGTGAACTGGTACTGTGCTTGCGCCACACTACCGCATAGCAGTAGCAGGACTACAAGCAAATGCTTGTAATTTGGGTACATAAAAAGGTAACGGAAGAAAGGAGAGTGATGTAATTGCTGCTAATTATCCAATAGTTGCATAATTATCAGCTCACAAAACTATCCAGCCTCTTTTACTCACAACTAATTTTCTAAGAAAGATGCAATAACAAATTTTAGCTTCCCTCGTCAGAATCAGCGCAAAATCATTTATTCTCAACCATTTACGATTTATCTATCTGACTATTAGATAAGTGCAATGGAATGTGCTCACTACCCGATAAAACTGCCTTTCACCGCCTGGCCAAATTCTTTCGGCAAGCTCTTTTCAGGTAAGTATCGACTAGGCAAGCATCTACCATGTCTACAGAAGAGTTATAGCGAGTTTGCTCTCGTGCCTAACGATGGGTAGCGTGTAGGGCTTTACCCGGTGGCCAGCGCCTCGCCGGCCTGTCACCCCAGCTTTCGCCGTCCGCCGCTACCGCCGCAGTTGCCACCGCTGCACTACCCGCACCCCGACGAGCAGCGCCAGCAGCCCCGGCAGCAGCAAAAGCAGCACCCAGGTATTGGCCTCCTCATAAGAGGTGTGGGTACGGTTGGCGAGGTTCACCATAAAATCGCAGCAAAACCAGTAAGCGAAGTGAACCAGGCGGGCCAGCAGGTGAAGCAGGGCACTCATGCGCGGTTTTTGAGCTGCCGCAGGCGGGTTGCATCGCGCAGGGCACCATAGGTTAGCCACAGCAGCAGGCCGGGCACGAGCCCCAGGTAGAACGCCACGTTGACAGTCGCGTAGCGCGCCCGGCCGCCCAGCAGCAGCCCGCGCACAGTGGCCGCGTACAGCGGCCGCAGTTGAAAGTAGGCCGGGCTGTTGGCGCGGGTGGCGTGGCGGCAGCCGTGCAGGGCGCAGTAGCGGGTGCAGCGGGCGGGCACATAGGCGCGGGTGGGCGGGTGCGGGGCCGTAGCGTTGACCCACAGACCAAAAAGCATGGGCAGTGCCGCGAGGCAGAGCAGCAAAAGCATACGAGGTACCATCGGGCAGCGGTGTTTTGCACGCTATACGGCGGCCAGCGCGGCAAGGCGTTCGTCTAGGCTGCGTGCTGGTATGGTAAAGGACCACGCTTTTGCTATAGCCCGTAGGTAGTGTCACGGCGTTGCCTCACGCCCGCAGCCGCCAGGGGCGCGGGGCTGGCCGGCAACGCGGCAGCCGACTGGGCCGTTTGCCCCGCACATGAACCACTTGTTGAGCTTTTTGCGCTACCTGCTGGTAGCATTAGGTGCGCTGGCGCTGCTGATTACGCTGCTTTCGGGGCTGCCTACGGCCGTGTGGTGGGTGCAGGCGCTGGGCTTTCCACGGCTGCAAGTGCTGGCGGTGCTGGTGCTGGCCCTGGCGGGGCTGCTGTGGCTGGGGTGGCCGCGGCACCCGCGCCTGCTGCGGCTGGGGCTACTGGCGCTGGCGGCAGCGCTGCTGGCGCAGGCCAGCTACCTGTGGCCCTACCTGCCCCTTATGCCCAAGGCCGTGGCCGATGCTACGCCAACCCAGGCGCAGGACTCGGCCAGCCGCGTGCGTATTCTCGTTATCAATGTATTAATAAAGAACCGGCAGGATGCCCGCCTGCGCCGGCTGGTGCAGGCCACCAACCCCGACGTGGTGCTGGCCCTGGAGCCCGACGACTGGTGGGCGCGGGCGCTGCGCCCGCTGCACGCCGCCTACCCCTACCGCATCGAGCTGCCCCGCGCCAACGCCTACGGCCTCATCCTGTACTCGCGCCTGCCGCTGCTGCACCCCCAAACCCAGGACCTGGAGCAGCCCGGCGTGCCGTCCGTGCTCACGGGGATGCGGCTGGCTGATGGGCGCACGTTCACGTTTTTCGGCATTCACCCCACGCCCCCCATCCCCGACAACTACCCCGATGGGGTGGGTTTGCGCAACATCGTGCTCAATAAGGTGGCGCGCATCCTGCGCCGCACGCCCGGGCCCACGCTGGTGGCCGGCGACTTCAATGACGTGTCGTGGTCGAAAACTACCCATCAGCTCGTGGCCGAGGGGCCGATGCGCGACGTGAGCGTGGGACGGGGGCTTTTTACCACCTTCGATGCCCGCGTGCCGCTCATGCGCTGGCCACTCGACCACTTTTTTGTGTCGCCGCAGTTTCGGGTGGTGTCGCTCACGCGCGCGCCCGACGTGGGCTCCGACCACTTTGGGCTGCTGGCCGAGCTGGCGCTGAACAAGGAGTAGCCTTATTGATGTACATTCAACGCACACCAGCTGCTTCGGCCCTGTTCTGTATGGCCGGTACCTTTGCCGCTCAAGTACGCCGCCATGATTTACCTCGATAACAACGCCACTACCCGCCTCGACCCGCGGGTACTGGATGCCATGCTTCCCTTCTTCACCGAAGACTACGCCAACGCGGCCAGCACGCACCCCTTCGGCCTGCGAGCGCACGAGGCCGTGAAGCTGGCGCGGCAGCAGGTTTCGCAGTTGCTGGGCTGCGACCCCACCGAGTTGGTTTTTACTTCCGGTGCTACCGAGGCCATCAACTTAGCCATGAAGGGCGTGGCCGACAGCTACGCCAGTCGGGGCCGCCACATCATCACGGTGCAAACCGAGCACACCGCCGTGCTCGACGTGTGCCGCTACCTCGAAACCCAGGGCTACGAAGTAACCTATCTGCCCGTGCAGCCCGATGGCCTGCTTGACCTGGCCGCCGTGCAGGTCGCCATCCGGTCCGATACCATTCTGGTGTCGGCAATGGCGGTCAACAATGAAACCGGCGTCATCCAGCCTATTCAGGAAATTGCCGAGCTGGCCCATGCGGCCGGGGCGCTGTTTATGACCGATGCCACCCAGGCCGTAGGAAAGCTACCCATCGATGTGGAAGCGCTGGGCATCGACCTGCTCACTTTTTCGGGCCACAAGCTCTACGGCCCCAAAGGCGTGGGCGGCCTCTACGTGCGCCAGCGCCGGCCGCGCCGGGTGCGGTTAGCGGCCCTGCTGCACGGCGGCGGCCACGAGCGAGGCTGGCGCTCGGGCACCCTCAACGTGCCTGGCATTGTGGGCCTCGGCCACGCCGCCGAGCTGTGCCGCCAGAGTATGGCCGCCGAGGCCGCCCGCCTCGGCGCGCTGCGCGACGAACTGGAAGCCAACCTACTCGCCATCCCCGGCACCCGCGTGAATGGCAACCGTGCCCACCGCCTCTACAATACTACCAACCTTCAATTTGAGGTCTGCGACTCCGACGCCCTCATCATGGGCCTCGACGGCATCGCCGTGTCCAATGGCTCGGCCTGCACCGCCGCTTCGCTCGACCCCTCGCACGTGCTACTGGCAATGGGGCTGGATGAAACGGCCGCCTTTTCGTGCCTGCGCTTTAGCCTGGGGCGGTTTACGGACGTGGCCGAGCTACCCGTGGTGCAGCAGGCCGTGGCCGAGGTAGTGCAGAAGCTGCGGGCGTTTGCGGCGGTGTAGGCGCTGAAAGTAGTGAAGCTTATTCTTCTGCCAACGTGTAATACGACCAGCGTCGGTTAGACACTAGGCGTAACTGCGCTTGCTGTATCATTCGCTGCAAAAGGCTCTTAGCATCCGCATCGCTTATCTGGCACAAATCGCACACCTGCATACGGGTAATTTGCCCGTGCGAACGCACGTACTGCAAGACCATATGCTCCTGCTGAATGGGCTCGAAGCCACGCACCCGTGTGTAGGCAGCAGGCTGCCCTAGTGCCCGGTAGGTAGCCGCCGAAAACTGATATTCACGGCGCGCACGTGTACCGCGCGATTCCAGAATACCTTGCTCGACCAGGCGTTCCAGCAGGGCGCGGGCCGTTTCATCCGAGCGCTGCATCAGCCGGGCAGCCACGGGTACCGACAAGCAGCGCTCATGCTCCAAGGCGTTGATGACGAGCATTTCATCTACCGTCACGGGCCGGCGCAGCTGGTCGTGCTCCACTATCCACTGAGCCAGTTCCAAGTTGGCTTCCCCACCGTGTAGTAGCACATGCACCCCTTGCTGGGTGGTGCGCGAGTAGTCGGGCGCGGGGCGGCCGTAACGAAGCTGCCCTTCATAAATCGTATCGACCCCGCGGTCCGTTCGCTCTACCAGCCCCAGGCGCTTGAAGGCATCCGCCAGAATAGGATTGCGCGGCCGGGGCGGTGTCACCAGCAGGTTTTCAATAGTAATACCTTCTACGAAGCCCCCTGGGTTACTGATTTCCAATTGGTTTTCGCGCCATTGCACATGCACCGCGCCCAGGCTGCCGTAATCCCGGTGCACCAGCGCATTATGCAACGCCTCCCGAAACCCCGCCGGACTATAGTCGGGAATACCCATCCTGACAGCTCCCAGGTCAACTTCCTGCTCTTGGTTGCGCGCCACAAACCGGCTTTGCAGGTCTTCTACGGCCCGCAGCAAGGGTACCCGCATAAAGTCGTTCACCTGCACCTGCGTACCGGCCAGCACTTGAAAACTCACTTCGTGTGTGGGCACCAGTTGGCGCAGTGCGGCCTCCCGGCCCAGCAACAAGAGCCCTGCCAGCCGGATGCGCTCTACCCGCGTTGTACCTTCTCCCAGGCCTAAGGCCGTAAATAAGTCTTCGTCAGATAGTTCCAGCAGTGCCGCGTCTGCCCGGCCCCGGTTGCGATTGATGGTTTGCCGCAGGCGCTCAAATTCCAATGGGTCCAAGTCTTCCCAGCGCGCTTCGGGCAACACTTGAGCCGACGGGTCGAATAATCCCCGCCCGGCGGCGCGGGCCTGCATTTCGTGGTAATGAAAGGGCACGCACGCCGGGCGGTTGTCGCCGCCCCAGGCCCGGCGCTTGGCCACGCCGCTGCGGGTGGCCGTTATTGGCAGTCCTTCTGGCACTTCGATGGCGACTACCGTCAGCCCATCCAGTTCCAGCATCTGGCACCTGGTAGGGCAACTAGGCACCGTGTTATTGGCCAAAAAAGCTTCCAGCTGGCGCGGGGTAGCCGGTGCCCCGCTGGCCCCGCGGGGCCGCGCCCCCGTTATGCGCCCGTCGTCCTCTACGCCTAGCAGCAGCCATCCTCCCCGGCCATTGGCCAGGCATACTACTGTTTCCAGCAAATCCTGGTCTGGCAGCTTTTGGCGCTCTTCCCCTTTGAATTCTACCGTAAACTGTTCCCCTTCGGCAATGAGTGCCCGCAGGGATTCCTCTGTAAGCATAAACATCTGTTGAGTTTCACCGCTAAAGATAGTAGCGCCCCAACCTCCACATGCCCGGCCATAGGCTATGGCATTTTTCCATAGGCTATGGAAAAATGCCATAGCCTATGGAAAAATGCGTCATTCAACATGACCGCTTTATTTCCAATACTGTTCGACCTCAAACAACTCGCCCCGCCTAAATTCTTTTACATTCGCCACGGCCTGGCCCTTCTGAATCTTGCCCATGCTGCTGCCCAGCAGGCGGGCTTCGGCTTCGTTGAAGCCCAGAAACTTGGCCATTGCCTTCGTGTTCATGCGGTCTTTTATTTCCAGCAGCACGGTGTTTTCGCAGAGGCTCGAAAAGTCGAAAGTGGGCTGGTTGAACTCCTCGATGCCCTGCGATAGCAGCACCACGGCCACGCCTTTCGAGCGGATTTCGCGCAGCATGCGCTCCAGCAGCTCCTGCGACTTTTTGTCTTTGAACAGCACGTGGGCCTCGTCTATCAGCAGCACGTAGCGCATGGCTTGCAGCCCATTGGTGATGGGCGCGTTTTCCATGTTCATAAACGTGTTGTAGATGTAGTAGATGGTGAGGAAGGTGGCCGTGAATCGGATGGTTTTGTCGAGGTCGCCGGAAAGACTGAAATAGTAATTCTGGTTGAGGAAAGTATTTTTCGCGTCGGTCTTGCCACTGAACAGCTCGTACTCGCTCAGGCTCTTCATGATTTCGGTGAGCGTGTCCGGCTTGCCGCCGGTGGCCTCAAACAGGCAGTCGCTCACGTCGCGCATCGACGGGTATTTGCCGCCCTTCTGGCGGGCAAAGGCTTCCCGCGTGGCATCCTTGAGCAGCTGGGTTTGGGTGGCCCCCATGCGCGGGGCGTAGGTCGTGATGATATCCACGAACTTGCTGATGCCCATGAGCCGGCTCTTCTCGTTCACGTTGTCGATGAACATGAGCGGGTTGAGCGGAAACGGCTTCTGGGGGGCGTTGATGAACGTGGTATTGGTGCGGTCGAAAAACGGCTGCATACCCTTCACGTCGTCGTTTTTGAGGCCCTTGAAGTCGAGGTACAGGAAGTTGAGGCTACCCCCGGCGTTTTCGGCAAACTGCCGCAGCAGGTCCAGCGCAAACTGCGTTTTGCCGGTGCCCGAGCTGCCGGCCACGGCCAGGTGGGCGTTGTTGCGCGCGGCGGTATCGTTCAGCACCAGCCTGATGGGCGTGCGGGCCTCATCGAGGGTGAGGCCCAGCAGCACGGCGAGCGGCCCGGCAAAATGGGCCTTGCTGGGGGTGGGGTTCTTGTCGTTGATAATGGCCCCCACCGTCACGTCTTCCAGGGCTTCGGAGCCGCGCTCGATATGCTCAATCAAGAAGTCGAGGCCCGAGTAGCTGCGGTTGTCGGCAAAGAGCTTGTGCAGCCGCTCCAGGCCGTCGTCCATGTGCATTTTGAGGTAGCGCGGCAGGTCGGCGTTGGTCTTGTGGATGCCATAGTGCTGGCACACCAAGGCCGCGTAGTAGCTGCGGTTGGCCCCAAACAGATTGTCTTCCTTATACTCCTTGCCCTTGCTGTCGCGCAGGTCGCGCAGGTCGAGATGCACGCCACGCGAAATGGAAAACGCTATGGCGATGCGCGAAATAACGTTTTCGTACTGCCCCTGCGGAAACATCCGCTTGGTTAATTCTGAAACTACGGCCTTGTTGGCCTCCGAAGTTCTTAGGTTGAGTAGCACGGCGCTTGAATCGGCTTAGGCAGAATGATAGAGGGCCGCGTAGCGGGTAAACAACTGGTCGGGCACTACTTCCTCGAAGCCCGACTGGTCGGCGTCCTGGTTCACGATGAGGTAGGAGCGGGCCACGCGGGGACGTAGCATCTCGTATTCGCGCTGCGTCAGCTCCTTGTTGATGAGCGGAAACAGGATGACCTGGTGGGCAATGCTGGGGTAGAAATGCTTGACGATGTTTTCGGCGTGCTGGTCGTCGAACTTCTGCATGGGCGAGTCGATGAAAACCGGAAAGTCAAACTCCGACTCTTCTACCAGCCCATACAGCAGCGCGGTAGCGTACAGCTGCTGCTCGCCTTTCGAAAGGCCCTCTTTCAGAATAACCTCATCGCGCTTGTTGAACAGCTCAATCTCAATCAGGTCGCCCATGATGCGGACTTCCACCCGCTTGATGAAGTTCTTCTTGTGCATCAGCATCTTGAGGCCCTTCTTAATCTGCTCTTCCAACGACTTCTTCTTGCGCTGCTTGTAGAGCACGATGTACTCTTTCAGGCGCTGGGCCAGCACTTCGGTAAGGGCATCCTTTTCCTGGTCCTGCTCCGTCGATTTCAGCTTTTTCTTGAGGTCTTCGAGCTGCTTGGTTTTCTGCACGATGCCTAGCTGGTGCTGGCCGTTGCTGTGCTCCAGGCCCCCGACCTGCTCCGTGAGGCGCTCCGTGTGGTCGTCCAGCTCGCGCTTGCGCTGCCGGTCAGCCTTCACCACGGCATCTTCGGCCAGCGACTCGGCATCGGCAATCTGCCGCTTCACCGTGGCCAGCTCGTTGCGTAGCTGGTTGTACTCGAAGTGTAAGCGCTTGAACTGCTCCCAAAAGGAGTGGCGCAGGTTATCGACCAGCGCCTGGAGCTGCGCCTGTTCCGATTCGGTCAGGTCGTGCAGCAGCCGGAAATCGGCCGGAAACTCGGACGCATCCGGTGCCCGTCGTTTCCCCGTGGCTATATGCTACATGCTACCTCTGAAATACCTGCGCCCGGTGCCACGCAAACGCCTCCAATGAGGGCAAATGGTGGCTTGGCAGCGTCAGCGCAACGCCGGCTAGCTGCCGCAGGTTGAACGGGCTGGCGGCATTTTCGATGAACGCGCCCGACAGCACTACCCGGTAGTTGTCGTCCACCGTCAGCAAGCCCCGGTCAAAGGCGCGGTGCAGGTTGGGGCACAGCGCGATGCCATTGGTGAGGGTATTATCGAAGCCCAGGGCGAAGGGCTTGATGTGGCAGGCATCTACCAGCGTCACGTTGGACGTGGCCGACACGCGCAGGCCGGATATACAGCAGGTTTCCTGATAAAGCCGGATGACTTCGCGCCGGAATACGGTACCCCGGTTATACACCTCAATTTCGTATTTCTCCGGGTCCTGCTTAGTTCTGGCGGTTTTTGCGGCGGCTTGCAGCCCTTCAATTACGGCCTTGTACTCGGCCTGGCTTTCATTGACAACCTCGTTTTCCAACCCCTGCACGTAGCCGGCGCTGTCGTCGTCGATGCGCGGCGCGACCTGGCCGGGAAAGTAGGTCGCCAGCAACTCCTGGCGCAGCGCCTGTCGGCTCTCCGGCTGCATCAGCAGCGCCGCCAGGCCGGCATCTATTTCCGCGCAAGCCACAGCGGCCGACAGGTTGGCAAACGTCCGCATCGACCCCGCGTTTTGCAGCCATACTTCGCAGCCCGGCACCGGCCGCAAGCGCCACCAGTTACCCTTCTCATTGGCCAGATGGTAGAACGGCAGCGCAAACCGCTTTTCGTGCCCACTCGTCACCAGCACGTTCCAGTAGGTGGCAAACGTGCGGGTTAATTCCGGCGTGATAAAAACTTGATTACCAATGACGCGCCCAGCCGCGAACTCATGCAGCACGCTCAGCAGCAGAACGGGCTTGTGCGGGGCCGCGCCTTTGCTTTTGTCACGCTTCAGATGATTGAAAGCGTAGCGGTAGTAATCCAGAATTTTGGAGCTGTCCATCGGGCTAAGTTAGGCAGCCTCCTTCTCCCGCAGGTAGTTATCCAGCACTTGTTCAATATCGTCGTACAGACCCCGCTTGCGCCTCAGCAACGATTTAGTTTTGACGACTTTCACTGCTTGCTGAATCAAGTTGAAATGGTCAGGATTATCCTGGCACACCTCACGTAGCAGGCTTTCCTCCTCCCGAATTTTAGCGGTGCGCTTATCCAAGCCCAAATCCAGGTGGGTGTTGAAAATGGCATTGTAAATCTCGGCCACCTCAAACCCGAAAATTTCATTCCGATACCACGGCACTTGCACCGCTACCAGTTCCTAGTGGGTGATAAAGGTCATGGTTTCATCGTATTCCTGGCGAATATCGAATTGGGCCTGCAATAAACGGCGCAAAATCTCGGCCCGCACCTGGGGCAGGTACGGCCCCCAGGCATCTTCGCGCACCACACCGCTACGCAGCCGCTTCTGGCGGTAGGTTTCGGGGTTGTCGCGGGCTTCTATCAGGAAGTCACGCAGGTCGGAGAGCGGCTCCATCCAGCTTTCGCCATTCTGGATGAGGCCGTCCATCGACTTGTCTTTCACCACCACCGTGCACACCCAGCAGCCAAAGCGGCTTTTGCCGCAGGAGGGCGTTTCGTCGTCAATCACTAGCGGGCAGTCGGCCTCGGTGCTGGCGTTGCGGTACAGCGTTATCAGCTCCTTGTGGGTGCCGCCCCAGGGCGGGGGCACCTGGCTCAGGACTGCCACAGCTCGTTGGTTTATAGGTTCTTGATGGGCGCGTACACGTAGGCATTGGGCAGCACGTGCTTGCGCAGCCGCTGCCCATGCACGGCGTGCTTGGCCATCGAGCGCGCGCGGCGCGAGCTTTCGGCCGAGCGCGTGCCCAGCAGGATAATCACCTCGCCCGCATCGCTGATTTTGGTGCGGATGAACTGCGTGGCCGGGTTTATTTTGAGGCGCTCGGTACACCACCGGAAGGTGTTCGACGGGGCCGGGTAGCCCTTGCCCAGCAGGTTGGTCCAGAACGTATCTTCGAGCCGGGGCGTGGTGCGATGCACGTGAAACGGCATACTCTGCGCGGTCGCCGCTGCCTCAATTCGATACAGCGTGTCCTCGATGAAGCGCACGATGCGCGGGTTTTCCACCATCGTATCGTTGCAGACCACGTGGACCGGCCGCCACCGCAGCTGCTCGGGCAGCTTCTGCACGGCTTTCCACACCAGCTGCAAAAGCATGGTGGAGTCTTTGCCGCCGCTAAAGCCTACTATCCAGGGCCGGGCGTTGTCCTCAGCCTAGTACTGGTCTTGTATTTCGGCTTCGATAAAAGGAAGAAAGAGTGCCATTAGACGAAAATAAGCCAGCGGCCAGCCAGCGGGCGACGCCCCAAAGCTGGCATAGGTATTAAGCATTGGCTAACAGTCGGAAAGCAAGAATGGCTTAGGCCGCCGTTTTTCGGCGCTGGCTTCGCCCCACCTTCTCCCCACTCTCACCCCACCTTCGCCCTACCCTCACCCCAGTTTCAACCCACCCTTGTTCAGCCGCGAGTGCTTGTAGCCATACCCAAAATAGATGCCCAGCCCCAGCACCAGCCAGCCCGAGAACATGGCCCAGTTGCGGATGCCGAGCTGCGTCATCAGGTAGAGGTTAATGATGAGGCCCAGCACCGGCAGCAGCGACAGCTGCTTGCGGAACGTGACCACGGCCAGCGCCACGGTAGCCAGCAGGAAGGTGAGGTAGGGAATCTGGTGCGCGAAGCCGCCCGTGATTTTGCCCTCGGCATCTTCGACCAGCCAGCCGTGCTGCCCGCTGATGTCGAGCCAAAACTCGTGGTTGGCGGGGCCGTTGTACTGGTAGAGCGCGCCCGCGCCGAGGGCCAGTAGCAGCAGCATCAGCCAGCGGCCGTTGATGTAGGGCACCGTGAAGCGGGCGTTGGACTTACCCTTGGGGTCGATGATGAGGATGCCACCGCAGACGAGTGCGAAGGCGAACAGCGTGCCGATGCTGGTGAGGTCGACTACCATGTCCATATTCACAAACAAGGCCGGCACGCCCACGAACACGCCCGTGATAATGGTGCTGAACGAGGGCGTGTGAAACTTGGGATGCACCTTCGAAAACAGCCCCGGCAGCAGCCCGTCGCGGCTCATGGTGAGCCAGATGCGCGGCTGCCCCAGCTGAAACACCAGCAGCACCGAGGCCATCGCAAAGACGGCGCTCACGGCTACCAGCTTGGAAAACCAGGTGAGGCCCACCCGCGCAAACACGAAAGAGAGCGGGTCGCCCACGCCCAGTTCTTTGTAGCTCACCATGCCCGTGAGCACCAGCGTAATAAGCACGTAGAGCACCGTGCAGATGATGAGCGCCCACATCATAGCGCGGGGCAGGTCGCGCTGCGGGTTTTTGCACTCCTCGGCGGTGGTCGAAATGGCATCGAAGCCGATGTAGGCGAAGAACACGGCCGACACGCTCTTGAGCACGCCGCCCAAGCCGTTGGGCGCGAAGGGGTGCCAGTTTTCGGGCTCCACGTAGAAAACACCAACTACGATGACGATGGCCACTACCGCCAACTTCAACGCTACCAAGAAGTTAGAGGCATTTTTGCTTTCCTTGATGCCCACGTACACCAGCGCCGTGATGGCCACGGTGATGAGGAAGGCCGGCAGGTCGATTACCAGCCGCAGACCGTCGGCCAGCTCGGGGGCTTTGGTCCAGGCGTAGTAGGCGTCGAGCTGCGCGGGCGTGGCG
The DNA here is from genome assembly GCF_035709525.1 of Hymenobacter sp. GTDB lineage: Bacteria > Bacteroidota > Bacteroidia > Cytophagales > Hymenobacteraceae > Hymenobacter. Next base: position 12,327 of record NZ_DASTEP010000170.1, on the reverse strand, counting down.
GCGCTCAGGGGCTTGCCGCTTTGCATGAGGGCCAGCACGGCCTCGTAGCCGCTGTGGGCGCTTTGGGTGCCCATCGTGAGCCAGGCCGGGATGTGCAGCCCGATGCCATCGAGCAGGCCGGTGAAGTAGTCGCTCCACGAAATGGCCACCACGATGTTGCCCACCGCGTATTCCATTATCAACGCCCAGCCGATAATCCAGGCCGCGAGCTCGCCAAACGAGGTGTAGGCGTAGGTGTAAGCCGAGCCGCTGACCGGAATGGTAGCCGCAAACTGCGCGTAGCACAAGGCCGAAAACGCGCAGGCCACGGCCGTAAACACGAACAGCAGCGACACGGCCGGCCCGCCATTGAGGCTGGCCTGCCCGATGGTCGAGAAGATGCCCGCCCCGATAATGGCCGCGATGCCCAGCCCCGTGAGGTCGCGCACGGTGAGGTGGCGGGCCAGGCCGCCGCCCCCGCCGCCGTGGCCTTCGGCATCGGCGGGCGGGTTGGCCAGGATAGATTCAATGGTTTTGCGGCGGAAGAGCGAGGTATTGGAGGGGGGCATCTGGCCAGGAAAAAATTGGAGCGGCAAAATAGCAAACGGCCAAGTTACGGCGGGGCCGTGTGCAATCGGGCGCGGGTCGGCATCAGGAAGAAAAGCGGCTTCTTCTTTCTGAGTTATGACCCCACGCGCTACTACCCTTCGCATCCCGCAGCCCTGCGCCGAAAGCTGGGCCGCCATGACGCCCGCCGCCAGCAGCCGCTACTGCGCCACGTGCACCAAAACGGTAGTTGATTTCACCCGCATGACCGATGCCGAAATTCTAACCTACCTGGCGCAGGCGGGCCGGGCCGGTACTTGCGGCCGGGTGCGGGCCGACCAACTGGCGCGGCCCCTGCGCGCTGCCGCACCACGGCAGCCGTGGCGCGCCTGGTTGGGCGCGCTGCTGGCCGCCATCAGCCTAGTGCCGCTGGGCGGGGCGCGGGCGGCAGGCCGCACCGCGCCGCCCGTGAGCCTGGCCGCGCCGCCCCCAGGCCAAGAGCCCGCCGCGCCAGTGCGGCTGGCCGGGCCGCCGCCCAGCGGCAGCTACCACCTGGAAGGCGTAGTGCTCGACAGCCATACCAACGCGCCCATTGCCGGAGCTACCGTGCTACTGGACGGTAGCGATAACCAGGTTGCCACCGATGAGCACGGCAAGTTTGTTTTCCCCATCGTCACCACGCAGGCTCGCATCGTGCTGCTCATCAGCGCGGTGGGCCGCGAAACCTACCGGCAGGAAGTAGCCCTGCGCGCCAAGCCCGGCCCACTCACCATCCGGCTGGCTACGGCCAGGGTTTTTCTGGGTGGGCTAGGGCTGGTGAGCCCGCCGCCTACGCTGTGGCAGCGGGTGAGTCGCTTTTTTGCCTGATTCTGAAAAACGCTAGGCTATTTATGATGAATCTTATCCAAAAACAACCCTGCCGCTGGGTACTGCTGCTGGCAGCCAGCCGCTGCCTGGCGGCGCAGGCGCAGCTGCCCGCCGGCCAACCAGCGCCCCGGCCAACGGGACCGATAACTATCAGCGGCACGGCCATCGACGACTCGCTAAATGTGCCGATACCCGACCTGTGGCTGTACCTCAACGACACCAAATACGGGGCCGTGACCGACGCGCAGGGCCGTTTCACCTTCAGCTTTCCGGCCGAGTGGAAGCCGGTGCGCGGCGGCGAGCTGCGCATTTCGGTGGTGCCGGTGGGCTACACTTTCAAGCCCCTGCGCCGGCGGCTCGACTGGCGCACCTACGACCCCGCGCACCCGCTGGTGCTGCGCCTGGCCTCGGCCCCCGGCCGCGGGCGGCCCAACCTGCGCGGCTTCCGGCTGATGACCCCGCCCGCGCCGCCGCCCGTGTACCCGGCGCGGGCGCACAGCATCCGGCCGTAAGTCGTTGGCATCCTATTTTTAAGCCATGAATTTCAGCATCAGTATTCCCCGGCCCTGTGCCGAAAACTGGGGCGCCATGACGCCCGCCAGCGGCGGCCGCCACTGCGCCGCCTGCCAGCAAACAGTGGTTGATTTCAGCCAGCAAACCGACGCCGAAATTCTAGCTTATTTCCAGCGAGCGGGTGTGGGCGGCACCTGTGGGCGATTTCGCGCTAGCCAGGTAGGGCGGCCTTTAGCGGCCCGGTCTACCCAGCCGCCACGCCAGTGGCAGCCGTGGCTAGCGGGCGTACTGGCGGCCGTGCTGGTCCTGCAAGCCTGCGACCCGGCCACCCGCGTGGCCCCACGCCCGCCTTTAGCACATGCACAGCCGCCGACGCTCACTAGTGCGACAGTTACTCCGGCTGAGCTGCTGGCTGGCGATACCACGCTGGCAGTGAACTGCCCCACGGACTCGCTTTTGGCTGAACATATTAACAACCTTGTTCAAGGCTTCACCGTCACCCCTGAGGCTGGCTCAAAATAGCAAGCAGGCCAAACTTTTCGGCCTTCAAAACCTTTGTAGCGGGGTATGATGCGACTACCCATTGCGCTGCTGCTGACGCTGCTTTTTACCGCCTGCTCCACCTTTAAGCCGGTACCCACTACCCGCTTTAACCCCACCGCCACTCGCGCTGAGCTGCCCCGCGAAGAGGCCGTGCACCCGAAGAACTCGCTGGAGTGGTGGTACCTCACCGGCCACCTGCGCGACCAGGCCAGCGGCGAGGAATTTGGCATCGAGTATGTCTTTTTCCACTTCAACCTGAAGGATGGCAAAGACGACTACCAGATGGTGAACGTGGCCATCACCGACCCCAAAGGCCAGCATTTCAACTACGACTACAAGCTCGGCAAGCTGCCGCGCCTGCTTTCCGACTCGCTGCCGCTGCGCCTGCGCGAGCACAAGGATGGACAGGTCTGGACGTTTGACGGGCAGGAAGGCAAGTACCAGTTTGCCGCCGCCCTCACCGGCAAAGACAACGCCGGCTATGCCCTGAACCTGAGCACCACGCCCACCAAGCCCGTGCTGCTGCACGGCGGCACCGGCTACGAAAACTACGGCGGCGGCGTGCTGGCCGGCTACTACTCATACCCGCGTCTGGCTACCACCGGCACGCTCACGGTGGCCGGCAAAACCCACCAGGTAAGCGGCGACCTGTGGTATGACCGGCAGTGGAACTGCACCAGCATCGTGGCCAAGGGCGTGGGCTGGGACTGGCTCAGCATCCAGCTCGACGAGCAGCCCCGCGCCGAAGTGCCGCAACGCAGCGAGCTGATGCTGAACACGCTGCGCAACAGCGAAACCGGCCAAAGCCTCAACAATGGCTCGTATTTCAGCGCCAGCAATGAGAACCTGCACCTCGCGGGCAATGACTTTACGCTGACGCCCCTCACCTACTGGACCAGCCCCAAGTCTAAAAAGAAGTACCCTGCCACTTGGCGCGTGCAGGTGCCCGCCCAGGGCTACGACCTGGTGGTAGAGCCGCTGGTGCCGCAGCAGGAGCTGGCGCTGCGCTTTTTCCACGCCTTCACTATGTATTACTGGGAGGGCATGTGCAAGGTGAGCGGCACCCACCACGGCCAGCCCGTGACGGGCAAGGCCTACGTGGAAATCACGAACAAGTAGCGCGGACTTTCAGTCCGCGCGTGCAACGCGCTACCGGCCTTACCTTGCCCTCGCGGACTGAAAGTCCGTGCTACCCTACTCCTTACCCCATGCTAAAACGCGATTTTATCAAGAACGCCGCCGCGTTCGCGCTCAGCGCCTTAGTTAGCCCTGCCGTGCTGGCCCGCGCCCAGGAAGAGCGCTTTTTGCGCGATGCCCGCGCCCTGCCCATGGCCGACGGGCCGTTCACGCTGCCGCCGCTGCCCTACGCCTTCGCAGCGCTGGAGCCGCACATCGACGCCCGCACGATGGAAATTCACCACGACGCGCACCACAAAACCTATGTCTCGAAGCTGAACGAGGCCGTAGCCGGCAAGCCCGAGGAAAAGCTGCCCCTGGCCGACCTGCTCGCCACCGCCAGCAAGCAGCCCGACGCCATCCGCAACAACGCGGGCGGCCACTACAACCACTCGATGTTCTGGACGCTGCTGGCCCAGAAGGGCGGCGGGCAGCCCACCGGCGCGCTGGCCACGGCCATCACCAAGGACTTCGGCTCGTTCGACAAGTTTAAGGAAGAATTCACCAAAGCCGCTACCTCGCGCTTCGGCTCGGGCTGGGCCTGGCTGAGCGTAGACAAGGCCGGCAAGCTCTTCATTTCCAGCACCCCCAACCAGGACAATCCGCTCATGGACCTGCCCGGCATCCAGCGCGGCACGCCCGTGCTGGGCCTCGACGTGTGGGAGCACGCCTACTACCTCAAGTACCAAAACAAGCGCCCCGACTACGTAGCCGCCTTCTGGAACGTGGTGAACTGGCCCGAAGCCGACCGCCGCTTTGCCGGGGCGAAAAAGTAGTGTAGGGTAAGCTTTAGCTTGCCTTTTTCGCGATTGATAAGTAAAATCTTACTTCATTCAGACGCGGAAAAGGCAAGCTAAAGCTTACCCTACATTCAGCCCACCAGCCACCCCGCCGCCAGCGCCGCGCCGATGATGAACACGCTCGGCACGCGCTCCCAGAGTAGCAGCAGAAACGTGAGGCCCACCAAGAGCGGGTTGAGGGGAAACTGCCAGCCGGGCGGGCAGCCGGGCAAGGCCAGCAGGCGGTCGGGCAGCGGGTGGTAGAGCAGTAACGCGGCGGCGCAAACCAGGCCGGCGCTCACGGCGTTCACGCCTTCCAGTGAGGCCTTTACCACGCGGTATTGGCGCAGGCCATCCCAGAAGCGGATGGCGAAGAATATCAGAAACAAACCGGGCAAAAAGATACCCAGCGCGCCTACCAGCGCGCCCACCAGTTGCCCGCCCACGCCCAGGCCGGTGGGCCGCATGGCCAGCGCCCCGATGTAGGAGGCAAAGGCAAAATTGGGCCCCGGCAGCGCCTGCACCATGCCCAGGCCCGACAAGAACTCGGCACTCGTGAGGTAGTGCTTAAACTCCACGAACTCCGCAAAAAGCAGCGGGGCCAGCACTTGCCCGCCGCCGAATACCAGCGAGCCGTTGCGATAAAAATTCTCGAATAAGCGCACCGGCAGCAGCTCGGTGTAGTGCCCCAGCAAGGCTGCCCCCAGGAAGATGCCGAGCCACAGCCCAAAGTTGGCCCATTCGATGTGCAAGGGCTTCTTATCCTGCACGATGGTGTGCTTGCGGTAGCGCAGCGTAGTGACGCTGCCGCCCGCCAGCAGCAGCACCGGCAGCACCCACGGCAGCTGAAAGAAGTAGGCTATCATGGCGGCGGCTACCATCAAAGCCACCGAAGTTTTGGTGTGAATGACCTTTTCGGCAATGCGGTAGGCCGAAAACGCCACGAAGCCCACCGCCACCGGCTGCACAAACTGCACCACCTGCGCCGTGCGCCCGCCATCGACGTGGCTCAGCAGCAGCCCCGCCACGGTCATTATCACTACCGCTGGTAAGCACCAGATTATCAGGGTTAAATACGCCAGATTGGGCCCGCCCAGCCGCAGCCCGATGGCCGTGATGGTCTGGGTCGAAGTGGGCCCCGGCAGCAACGCGCACAGGGCTTGCAGCTCCAGCAGCTCGGCGGCGGTGAGGTAGCGGCGCTTGGCCACGAGCAGGCGCAGCATCATGGCCACGTGGGCCTGCGGACCACCAAAGGCCGTGAAGGCCAAGCCAGCTACATCTTTGAGAAAGATAACGTTGCGGGTGCGGCGCATCCGGCGGCCCGCCCGCCGCAGGGGCGCCAGGGGCACGGCGGGCGTAGCACGAATGGAAGACTTGGAAAGCACGAAATGGCGGGAGTTACCTGCGCCGAAGATAGGATAATTTCGGTGTAGGGTAAGCTTTAGCTTGCCAGCGCGTAGCGCATAAACGATTGTGGGGCAAATTTTACCGCGCTTCCATTTGCTCAACATGCGTTTATGCGCTACGCGCTGGCAAGCTAAAGCTTACCCTACACTGACTGCTTACTGAATAAACACCGGCCGAATCAGATTCTCAAACGTGAAAATCTCGTCCCACTTCGCCTGAGTCAACAATCCGCGCTCGGTCACGGCAATATCGTGCACCGACTTGCCGGTGGCCAAAGCTTCTTTGGCAATACTGGCCGAGGCCTCGTAGCCCAGCACGGGGTTGAGCTGCGTCACGATGCCAATGCTGTTGTAGACCATGTTGGCGGCGTGCGCGGCGTTGGCCGTGATGCCGAGCACGCACTTGTCGCGCAGGGTGTGGCATGCGTTGGTGAGGTAGCTGATGCTGGTGAAGAGTGCAAACGAGATAACCGGCTCCATGACATTGAGTTGGAGCTGGCCGGCCTCGGCGGCCATCGTCACCGTGAGGTCGGCCCCGGCCACGTAGAAGGCCGTTTGGTTAACTACCTCCGGGATGACGGGGTTGACCTTACCGGGCATGATGCTGCTGCCGGGCTGCAAGGCGGGCAGGTTTATTTCGTTGAGGCCGGTGCGGGGGCCACTGCTGAGCAGGCGCAGGTCGTTGCAGATTTTGCTGAGCTTCACGGCCGTGCGCTTGAGTACACCCGAGAGCTGCACGTAGGCCCCGGTATCGTAGGTAGCTTCGATGAGGTCGCCGGCCAGCAGCAAATCCAGTCCCGTTACCTGGCGCAGGTGCTGGGTTACGAGGCCCGCGTAGCCGGGCGGCGTATTCACGCCGGTGCCGATGGCAGTAGCGCCCATGTTAATTTCGGAGATGAGCCGGCGCGAATCATCTATGCGCAGCAGCTCCTCACGCAGGTTGGTGGCGAAGGCGTGAAACTCGTCGCCCATGCTCATGGGCACAGCGTCTTGCAGCTGGGTGCGGCCCATCTTGAGCACGTTCTTGAACTCCTCGCCTTTTTGGGCGAAGGCATCGGCGAGGGCACCTAGGGCCTGGCGGTAGCCCACGAGCTTGTTGTTGAGCGCGATGCGGAAGGCCGTAGGGTAGGCGTCGTTGGTGCTTTGCGAGCAGTTGACGTGGTTATTGGGGTGGCAGTAGTCGTAGTCGCCTTTCTGGTGGCCCATCATTTCGAGGGCTACGTTGGCGATTACCTCGTTGGCGTTCATGTTCACCGAAGTGCCCGCGCCGCCCTGTATCATGTCGGTCAGAAACTGGTCGTCGAACTCGCCGCTCGCTACTCGGTCGCAGGCCGCCACGATGGCATCGGCAATGTTAGCGGGCAGCACGCCAAGCTCTTTATTGGCCAGGGCCGCGCCCTTTTTCACGTAAGCCAGTGCCTGCACGAATAGCGGCTCATTCTTAATTGGAATGCCCGTGATGGCGAAGTTTTCCATCGCCCGCAGGGTTTGGATGCCGTAGTAGACGTTGGCGGGGATGTGGCGTTCGCCCAGAAAATCGTGCTCGATGCGGGTGGTCATTTAGGAAGGAGTGTTGCGCGGACTTTGTAGTCCGCGTATGAATTAACCGAATTATTTACTGCTAACGCACGCGGACTACAAAGTCCGCGCAACGAAAAGCGGCTGACCTTTTCAGGCCAGCCGCTTCTCAAACTATCAATCACTTACTTCTTCTTCAACCCCAGCTCAATCAGCCGCTCGTTCAAGAACTCGCCGGCCGTGATGTCGGCTTCCTTCTTCGGGTTGTCGGCCGTGACGAGGTGCGGCAGAGCCGCCAGGCTCATCTCGGAGCGCGGGTGCATGAAGAACGGGATGCTGTAGCGCGAGGTGTTCATTTTCTCGCGGGGCGGGTTTACCACGCGGTGAATGGTGCTCTTGAGCACGCCGTTGGTGAGGCGCTGGAGCATGTCGCCCACGTTCACCACAATCTGGTCGGGCAGGGCCGTGATGGCAATCCACTGGCCGTCGCGGCGCTTCACTTGCAAGCCGTCGGCGCTGGCGCCCATCAGCAGCGTGATGAGGTTGATGTCGCCGTGCTCGGCAGCGCGCACCGCATCGGCGGGCACCGCGTCGGGGTCTTCGATAGGAAAGTAGTGGATGGGGCGCAGGATGCTGTTGCCGTTCACCACTTTATCGTCGAAGTAGTTCTCAGGCAGCTCCAGGTACAGCGCGATGGCGCGTAGCACGTCTTTGCCCGCACTTTCGAGGGTGCGGTAGGCCTTCATGGTGCTTTGCGCGAAGCGGGGCACCTCATTGGGCCAGATGTTGGCGGGATACTGCTCCTTTACCGGGTCTTCGCCCTCGACCTCCTGGCCCACGTGGAAAAACTCCTTCAGGTCGCCGGTGTTGCGGCCCTTGGCGTGCTCCTTGCCCTTGCTGATGTAGCCGCGCTGGCCGGCTAGCTCGGGCACTTCGTAGGCCTGCTTGGCCTGGTCGGGCAGTTGGAAAAACTCCTGCACGTCGGCGTACAGGGCCTTTGTTTGCTCCTCGTTGAGGCCGTGGTTTTTGAGGGCGATGAAGCCGATGCTTTGGTAGGCATCGCCGAGTTCTTGCACGAACTTGGCTTTGCGGGCGGGGTCGCCGGAGCGGAAATCCGCCAGGTCGAGCGAGGGGATGTGGTCAGGCAGGTTATCAGCCATGCTAAAAAAGTAATTGGGTTAAGAATTACTTGCTGATTGGTTCTACAACCAATAACCACTGGTAGCGAATCGACTGGCCGGCCGCGCTTGCGAGCCAGCCGCCCGCGCCAACCCGCCAGCAGCAAACCAATGGTTACCTGGCCCAAAGGTACGGCAAAACCCTGGGGCGGGTTGGTGCCGTATTGTACGGGTTAAGCAATGGTTTTAATCGACCGTTTCTATTGATTTTACTTAGACATGAGACGTTAGACACGAGACACGAGAACTGCTCTACTAAGCTTTCTCATGTCTCGTGTCTAACGTCTCATGTCTAAGTAAAATCAACTCACGCAGCTTAGCAGCGCTTTCTTTTCCACCTTTCCTTTCACCTTATGAAATCTGCTCTTGCCCCGTTTGGCGGCACCCTGGCGCTGGCCGCCGCCCTGGCCCTCGGCAGCTGCAGCACCTCGCAGCAAGCCGAAACCGCCACTACCGCCCCCGCCGAGCGCGACACGGCCCTCGGGGCCCAAACCACCACCAACACGGTAGCCGGCGCGGCCCAGACTAAAAACGGTATCACGCTGACGCCCTTCGACGACTCGCCCAAGTTCCCCACGGCGCAGCTGCGCCTCAACCAGCCCGTAGCGGGCTCGTCGGTGCCCAGCCCGGTGCCGTTCAGCTACGACCTCACCAACTTTCAGCTGACCAAGATGACGGGCGGCGACCACGCCCAGCACATGGCCAACTCGATGAAGGGCCAGCACATTCACCTCATCATCGACAACAAGCCCTACATCGCGCAGTACGAAACCAAGTTTTCGCAGCCGATGGAGCCCGGCCAGCACGTGATTCTCTCGTTTCTATCACGCTCGTACCACGAAAGCCTCAAGCATCTGGGCGCGTATGACTTGCGCACCATTACGGTGGGTAATAACGTAGATACCACCAGCGCCAAAGTCGATTTGAAAGCCCCGCACCTCTTCTACAGCCGCCCCAAAGACACCTACGCGGGCGCTGATGCGAAGAAAATCATGCTGGACTTCTACCTCGTCAACACTACCCTGGCCCCCGACGGCAACAAGGTGCGCGCTACCATCAACGGCACCGAGTTTATGCTCGACCAGTGGCTGCCCTACATGATGGAAGGCCTGCCGCCCGGCCAGGCCACCATCAAGCTGGAATTAGTCGATAACGGCGGCAAGCTGATTCCGGGGCCGTTCAACTCGGTTACGCGCACGATTACGGTGCAGCCGTAATTTCAAATTTTCCGCGGAGTTTCGCAGGGTTAAAAACGCAGGGTCTCGCAGGGTTCGTCCAATTGGCACCCTGCGAGACCCTGCGTTTTCAACCCTGCGAAACTCTGCGGGAAACTTATCCTACCAAGCGAGCAACCAATGCTTGCACCTCCGCATTCTCATAGTCAGCTTCACTTTGAATATGCGGCATGAGTTGCTGCATAATGGCGTCTTGCTTTTGCCCGGCGGCCCAGGCCTCAGCATAGGGGGTGTCGGGCGAGAACGTGACGCGCGAGTACAGCGGTAGCCACTTGTCGGGATATTGGGCGGCGATTTTGGCCTCGATGCGCTTTTGCAGCAGGAAGCGCGGGTCGGCCACGCGGTCGCGCATTTCCACGAAGTTGTAAAGCGCGAGCTCGGCCATGGCATCGGTGTTGGGCTTGCGCAGGCGCTCAAACTCATCCATAATGCGGCCCCAGTCGCCTTCGCCCAGGTCGTCGAGCAGGCGGTCGAGCACGGTGCAGTCCTCAAAGCCCGCGTTCATGCCCTGGCCGTAGAAAGGCACGATGGCGTGAGCCGCATCGCCGAGCAGCAGCACCGAATCCTGGTAGCTCCAGGGCCAACACCGGATGGTGACGAGCGAGCCCGTGGGGTGGTCAAAGAACTCGGTATCAAGCTCCGGCATCAGCGGCACCACGTCGGGAAATACCTCGCCGAAAAACCGCTCTACCTCCTCGGGCGTGCGCAGGCTGTCGAAGGATAGCGGCCCTTCATAAGGAAAGAACAGCGTAGCATTGAACGACCCGTCGAGGTTGGGTAGCGCAATCATCAGGTAATTGCCCCTGGGCCAGATATGGAGGGCGTTTTTCTCCAGCTGCCAGGCACCATTCGGCCCCGCCGCGATGGTCAATTCCTTATAGCCATACTCTAGGTACTGCTGCGAGTAGTCGGCCCTATCGAGCCGCTGCATGGCCCCGCGCACCGCCGACCACGCGCCATCCACGCCAAAGAGGCGCTGGTAGGGCACATCGTATTCGCGGGCGCTGGCCACGTCGCGCAGGTGCAGGCGGCGGGCGGGCAGGTCGAGTTGGGTCAGTTTCTGCCCGAAGGTAATTTCGACGCCCGGCTTGGCCTCGGCCAGGTCGAGCAGGGTGCGGTTGAGGCTGTCGCGGCTCACCGAAAAAATAGCCTGGCCCTCCTGCCCGTAGGGCTGGTAGGTGAGCTGCCCGCGCTGGTCGTGCATCACGCGCCGGTACATCGGGATGCCAACCTTCTGAATATCATCGGTAACGCCCACGCCCGCCAGCCCGCGCCAGCCCCGGTCGGAGAGGGCTAGGTTGATGGAGCGCGCCTCGCGCAGGCTGCCCCGGCGCGGGTCGGGCAGGCGCTCGTAGAGGTGCACCGGGTGGCCGCGCCGCACCAGGTACAGGGCCAGCAGCGTGCCCACCAGGCCCGCGCCCATTATCACGAGCGGCTCGGCGGCGGCAGGAGTAGCGGCGATAGGCGAAGAGGAAGAAGGAGAATCCATGCGGTGAAGGTAACGGCGGCAGGGCCCGGCAGGGCGCTATTTCAGGCTGGCCAGCGGGTAGATGAAGGCTAGTGAGCTGGTGTTTTTGTCCTTGGCCAGCAAGCCGGGCTTGAACGTAGCCTGGGCGTTTACTACCTGGTAGTCAGCGGGATTTTTCAGGTCGCTCACCAGCAGGCGGGCCAGCTGGCGCATCCGCTGCTTCAGGGTATCGGGGTGCTGCTCGGGCGCGGCCTGGGGGTTCAGCACTTCCAGGCTGAGCACGGCCGGGCCGGAGCCGGCGGCCGGGGCCGACACTTTCAGCTGCTCGGCTTGCAGCAGCTCTATCTGCCGCTGAATGGCCGCGTCGTGCTGGTGCCGGATGGCGACGCCAGGCGCTACTTCTACCTGCTTGCCGCAGCCGGCTACCGCGCTGCCCAGCAGCAGCAGCCACATCTTCGATACGTTCATAGTCTTTAAAACCAAGCGCTTGCCAGGGCCATCAGTTGCTCCAGCGCCGCCTGGTCGTCGGCGTCGAAGTCGTTGAGCTGGTCGCTGTCTACGTCGAGCACGGCTACTACGGTGCCTTCTTTAATAACCGGCACCACGATTTCCGACTTCGAGTCGGAGCTGCACGCGATGTGGCCCGGAAACGCCTCCACGTCGGGCACCAGCACCGTGCGGGCTTCGGCCCAGCTGGTGCCGCACACCCCGCGCCCCTTGCGGATGCGCGTGCAGGCTATCGGCCCCTGAAACGGCCCGAGCACCAGCTCCTCATTTTTCACCAAGTAAAAGCCGACCCAGAAAAAACCGAACGCCTGCCGCAGCGCGGCGGCCGTGTTGGCGAGGTTGGCGGTGAGGTCGGGCTCGGCGCTGGTGAGGGCTTCGATTTGGGGTAGCAGCTCGGCGTAGCGGGCGGCTTTGGTGTCGGCGGTGAGAAAGAGGTTTTCGGCCATTGAATTGATACTTACTGAATAATGTCAGCCGTTGGCAGCGCCGCTGCCGCTGGCCGCCGTTTAGCGCGCAGCGCGTAACGGCAGGCCAACCAGTGGGGCGAGTCTCCAGACTCGCGAAATAGCTTACGCGCCGCCTTTACTTCGGTACGCGAGTCTGGAGACTCGC